>DATBTL010000430.1:0-5846 GCA_036559345.1 Chloroflexota bacterium | reverse complement strand
GTTGTTCGCCTCCTACAATCAAAGCGCCGATCCGCTCAACAACGGCTATCTCTATGAACTTGCCACCATCGCCGCCGTGGTGGTGGGCGGTACCTCGCTGCTGGGTGGGGTAGGCGGGGTCTGGCGAACCCTGATTGGGGGTTTGATACTCGTGGTGCTCGGGGCATTCTTCGTGCAGGCCGGCTGGGACAAACCGGCTCAACTGATCGCTCAAGGCCTTATCATTGCCGGGGCGGTCATTCTTCAAGGTGGAGGAGAGGCGTGAGTATGCCTGAACCGCCCGCCCGGCAGCCAGGCATCATGGCCGCCGCCACGCGCCCTCCCGCGAGGCTCCGCGCCCTTTCCCGCCTCCAGCAAGAGTTTTCCACCGCGTTGCTGGTCATCCTTATTCTCATATGCGCCTTCGTATCGCCGAACTTCTTCACGCGGGGTAACTTGCAGAATCTGGCCGACCAGATCCCCGTCTTCGGTGTCCTGGCGGCCGGACAAATGCTGGTCATTGTCAGTGGTGGCATTGACCTCTCGGTGGGCTCGGTGGTAGCGTTGGGCGCCTTCTTCGCTGCCGTGCTCTCCTTTCACGGCACCGCTCCCGCCCTGATTGTGCCCATTCTGGCCATGGGCGCCGTGGGGTTTATCAATGGTCTAGGGGTCGCGTTCACGCGGGTGCCGCCCTTCATCATTACCCTGGGGATGCTCTCTATCGCCCGTGGCGCCGCGCTCCAGGCGGCATCACGTTACAATGGCGCCTCGGTCAGTGGTTCTGGCGCGGCTCCGGTGAGCGCCAGTAACGCGGGGAACTTCCGCCTGATCAGTGAGGGAAGCTTTCTGGGCATTCCTTCCGGCGCCTGGATCATGGTGGCGGTTTTCATCGGTCTCGCCTATGTGCTGCGCTTCACTCGCTTTGGCCGGCATGTGTTTGCCATTGGCGGCAACGAGCAAGCGGCGCTGCTGCTGGGTGTCCGTGTTCGCCGGGTGAAGTTGGCGATCTACACGATCAGCGGCATGTTGGCCGGCCTTGCCAGCGTGCTCTATGCCTCGCGCCTACTCTCTGCTCCACCGACCGCCGCGCAGGGCTATGAGTTGGATGCGATTACGGCGGTAGTGGTAGGTGGCACCCTGCTCACTGGCGGCGTGGGCACGGTTCGAGGCACTATCGTTGGCTTGCTGATCATCAGTATCCTACCTAATATCTTCAACCTGCTCAGCCTGGATCCGGCCTGGCAGCAGGTAGCCCGTGGATCGGTGCTTCTAGCCGTAGTGATGCTACAACTGGTAGTCGCGCCCGGTAGTCGCGTCGGCGGCGCGCGAATCCGCACATCCCCGCCTGGCTCAACGCAGTCAGCCACCGAGAATTCCACCAGCTAGCGTTCTCGGACCGAGACGCAACATACGTGATTACCGCGCTCAATCCCGGACCAGGAAGGCTCGCGCTCATGTGGAGGATCGCCTGGAAATGGCTCAGAAGGACGGGGGTAGGGCCTGGTCGACCCCTTCGGTCATGGAGCGCGCCGCGTCATAGGCCGTTTGCTGGCCGAGCATGGCGGCACGAGTCGCGGTGATAACCGGGGTGAGGAGTTGCTCCGCGAACACGCTGGTGCCGGCCAGGAGACTGGGTTGGTAGACAATATGAGGGAGTTGGGCCACGAATGGGCGCAGGTATCGCCACACGGCGGTATCGGGAAGCCGGGTCCGCGCGGCGTTCCCCGCTGGGATCTGACCGGCCTGCGCCCAGTCCAGACCGTGATCGTGGATCCAGGCGATAAATCGCATGGCGGCGGCCACTCGCGCGGTGTCCTGGGTGTTCACGACCGCCAGGACATGGGAATTGGCCCAGACCGCCGGCCGCGGGCCAATACGCGGCATGGGCGCCGTGACCAACTCGATTCCCGCTTGCCGCACGCCCTGGATATACCAGGGGCCTTGCGGATACATCAGCACGCGCTCGTCGAGAAAGTCGGCGTCCACTGGCCCTTCGGCGGGCATGGCGATGCCAAGGCGCGTAATGAGCGATCGGAGAAAGGAGAATGCCTGTACCCCTTGAACGCCATCCGCGAGGCAATGGGCATCCTGGGGATCGAGGAAGCTGCCCCCATTCTGATAGAGGAGGCTATACCACTGGCGGAAGCACTCAACATCCCCGGCCGGCGCGGCGTACCCCCATTGCCCGCGTCGCCGATCGGTCATTCGGCTGGCCCAGGCGAGCAACGCGCCGCCGCTTCGAGGGGGATCGCGCGGATCGAGACCTACCCGCCGAGCCGCCCTTGCATTGATGTAGAGGGAGAGCGGATGTACATCCAGCGGGATCGCGTAGAGGCCGCCGCGCACCTGGCAGCGCCGCCAGGGAGCGGCCAGAAATTGGTGCGCGGTCAGGCCGAACGTCCGCGCTTCACGGCCAATCTCCCGCAGCATCCCGCCCACGGCGAATTCACTCACTTCAGTGGCGTGAATCCCCACCAGATCTGGCGGCGACCCGCCATCGAACCGCGCACGCCAGCGGTCGAAAATCAAATCCCAGTTATACAGGGTGAGCGTTACCCGGACGTCCGGGGTCTCGGCATTAAAGCGAGCGACAAGTTTCTGCATGGCCAGGCCGTCCGGCCCGGTCCAGCCGCCCCAGAACGACAGCGGGATAGCCGCCGGCTGGGCGTGTACGTCCGACCGAGCAGCCAGCGCCAGGGCGGCGCCTCCCAACACGGCGGCCCGGCGAGTCAGGCGGAGCATGAGGAGGTGCGCTCCCGTGTTTGCGCGACCTCGCGGGCGCGTTGCTCCCGATATTCCGCTGGGGATACCCCTACAAGGGAACGGAACATGCTGGCGAAATGCTTGGGATCGGCATAGCCGATCTGTTCCGCCACCAACTGCACCCGCTGATCGGCGCCGGCCAGCAATTCGCACGCCCCGCGCATCCGCATCCGGATCACGTAGGCGCCCAGGGGCTCGCCCGTGACTTGCTTGAACAGCTCACCGAGATACTTTCCGTTCCGGTGCATCCTCCGGGCCAGGGTGGTGATCGTCAGATCCTCATTGAGATGACTGTTAATGTACTCGCGCAGATCGGCCATCTCATTGCGGGGCGTTTGCTGCTCACGCGCCTGCCGGCAAGCGGTCGCGGCGTCCCGCGCCAGGGCAACCAAGCGTTCCTCCAGACGCGGAGCGGCGCGCGTGTCGGCCAGCACATTCCGCGGATCCAGCAGCGTCTCGGTGGGCGCCCCTTCCTCCTGGACCCGATGAATGATCAGGATAGCTAATTCCAGCCAGACCGCGCGGAGCGGTCCCAGCGCCTGTTGCTCTAGGGCAGATCGCAAGGCGCCGCCGGCGTGGAGGGCCGCCCCATCCGGATCGCCAAGGGCCACCGCGTCGAGCAGGGCATCACGGGCAGCGGCGGGGAGAATGGGCCAGCGCTCGGTGGCGGCAGGCACCTGATCCCAGATCAGGACTGGCTGGCGATCGGCGCCTTGCCGCGTATACTCCGCTACGCGCGCCGCCTCCTCATAGGATTGGTGGACCGTGGACAGGTCTGGGCACGGTCGCCCAGCCAGCACCGTGGTCCGGCGCTCGGCGCCAGCCAACGCCGCGCTCAACCGGTGGGCCAGGGCCGCCGCCGACTCGGTGGCCAGACCGAGGGTCGGCGCCAGGACGCAGAGGTAGCCGTAGGCATCCTCCACCACGGTAGCCCCCTCAAGCGTGGCCCGACACAGGATAGCCAGGGCGTCCAGTTCCGCCGGGCGAGCCTGTTCCTCGCGCACCAGAAAGAGCATCCAGGCGGCGCTCTCGGGCAAACAAGCGGCCAGCGCCTCGCGATCCACCGGCAGATCCTCAAGGAGGCGGCGCAAGCCAAGTTCGGCCGCCAGGCGGGGAGTGGACTGGATGAGCCGTTCCTGGCGGCGTTCGGCGTTGATTTCCCCTGCCATCCGCCGCAGGGTAGTCAGGAGATCGTCAGGATCGATGGGCTTGAGCAGGTATTCGGCCACCCCCAGACTGATCGCCTGCCGTGCATATTCGAACTCGTCGTAGCCGCTGAGGATCAGGTACCGCAGGCGCGGGTAGCGCGGGCGGAGTTGCTGGATTAATTGCAGGCCGTCCAGTCCCGGCATCCGTATATCGGTCAGGATGATATCGGGGCACCTCTCGTGGGCCAGGGCCAGGGCCTCCAGGCCATCGGCGGCGGCGCCAATGACCTCCAGATCAGGGGCCTCCCGGGCAATCAGAGTTGCCAGTCCGCGGCGCACCAGATCCTCGTCATCGGCGATCAGCAAACGAATCATGGGCGATGGCCTCCCATGGCCAAGCTGTGGCGGCGGAACGCGGCGTCATTGCCAAGCAAGGATACAGTGTAGGGGAGCGGCTGGTCCATGCCGCTCGGCCAAACAACCAAATCGGCGGGATTGGACCGATCCGACTGATCGGTCCAATCCCGCCCTCACGCATCCCAAAACGTGGCGCTCAGTCCGCGCCGCTCAGCGCCGCCGTCTCGCGGTCCCGGGCCGGCGCCAAGCGGGGGACGCGCATAGTGACGCGCGTCCCCTCCCCCGGCGCACTCTCCACCAATAGGCCATACTCCATCCCGCAATGGAGGTGGATGCGGCGGTGTACGTTCGCCAGCCCAATCGACCGCCCATCGCGCGGCAGATCCTCCTCCAGACGGGCCCGGAGGCCGACCAGAGTCTCGGCATCCATCCCCATCCCGTTATCCTCGACCGTGAACACCGCATCGCTATCCACCGCCGAGCCGCGGACCCTCACCCAGCCAGGGCCCGGCCGCGGTTCCAGGCCATGGGTGAGCGCGTTTTCCACGATTGGCTGGAGCGCCAGGCGAGGGATCAGGCGGTCAAACAGGGAAGGATCTATCTCTGTGGTGATGGTGATCCGATCCCCGTAGCGCATATGCTGCACCACCATATAGTGACGGACGTGTTCCAACTCCTCGCGGACCGAGATCAGTGGTTCGCCCGCGCCGATCGCGTGGCGGAGCAGCCGGCCCAGGGAGGTGACCATGCGGGAGACCTCACGGTCCCCGTGGGTGAGGGCCAGCATGTTAATCGATTCGAGGGTGTTATAGAGAAAGTGGGGCTTGATTTGGCTTTGCAGCGCATGCAGCTCGGCCTCTCGTTCATGAAGCTGTGCCCGCAGCACGTCGTCCACCAGACGTTGAATCTCATCGATCATGGCATTAAAACCGTGGGCGAGTTGCCCCACCTCGTCCTCCGACCGCACATCCACCCTGGTGGCGAAATCTCTTTTGGCCTCCACCTGAGCCATCGCGCGTCTGAGTTGGCGGAGCGGCCTGGTCAGGCCCGCCACCGCCAGGGCCGCGCCCAGGGCGCCCGCCAGAACGCAGAGGGCGGCCACGGTGAGGATAAAGGCCCGTAGATAGTTCGCGCCGGACAGGAGACGGGCGGTGGGCACCACTCCGGCCACGATCCAGCCGCTAGCGGGCGAGGTGTCGTAGGTAACGAGCAAACCCTGTCCGCCATGGGTAAGCCGGAGCCGTCCGCTTGCCCCTAGCTGTCGGCGAGCGACAATGGCTTGGGCCAACCCCACCGAGGCGCCATCGGCGTCGATTGGATAGACCAGGGCTCCCTGGGGCGAGAGGACCAGCAGATGGCCCTGCGTCCCGAGGCTTACTCGCTGGACCACGCCGGCGACCGCGCGCGCGTCCAGATCCACCCGGACGGCCCCGAGGCGCGCGCCAATGACGGGATCATGCAGGGTGGCCACCAGAGACACCACGTTACCGGTGGCCACCGCGATCATCTCCTGGGCCTGGGTGGGGAGGAAGACCACCCGCGGGTCGGCCGCGAGCGCCTGAGCGTACCACGGAGCACCCAGGGTCGGCGGGCGCCGCG
>DATBTL010000429.1:0-9604 GCA_036559345.1 Chloroflexota bacterium | reverse complement strand
GGCGCCTGCGAGCCCGAGTGCCCGGTGACCGCCATCTTCGCGGAGGATGAGGTGCCGCCGCAATGGGAGCGATTCAAGCAGATCAACGACGAGTACTTTAGCAAGGGCGCGCCCTAGGCGCCTCATGCGCCCACGTAGTTGGGGTTCAGGCGAATCCATACCGTGTAGCGCGGGCTGGAGCACGGCGACCCCGCCCGAAGCGTACCGGTGCTCCACTTGTCCCAGATTCTGGGTCTGGCCCGCGGAGCGGCCCCAGCGCGCCTGGAGTTGGAGCGTCTCGCGGTCCCATCACGCCGGGTGTTCGCTCCGTTCGTCCTCTGATCCAGGCCGATGCCGGACCAGATGGATCGTGCATCCTTTAACTGTTCGGATCGCCGAGCCGTTCCAGCATGGCACGTACCACGTCCCCGTGGACCTCGACCCCGTGGTCCCGATGGCGCGTGATCGCGCCGTGCTGCTCCAATTCCCGCAGGGCGCGGCTGATCACCTCACGAGCCGTGCCCACGCGCGCGGCCAGTTCGTGCTGCGGCACGATCACGTTGCCGTCCGACCGCGCCGCCTCCTCCAGAAGCAGCCTGGCAAGTCGGTGTAGGATAGTGCGGAACGAGAGATCCTCGACCAACGTGGTCAGGTGGCGCAACCGGGCCGCGAGCACCCGGACAATGTTTGCCGCGACCGATGGATTGGTTGCCAGGAGGTGATGCACCCGCGCCGCCGGCAGTACGCATACGCCGGCGCCAGGCTCGACGGCCTGCGCCCCCGCGGGATTGAGGCCGCCGTCAAAGACTGGTACGTCATTGAAGGTCTCACCTGGACCAATGACGATCAATACCTGCTCCTTACCCAGGGGAGACGTCTTGAAGACGCGAACGCTGCCGTGGCGTACCACGTAGAGTGCGTCGGCCGGCGCTCCTTCCAGGAACAGGACTTCCCCGCCGGCCAGTTCCCGTTCATGACACCAGGCGCCAATGTGCGCCAACTCATCCCGCGATAGGCCGCGAAAATAGGGGATGGTGCCGAGGAAGCGCAACTCACCCTCCGAGCTCATGGCGACTCCTTCGCTGCACGCGCCGCGACAGCTACGCCGCGGCAAGAAGCTGCGTGAGGTCGTCCCATGCACATCCGCCGGCCCGATCGGCCGCGCGGACTTGACGAACCGCGTCCCGCGCACCGCTGACCCTGCATGCCGCTCTCCCTCTGTCCCCTCATCAGGCCATAGCATACCCTATCTGTTCAATCATGGAACCGTGTGGCGCCTCGGCGCCATAGTAGGTAGGCAAGCGACCCCGAAGCTCCTACCGCCGCGCATACGGCGCCCAGAAAGGCGACCGCGTTCAAGTTGGTGAAACTGGCAATCTCCGCGCCGCCGGCATACCCGCCAAAGAGCCCCGCCAGAGCTACCGCCAGGCGATCAACAAGGGCTCGGCCTGGACTCACGGCGCCGATCAGAGCGCCCGCGATTAATCCCCCTGCCATCCAGGAGAGCACATCAAGGGCGCCCATAATCGACTCCTCTCTCGTCTGTTTCGTAGGCCGTCACGTAGCATCGTCCTGGGCCTCACGCTGTTAACTCTTTCCCGGTTGCCCTGACCGTCTTGGGCAACCGGGAAAGAGCCGCTTCCACCAGGCGCTCTACCCAACCGGCAGTTCACCCACGGCCACACTGACCGTACGTTCCCCAGTCGCGCCGACAATAGTCATCGACTTCTGCTGGTTTGGCTTAATCCGCGCCAGCACCTCGCCCAGAGCGGCCGTATCGGTCACCGGCTGACCATCGAGCCGCACCATGACCTCGCCCGTGCGTATGCCCGCGCGCGCCAGGGGTCCGTCCGCCGCGAGACCGGTAATCAACACCCCCTTGTCCGTCGCCAAGCCATATTGGCCGGCCATCGCGGGCGTGACGTCGCTCATCCCGGAGAGCCCGAGATACGGCCGATCGCTATGCACTACCTTGCCGGAGGCGATAATCTGCTGGGTAATATAAGAGACGCGGTTACTCGGGATGGCGAAGCCTATCCCCTGGGCAGGCGTGCCCAGTCGAGGATCGGCGGCCGCCAGGGTTGGAATACCTACCAGGTGACCGTTCAAGTCCACCAGGGCGCCCCCGGAATTACCGGGATTGATCGGCGCGGAGGTCTGGATCATGTCGGGTATGAAGGCAGCCGGTCCATTCTCGACCACCGTGCGTTTCGGGGTGCTCACGATGCCGAGGGTCACGCTCTGGGCATAGCCAAGGGGATTGCCCATGGCCATCACCAGAGTCCCAGCCCGCAAGGCATTCGAGTCCGCGAAGGGCAGCGCCTTCAGGTTCGGGGCCGAAATTTTCAGCACCGCCAGATCATCGGGCGCATCGGTCCCAGCGATCCGTGCCTGGTACGCCTGCCCATTGGCGAGCGTGACCGTGTACGCGGCGTCAGGCTGCCGTACGGCGTTACCACTGAAGACCACATGGTAGTTGGTCACGATATAGCCGCGGGAATCAATGATGACCCCCGAGCCGAGGCCGTGCGCGCTCTCCACCTTGACCACCGAGGGACCGGCGGCCGCGGCCGCGCCCGTTGTCGCCGTGTTGAGGGCGGCGCTGGCGGCCGGGCTCCCCGAGACGACCGCCACCTGTGCCGAGGGCGGGGCGCCATGGAAGACAATGGCCGCGCCGCTGATCACCACCGAGAGAATCAACCCTACCGCCAAGGCCAAACTGACTAACCGATTCATCACGTTCTCCTTCTCTTTTTCATTCACGTGGCGCCGCCGGCCCACCATTCGTACATTGGGGCACATGCCACTGAGACCAGCATGGCGCCTGTCAATGAGACGGTAATGAGAGGGGCATGAGAAGGGAGAGGGAGGAGGCATGATTGGGGTCATTCCGCCTCCAGGGCTTCTCATGGCCCTCTCATTTCGGCCCTCTAATCTAGCCCTAACGGTATGAAGAAAGGGGTACAAGGCCATGGCAAGCACGGGTATGCGACTGGGGCGGTTCCTCGGCATCGAGCTGCGGATCGCACCGTCCTGGTTCATCGCATTCTTTTTGATTAGCTGGCTATTGGCGGCCAATCAGCTGCCGCACAGCTACCCGCACTGGACGCCGGTCGCCTACTGGTGGACCGCGCTCACCGCCAGCGCCCTCTTGTTCGCCTCGGTGGTTGCCCATGAATTTGGCCATGCCTTCGTGGCGAAGCGGCTGGGGCTTCCCGTACGCGACGTCACCCTGTTTATTTTCGGCGGGGTCGCGCGGCTGGTCCGGGAGCCGCGTCGGGCCCGCGAGGAACTGCTCATCGCCCTGGCCGGGCCGGCGGTCAGCCTCCTGCTGGCCCTGGGATTCGCCGGCATCTGGCGCGCGGGCAGCGGCATGCCCGAGCCATACGTGGCCCTGTTCGGCTGGCTGGCGGCGGCCAACGCGATTCTCGGCGCGTTCAATCTGCTCCCCGCCTTCCCCATGGACGGCGGCCGGGTGGTTCGCGCCCTGGTGTGGGGAGTGACCGGCAATCTGGGCCGCGCCACTCGGACAGCGGCCGGCCTGGGGCGGCTGTTCGCCTATCTGTTCATCGCCTGGGGTCTCCTGCAAATTTTCGGCGGTAATCTGGTCGGCGGTATCTGGATGGGGCTGATCGGCATGTATTTGAACACGAGCGCCGCGCAGGCCCAACGCTTTGCCGCCCTGACCGATGTACCGGACGAGCTGACGGTCCGCGATCTGATGTCGCGGGCGCTCACCGTACACCCCTGGACCACCCTTGACGTTGTGGTGGAGCAGGCGCTCGTCCCCAACGGCCCACGGTGCGTGGCGGTGGTCGAGGGACGGGAATGGCGTGGGCTGTTGAGCCTCGCGGCCATTCGCTTGATTCCCCGCCATACCTGGCCCACCATGCGGGCCATGCACGTGATGCAGGATCCCGCGAAGGCGCTCACCGTCGCGCCGGGCGATCGGTTGGCGCCGGTCGTGGAACGCATGGTCAATGAGGGTATCTCGTGCGGCGCGGTGGTCGAGGCAGGTGATCTGGTGGGGATGCTCGACTTGAGCGCCATCCAGGCCGCGCTTCAGACGCGGGCCGAGCCGGACGCCGATCGCGGGGTCAAGATCGCCTGATTCGGCGTCTCATCGTACTCTCATTTTCCCTTTCTAGGGTGAGTGATAGCCCGCGGGTGGCGGGAGCACGATCAGTACTGGGAGGTAAATCATGGTCCAGGGATATGCAAGCGTTCCGCGGGTTTCGCGGGCGCTGATGGTGACCGCCCTGCTTGGGGGCAGTCTCGCGGCGCTCGGCAGCCCCGTGAGCGCCAAGGAAACGAAGCCGTCCGTCACCGTGGTGGCACGCGGCCTCGATAATCCGCGCGGGCTGACCTTTGGTCCGAACGGTGATTTGTACATCGCGGAAGCTGGGCACGGCGGCGCCGCGCCGTGCATCAAAGATCCAGAGGGCGGCGGCAAGACATGCTACGGAGCATCCGGCGCCATTACGCGCGTCTCGCACGGCAAGCAGACCCGCATCGCCATGGGCCTGCCCTCCCTGGCCGACCCCAATAGCAAGGGCCCATCCAGCGCCACTGGGGTGCATGATGTCGCCGTGACGAAGGATGGCAAGGTGTTCGCCGTGATCGGACTGGGCGCGAATCCGAATGATCGAGGCAAGCTCGGCGCGCCCGGCGCCGGTTTCGGACAACTCGTTCAGCTTGACACGGACGGGAACGGGGGCTGGCACAAGATCGCCGATCTCTCCGCCCATGAAGCCAAGCACAATCCGGCGGGCGGGCCAGTCGATTCCAATCCCTATTCGGTGTTGGTGGTCTCTGACGGGCTGGTCGTGGCTGACGCGGGCGGCAACAGCCTGCTGAAGGTGACGAATGATGGGAAGGTCTCGACCCTTGCCGTTTTCGCCAATCGCCAGGTAACCGCTCCGAAGGCGCTGAAGATGCCGGCTGGGGCCCAGATGCCGATGGAGCCGGTGCCGACCTCTATCACCCGCGGTCCTGACGGCGCGTTCTACGTGGGGCAGTTGACCGGCTTCCCCTTCCCACCGGGCGCTGCCCACATCTTCCGCGTCGTTCCCGGCAAGGCCCCCACGACTTTTGCCGAGGGCTTTACCAACATCATCAGCGTGACCTTCGACCAGAAGGGGAACCTGTACGTGCTGGAAATCGTCAAGGACGGCTTGATGTACGCCGAGCAGGGCGGCAGCATGACCGGCAGACTGGTCAAGATCACCCCGGACGGTTTACGCACCACGGTGATGACCGATGGGCTGATCGCCCCTGGCGGGGTGACGGTAGGGCCTGATGGCGCCCTGTACGTCACGAACCACAGTGTCTTCACCGGTAAGGGCGAGGTGCTTCGCATCGCCATCTGAAACGAGCCGTCTGGATGAGGCGATGCCTCTCATCATCGTCTCATCCAGACGCCATAGTGTGAGGGTGTAGCCCGGACAGGGCACGAATCGCTAGTGAGGAGGACAATCGTGAAAGCAATGGACACCGTACTCGCACCGCGCACAGTTGGGAACGATTACCAGGACTTTATCGCGCGGTATGAAAAAGGGGCGCCCTGGGACGGGTATACCGACCAGGAAGTGGTGGGCCGCTATCAGGCCATGGCCCCGCAACTCACCGCCGAGGAATTCGAGTGGGCGGCAGCCTGGTCGCTGGGCCGATTTTCGCCACAGAACCGGATTCTGTTTGGGCAATACGTTCATCAGCAGGCCGAGGATCACCGGATGCGCATTCCGGAGTTGGAAGGCGAAGGCGCGGTAGCGGTCCTCCGCGACCCCGAAATGTTGGCCGAGGTACTGGCGGGACTCCAGCAGCGTCAGCCGGGTGTTCTGGATCAGCTGCTCGGTCGGGGGGCCGGTATCCTGGATAGCCTGCTCGTGAAGGCGGTTCTGGCGGGGATCGTGGCGGCGGGCGCGAGGAACTTCCTCAATGACCACCCGTAGGCCGGATCGTCGATGATTGCCGCGGGGATGGAGTTTTTGAGCCTTGACGCCATCCCCGCGGCAATCACCGGCGAATTCACATGGCCAGTGATGACGTCCGCCAAAAGGATTGCTGGTGCCTCGTAATGGACATCGCGGGGGCGCTATGATGGGTGAAGTGGAAGGCGAGAGCCCAGCAACTGTGTCCTTTCCCAGAACCGCTCGCTGGACGTGGCAGCTCGTTCGCTGGCTCCAAGGACATATCTATGCTCCTCAACGACTCCCCACGCGCTGGCGCCGGCCGTTGGTTGGCTGTCTTGGCGGCGCCCTTTTGGCGGCCGGCGCCCTGGTTCCGGAATATTTCCTCGGCGAGACCTTTCCCCACTTCGACTTTCTCTCATCATTCAGCTATGTGGTCATTGTCGGAGTAGCACTTCTCTGGGGTATCGTGGCCGCTCTGTGCGCCTCCCTGGTCTCGGCCCTTGCAATCAACTACTTTATTCTCTCGCCCCACCTAGCCTGGAACTTCACCGGAGTACCCGACCTGGTCGGTTTCATTATCTCCTTTGCTACCTTCGCGACCCTCAGCACGATCGCTAGTCTGGCTGAGGGCAGGCGCCAGCAATTAGTGACTCGGCAGGCCCGTTTGGAGGCCCTGCAGGCGGTCACCGCGGCCCTGGCGGGGGTGAGCACACCGGCGGAGGTTGCCGCCGTGGCGATCCGCGACGGACCCAAGGCGCTCGGGGCTGGAATGACGATCGTCCACCTCCTCTCCGCCGATGGTAGCTGGCTCGAACGGGTTGACCTCGAAGGAGACCCATCAGGTGATGCCCGTCTCGCCCTCGGCCTCAACCATCCGGCCTGCGAGGCCGCCCGCCGTGGTGCCTCGGTATGGATCGAGACGCCCACCAGCTTTTTTACCTCCAATACAACCTTGAAGATGAGAGTGCGGGCTCGCGTCGAGGCGCGAGCCTGCTTGCCGTTGCGGGCCGAAGGCCGGACAATCGGAGTACTGGAGGTCGTTTTCCCGCAGCCGCGGATCTTCACGGTGGATGAGCGGAACTTTTTGCGAACGATGGCTGGGCTTACCGGGCAGGCCATGGCCCGCGCGCGCCAATATTTGCTGGCGCGGGAACACGCAACGGCGTCGGAGGAGTTGGCTGGCCTGCGGAGCGATCTGGTCGCGGCGGTCAGCCACGAGTTACGCACCCCCCTTACCGCGATCCTCGGTCTGGCCGAGCTGCTGGATGAACGCTGGGAGCACATAAGCGAGCCCCGGAAGCGGGAACGAATCGCCCAGATCGCCCAGGCGGCAAACCGCCAATCCCGGCTGGTGGAGGATCTGCTGCTCATGAGTCGGATGGAAGGTGAGACGATGACCCTGGATCGGGGGCCGGTCCCGCTCCGCGCCTTGATTGAGCGAGCGGCGGCGGAGGTTCGGGTGAGCTACCCCGGCCAGCGGATTCTCCTGGAGGGGCGAGCGGACTCTCAGGTGGTGGCCGAGCCTGATCGAGCCGTGCAAATTCTGGGCAATCTGATCGATAACGCGGCGAAGTACTCGCCGGAGGGCAGCCCGGTCGCCGTGAACTGGAGTACGGACGGGTCAACGGTCACGGTTCGCGTGCGCGACCAGGGCCCGGGCATCGCGGAGCAGCATCGCGGTATTCTTTTCACCCGCTTTGGCCGCGTCCCTGGCAGTCGTATCCGCGCCGGCCATGTCGGCACGGGTTTGGGACTGCATCTCAGCCGGCGCTTAGCCGAGGCCATGGGCGGGGATCTCGATCTGGAGATGACTAGCGTGGAAGGCAGCACCTTCCGGCTCCGCCTTCCGGCTCCTCCCACCTCCCTTAACTGATCGTCATGCGGGCGGCTCCAATACAGTCGATGGCCGGCGCCTTCATGCGCAACCGCGGGTTATTCGGCGTGACAAAAGTCACGGCGGCATGGCTCGGCATCATGCTATGCTCTTCGATAGTCTCACCATCCGTGATGAGGCGGTCTCTCCCGGAACGTGACGTGTGCCCGGAGATCAGGCCAGATCACGGGAATCGGTACAAGGAGGGGAGATGTGCAACAGATCCCGCGGCACGAGACGCCGCCGCGAAACTTCGTCACCACCTGTCTAGCAGCGCTGGCATAGCCGCTGGTGGAGAGCTACTGGCCTGACCGCCGGCCAGGCATTGCGGACGAGCCAGGAGAAGAAAGGAGAGCGCGCGATGGAGAATATCAAGTTACCTGAGCTGTGGGTGTGGGCCGAGTACTATTGACCATGGTGCTATATTGCGGCCGTGCGCCTGCATACGATTGCGCCTGAGTACCAGGATCGGGTGAAGCCGCGGATCCGCCCATTCCCCCTGGAGGTTCTGGGCGGCGAACCGGCGCCGCGCGACATTCTGGAGCAAGAGTGGTGGCTGGCCGCCATCCAGGAGCCGACGGCCGCCTTTGTGCCGTATACCGCTTCCACCTGGCCCAGCACGACGCTACCGGCCTTTGATGCCGTCTGGTGCGCCACCCGCCAAGGTGAGGCGGCCGCCTTTGACTATGACCTGCGGGTGCGCCGCGCCTTCTTTGGCGAGAGCCGCGACATCGGCACGCGCGACGTGCTGCTGGCGATCGCCAGGGAAGCCGGCCTGGACCTGCCGAGTTTTACCCGCGACTTTGACAGTGGAGTCGCCCGGGAACCCGTCCTGGAGGAGGGGCGCCTGGGACGAGAACGCTACGGGGTGCGCGGCACGCCGACCTTGATGCTGGCCGACGGGACGAAGCTGCGCCACCCGATCGCCGCGCCAAGGATGCGGCAGCGCAAGGTCGTGGGAGTCACGGCCCTGCCATGTCATGGCGCGGGCTGTCTGGACGCCACGCGCGACCTGTTCGAGCAGGCGCTGCGGCAAGGGCAGTGACGACATGCTACCGTGCGGGAACGGTCGGCGAGGTCGAGGTGAAGCGAAAAGTCTCGGCGGCCATCTGTCGTGCCGATTCCAATTGGCGGGGACGAAGGCTGGGACAGCACCGTGGCGCTTGAAGGATTTCTCTTCTCTGATCTCGACCCGCCTGGACGAAACCAGCCTCCCAAGCAGAGGGTAAGATGATCACCATGAAGCGCATCTACGATCCCGCGGAAGCGGAGGACGGTTATCGTGTGTTGGTGGAGCGGCTCTGGCCGCGTGGCCTCCGCAAGGACGCGGCGCGGATCGACGCCTGGGAGAAAGGGATTGCTCCCTCCACCGAGTTACGGCGCTGGTATGGCCACGATCCCGCGAAATGGGCGGAGTTTCAAGGTCGCTACGAACGCGAGCTGGCCACGCCCGAGGCGCGGGCGATTCTGGCTGACCTGGTGGCGCGCGCCCACCACGGCCGGGTCACGCTGTTGTATGCCTCCCATGCCGGGGAGATCAGCAATGCCGCGGTGCTGCAACGCTTGCTGACGCAGCGGTCGGCACGGGTGCCAACAGTCTGATCACGGCGCGCTGGTGCTCCTTGGTGCTGATCGGGTCCCGGCACGGGCGCTTGGCGCCAGACCAGCGCGTGCGTGGCAGGGCTCGGCTAGCGACGCGGGTCGATCCGAAGCCGGTCATCGACGGCTTGCACGCCCAGCGCGTGCCCGGCGGCGCCCACGACGGCACGTCGCTGCAGCCAGGAATGGACGGTCCCGGTAAGGATCACCGTGCCGTCGTTGATCGCGATCCCGATCCTCC
>DATBTL010000428.1:0-9388 GCA_036559345.1 Chloroflexota bacterium | reverse complement strand
GTCTCCAGACCCGCTTGGTTCGGCCAAGGCTACGGCGGGCCTGGAGACCCGCGCCCCTGGGTCGTGACCGCGTAGCCGGTCAGTATCACATCCATAAACGCGAGGCACACCCGTTGAAGGTCACGCTGCTCATGATCCAATGCGGGCTGACCGTGCATAGTCCGCTGGGGCCCTACCCACGATCGCCTTGAAGTCCTTGATGAAGTGTGACTGATCGAAATAGCCGAGATCGAGGGCGAGCGCCGGCCAGTCCACGACCTCGCCCACGGCCAACCGCTCGGCCGCTTCGTGAAGCCGGTAGCGTTGGATCACCCATTTCGGACTGACGCCAACATAGTGACTGAACAGGCGTTGCAGCGTCCTCTTGCTCAGGCCAAGCCGCTCCGCCACATCATCGACCTTGGTAATCTCCCGATCGGCAATAACGCGATCGATCACCGCGTTGATCACCGCGACCGCCTCATCCCGATCTGGTCGCCTCGCGCGCAGGAGGTCCTCGACCAGATCGATCATCTCCTCCTTGCCCTCTCGCGAGAGAATCGCCTGTTCCCAGGCCGCGCATTCGGCCCCAAAGACTTCTTCGAAAGGGATCGAGCGATCGGTGAACGCGGATGCGGGCGACTTCAGAAAGGGGTAGAAGGCGCCGGGCTTGAACTTGACCCCGACTACCCGGCCGGTATCCTCCAGCAGGTAGGAGAATCTCCCTCGTACGACGCCGACAAGGCGCGATTGGCCCTTCTGGATGACCAGGTGGACGCAAGGATGCGGGAGCGTCTCGGCCAGATAGGGCTCCTGTCCCCTGAGGTCCCAGCTCACAATCCAATAGTGCTCCACGAAGAAGGCCAGGTCTGGTGACGGAGCATGCAGTGAAAGTTGGAACTTCTCCGCGCCGGTGGCCGGACTGAGAATGCCTCGCGGCTTTCCGGGTGGCGCCATGCGGCTCACTCCATCTTGCGGAGAAAACGGCGCCGAGTTGGTCCAACCTATACCGGACCTGACGGCGGGATGCTCCTCGGGCACGACTCTGCCCTGGCGCGTTTGTCCAATACCCCGTGTCATGCCCGTAGTATAGTTGTCCACGGGCGCCCCGACAAGAACACCTGTTCTTGTGCCGCGCGACCGTAATGACGACGAGGAGGTGACAGGGATGGGCGAGCGGGCGAGCGGCAACTTCGATGTGAAGACCTGGGACGAAAAGTCCTACGTGGAGATCGAGGGCGGCGGGAAGCTTACGCGCGCCAGCGTGACGCAGTCCATGGATGGGGACTTCGAGGGTGAAGCGACCACGGAATACCTGATGTGCTACCGGGAGGATGGCACCGCGAGCTATGTTGGACTGCAACGGGTGGTTGGCCGCCTCGGTGGCCGCGCGGGGAGCTTCGTCCTTCAGGTGAACGGAGCCTTCGATGGGGGCGTGGCGTCCGGCGCCCTGACAGTGGTGTCCGGCTCGGGGACCGGGGATCTGCGCGGCCTGCGCGGGCAGGGGAGCTTCGGCGCCCCGATCGGGTCGCGCGCCTCGGTCACCCTTGACTACGAGATTGAGTGACGGGGACGGGCCACGCCCCAAGCGACGAGGGAGCGTGGCCACCCATTTAGTAGCCCGATGGTCGTTGGAATCCACCGGTCACTTCCTCCAGCGCCCTGGCAATCGCCAACAGGCGAGATTCGTCCCAGCGTTTCCCCACCAGCTGTATCCCGATCGGTAGGCCCTCGTGATCCAGCGTATACGGCAGCACGACCGCCGGATGGCCGGTGTAATTGAACAACGTGCCATGCCCCGCTACCGCCCAATAGTCTACCTGCTGGCCATCAACTTGCAGCGGCGATCCCGGTTCACAGTGGGGAAACGCCGTCATCATCGTGGGCGGGCACAGGAGGGCGTCCCACTGGTCGAAGAACTTCTCCCAGGTGATAATGGACTGGTCGCGCCGGTGAAGCGCGGTCAGGTACTGGGCGAGCGTAGTCGGGGGTTCGTTCGCTTCCGGTTGGAACGCGCCAACCATCATGCCGATCAGTTCACCCGCGTGTACGAGATCCTGGTGGAAATCCAACTCCGGCGGCACCGCTTCTTCCACGACCGCGCCTAATTGATTGACTTGCCGGGCCAGTTCCTCTGTCGCGTGGCGAATATCGGCGGCGACCGGGAGGCCGGGAAAGGTCGGGGCAACCGCGATCCGTAGGTTCTTCAGGGCGAGATCCGGCACATCGCCAATCGGCACCGGCGATACCTCGGTATCGCGGCCATCCGGCCCCGCGATGATCGCATGGAGCAGGGCCAGATCCTCGGTCGTACGGGCCATGGGCCCGATGCAGGACATGACGCGGACGCTTCGCGGCGTCGAGAGACCAGGGAAAAGCCCCTCTAACGAGACGCGCCTTTCGGTCGGCTTCAGACCAAACAGGCCGCAAAAATGCGCCGGAATCCGGATCGAGGCGGAAAGGTCGGTGCCGAAGTCAAACGGGATCATGCCGGAGGCCACCGCCGCGGCCGCGCCGCCGCTGGAACCGCCGGGCGTACGTTCGAGATTCCAGGGGTTATTGGCGCGGCCAAAGATGGGGTTACTGGTCTGATAGTCGGCCAGCAGCATGGCTACGTTCGTTTTGCCCAGGAGAATGCCGCCCGCCGCCTTGAGGCGGGCGGTCACCGTGCTATCTTCACGCGGCACATGATCCAGCGGTGGGAACCCAGTAGTGGTGCGCATACCCGCGGTCGCATGGGCATCTTTCAGGGTAAAGGGCACCCCATGCAGCGGTCCCCACGTCTCCCCACGCGCCAGGGCTTCATCGGCTTGTCGGGCCCGTTCCCTTGCCCGATCCGCATCCATGGTGATGATGGCATTCAGGGCCGGATTGTGCGTTTCAATTCGCGCCAGGTGCGCTTCCAGCACTTCCAAGGCGGAAACGTGGCCTTCCCGAATGGCGGCGGCCAATTGCGTCGTACTGGAGAAAGCCACGTCCATCATGTTTCCTCGCCTTTTTTACCTTCCACGCTCATTGAAAGCAAGGACGTTAGGCGCCGTATTGGTCGTGCCGGCGCCACCACTCATATGGCGGGGTCTGTGGCCACCCAGCGGGGGAGTCCTCCCAGTCTTCCTGCCGGCCTAGCGGCGTCAGGTCGAGGAAGGTCCAGGCGGTGCCGAGCGCCTCGACGCCGCGCCCAGTCGTGAAGTAGGTGTGGAAGACGCGGTCGCCGTCGCGGAGAAAGACGCTGAGTCCGAACGTTTCGCCGTCGTCCCTGGTGAGACCGAAGTCGACGTTGAAGTCGCTCTCCGACGAGGAGTACCAGGGGATCGTCCAGCCCATGCGCTGCTGGTAGGACTCGATCTTTGCCAGCGGCGCTCGGGACACCAGGGCGAGGGAGACATCACGGGCGTGCAGGTGGGCGAGGTGGCCGATCTGGTCGACGAAGAACGAACAGCCGGGGCAGCCCGCGGACGGCCAGCCCTCGACCCCGGGGGCGAACATGAAGTGGTAGACGATCAGTTGGCGGCGCCCGTCGAACAGGTCGAGCAGGCTGGCCCGGCCGTCCGGGCCCTCGAAGAGGTAGTCCTTGTCGATCTGGACCATCGGCAACCGGCGCCGCTCAGCGGCCAGGGCATCGCGCGCCCGTGTTGCTTCCTTTTCCTTGGTGAGCAGTTCCTCGCGCGCGGCAAGCCACTCGTCTCGGGATACGATACGTGGTAGATTCATGGTGCTCTCCTTTGGTAGCGGTGGTTGGATAGCAACGTCCGCGCCTAACTGACCCCATGGTCATCCGAAGGTTTGTGCCCTCGTCCGCTCTGGGTCGACCAGGAAGACTACTCGGTCTGAACGCAGGGGGTACGGCTGGCCCGTATACTTCCGCGAGATCCGGTCGATGATGGTCCAGGCGGCGTCCCCTTCCAGGCGCGCGGAGACGCGGCCGCGGACCTGCGCCATCGCGAAAGGGTTGTCATGGGCGGTAATGGAGATCGCCACCCGCGGGTCGTGCTCGATGTTGCGGGCCTTGCGGGAGGCGGGACTGGTGAGGAACGCGATCTGGCCGCCCTCCAGCCCGACCCATACGGGGACACTATGTGGACCGCCATTCGGCAGCACCGTGGCGATATGGGCGTAATTGGGGCCATCGAAAAGGGCGCGAACGGCGCCCGAAAGCTCGGTCATGGTTGTCTCCTTCCGCCATCGTTATTATCTCCGCGCCTCGCCGCGGGTCCATAAATCCTATTCTAGGATCGTTAGTCCTAAAAAGCAACTAGGGAATCCCTATTTAGGACTAACTATGTTATACTACGGCTATGGATGATAGACGAACCTACGGCGACCCTTGCGGGATCGCCCGCGCCCTCGATCTGGTGGGCGAACGGTGGGCGCTGCTGGTCGTCCGCGAACTGCTCCTCGGCCCGAAGCGGTTCACGGATCTGCGGTCGGGCTTGCCCGGCGCCAGCCCCAACGTCCTATCCCAGCGTCTTCGCGAGCTGGAACATGCGGGCATCACACGGCGCCGCAAGCTGGGCCCGCCGGCCGGCATCTGGGTGTATGAACTGACCGAGTGGGGTCTCGAACTGGAGCCGGTCGTCCTCGCGCTCGGGCGATGGGGCAGCCGTTCCCGGCTGGCCGCCACCGCCGAGCTGAGCGTCGATGCCTTCATGCTGGCCCTCAAGACGCTGTTCGATCCGCTGGCCGCCGATGGGCTGCGAGCGCGCTACGAACTGCGGCTGGGGGAGGGGCGATTCCAGGTCGAGATCGCAGGCAGGCGGATGGCGCTGGCCCGCGGCGGCGCGGGCCAAACCGACGCCGCCATCGAGACCGACATCGCCACCCTCCGCGGCCTCGTCTTCGGGCGGCGCCAGTTGGGCGAGGCGTTGCGGGCGGGCGATCTCAGGATCGAGGGCGACCGGCAAGCGGTGACGCGCTTCCTCCGTCTCTTCCCGCTCCCCGAGCCCGCCCACCCGGCGTGAGCACGATCAGCCCACGGCCGCCCGCGCCGCGGTACCAGTCGGCGGGGAGGGACATGACGTGCGCTCCTATTCCTGATCGCGGCACCCGCTGGCTGTTCGGCTCACGCATCCCCCAGCCACTCGGTGACCATTCGCCCGGCCGGGTGGATATCGATCTGGCGCAGGGGACCATCGCCCGCGTTGATGAACTTATGCGGCACGCCAGGCGGCACGACCACGATCTGGCCGCCGGCTACCTCAACCGTCTCGGCGCCAGCGGTGAAGATGGCACGCCCCTCCCGCACCACGAACACCTCCGCGTAGGGATGCCGGTGCAGTCGGGGACCACCGCCTGGCGGCATGTCGACCAGGATGAACGAGACTGGCGCGTCGCCGTGCCGGTACCCCTGGAACTCGTAGGAGTTCCCGTCTCGTGGGAGTTCATGAATCCCAACCACAGTAGCCATGGCGTACTCCTCCATGTAGGGTCAAAGACCGATCATCAGACGGTGCCGGTGCGGTTCCTGGTCAACCAGTTCAATGGCTACACCTCGCGCATCCTCCACCAACGCTATACTTCCCTGGTGAGTCGTCTGCCCACGCTCCAGTCGCGAGGATGGTACGCGGGTTCGGTTGGGCACGTCTCCGCGGAAACCGTCCGGCGCTACATCGACGCCCAGAAAGGGAAATAAGTGCGCAAGGCGTTCAAGTACCGCGCCTATCCCACCCGCCTTCAGGCTCAGGCCATGGAGACGATGCTTGCTACCCACCGGCATCTCTATAACCGGGCGCTGGGCGAACGGAAGGACGCCTGGGAAGTGGAGCAGCGAGCGGTACGCTATGGCGAGCAATCCGGGCATCAATGGTGGCGGCGGCATTGTACCAGGCGTTAAAGTGCGCCGGGTCGGTCAGGGCCTCCCACACCACCTGGGGCGCGTGGCCGAGAAACCGGGTGAATTCCAGGGTAGCGTGTCCGTCTTCGATCTTGACCTTTCCGGCGTGTTCCTGATCAGTCATCGGGCTGTCTCCTTATGAGGATGATTTTCGGTCGAAGCCCGTACATCCAGGTGACGTTCCAGAGCATCCAGACGTTGGCTCCAGAGATCGCGCTGGCGGCCCACCCATGCCTCCAGTTCCCGGAAGCCTTCCTGGTCCATCGTGTAGATACGCTTTTGCCCCTCGGCCCGTACCCGCACCAGCCTGGCATCCCGCAACACCTGCAGATGCTGGGAGATGGTAGGCGCTTTGTACGGGAACTGGCTGACGATCTCGCCCACCGATTTTTCCCCTTCCGCGATCAGTTCAAAGATGCGTCGGCGAGTGGGGTCGGCCAGGGCGGCAAAGCTATCCATATGGTTCATTATGAGGCATACACTTAATTAAGCCAATAACTAATTAAGAGGCCGCGGGGAAATCACCCAATAATGTTGTAGGCATAGCGGCTGGGGGCCAGCCGACCGGAGGCAAATCGGTCGGCGCGGAAGAGATCGCGGTCGATCCCGGGTGTCTCTTCCCCCAGGACCAGCGCGGCCATCAGTTCCCCCACCACCGGGCACAACTTGAACCCGTGGCCGCTAAAGCCCAGAGCGCCGAAGAGCCCGCTGATTCCCGGCATGGGGCCTATGATCGGCTGCCAGTCCTCGCTTACGTCGTAGAGGCCGGCATAGCCCGACTGGAGGGTCGCCTGCTCCAGGGCGGGGAAGCGGCGGGAGGCCCGAGTGGCGAAGCGTTCCGCCTCCTCGTGCGTGGGTCCGCTCGGGACGCGATCGGGATCGGCGATATTCGCCTCCGACTCGTCCAGGGTGCCGGCCAGGGTGAGGTTGGCGCCCTCGGGCTTCAAATACAGGCCGTTGGTGAAATCGAAGAAGATCGCGTGCTGGGGACCAAAGTCGTCTGGTTGCCGCAGGAGCAGACAGGGATGGCGGGTGCCGCGCACCGGCAGATCGATTCCCGCCTGGCGCAGGAGCGGTACGGACCAGATGTTGGCGGCCACGATCACCGTGCTCGCGCTCATCACGGCCCCACCGGCCAGCCTCACTCCCCGCGCCACGCCGTCCTCCACCAGCAGCGCCTCCACCGGCGTATTCTCGCGGATATGCACTCCCGCCGCGCGTGCCGCTCTGGCGTAGGCCATGGTGGTGGCCACGGGGTCCGCGTATCCGGCCTCCGGCTCATGGCAGGCCCCCACCAGATCGTCGCTCACCATCCGCGGCTCCAACGCTCGTAGCTCCTCTCGGTCCACCATGCGGGTATCGATCCCCAGCTCACGCTGCATGGCAACGGCGCCGCGGAGCGCATCGAGATCCTCGATTCGGGCGCCGATCAGCAGCCCGGTCTGGCGGAAGCCCACCTCCCCGCCCACCAGTTCGTCGAAATGCTGGAAGATCCGCAGGCTCCGCTGGGCCATGGCGGCCAGGGTAGGGATCCCGTAGTGCTGGCGGATAATCGCGCTGGAGGCGCCGGTGGTGCCGGATCCGAGCGTTCCCCGCTCCAGGAGGGTACTATCGCCGGCTCCCACGCGCGCCAGGTGGTAGGCGATACTCGCCCCCATGCAGCCACCGCCCACGATCACGATATCCGCTCCCGCCATCCTGTTCACCTTTCTCCGCGCACAATCAGCATACCGCCTCGCCCTTCCCCCTATAATAATGCGGTAGGGGTGAAGCGCGGCGAATCCAGGACCGCGTTGTCTGCGTAGTAGGGGGTAGTAGGGGCGTGAAGACGCCATCGCTACCTGTAGGGTCGATATGCAGGATGGTGAGGCGCCGGACGAGCAGATCATGGAAGGGGTGCGTCGTGGAGACAGCCAGGCGATTGCCACTCTCTACGATCGCTACGGCGGCGTGATTTTCTCGCTTGGGTTACGAATGCTCGGCGACCGAGAAGCAACGGAGGAGCTGGTGCAGGAAGTGTTCCTCCGTGCCTGGCGACAGGCCGCCACCTATCAGCCCAACCTGGGTCGGCTCTCGACCTGGCTCCTGGGCATTGCTCGGAATCTCGCGGTGGATGAACTGCGGCGCCGCGGCGCGCGGCCTCGACGCGCCGATGGCGAGGGCGACGATCTGCTGGCCCGTATCGCGTCCGCCAACGAGGACGATCCGGCGGAGCAATTGTGGATCACCACCCGCCGCCAGGAAGTGGCGCGGGCCCTGGCGGTCTTGCCGCAAGCGCAGCGCCAGGTCATGGAATTGGCGTACTACTCGGGATTGACGCAAAGCGAGATTGCCGCCCGGTTGGGTGATCCGCTGGGAACGGTGAAGACGCGGATGCGCCTTGCCACGCAGAAGCTGCGGGATTTACTGCACGAGATGGGCCAGGTGCCAGGATGAGCGAACATCATTGCGTTGAGCTGCTGGGCGGATACGCGCTGGGGTCTCTGGAGGAGGCCGACCACGAACGAGTGGTCTCGCACATGCGGATTTGCGTCTGGTGCCGCACCGAGGCGGAACAGATTGCCGATTGTCTCCACGGCGCTCTCGGGTATCACGTACGGCCGGCCGTGCCCGGTAGCCACGTTCGGGATAGGCTGCTGGCCCGCCTGGCCGAGGAAGCGGCCGCCCTGGACGCGATGGCCGTGCCGTCTGACGCGACCATCGCCGCCGTCGCGACACCCGATGGCGTGACCACGCCCGCTCCCGATCAAGGCCCTACGGTACCCGCGGAACCTCTCGTTCCCTTGCACGCGGAGCGCCTGGACGCGGACGGGACCGCCCCTCGGCGGCAACTTCCGCCCCCTCTTCCCTTGAATGGACCTGGTTCACGCGGGCCGCGACCCGTACGGACGCGTTGGCTGGCAAGTCTCTCGCTGTTGGCGGCCGTTCTGGTGCTGGGACTGGGGGTGGGATTGGTGAACATGCACCAGCAACTTGATAACCAGCGCGCGCATCTGCTTGGCGATGCCTTTACCGGCGCCCACGCGGCCATGGTCCTGGCCGGTCCTGCCCTGAAGCACGGGATGAGCGGCGAAGTGATCATGCGTCCGGGGGAAAGCACCGGCCTGGTCATCGTGGCCGGGGTGCCCAAATCGAGCGGGAAGATGACCTACACCTGCTGGCTGCACCAGAGTGGGCACTGGATGCCCGGTGGGAGTCTGCGCCCCGACGCCAGCGGGATCGCCATGGTTATCCTGGGCAAGAGCATGAACGTCCATAAGGCGGATGAGGTGGCGATTACCATGGAGCCCGCCGCCCGAACCCCGATCGCCCCGTCAACCCCCATGCTGCTCAGCGTGTCGCTCTAGGCTCTCCGGTCGGCGGGCCAATGCTGATCCTTAAGGAGCCAGGCCCGGCCGATTCCGCCGGGTCTGGCTCCTTGATGCGCTATCCCCTGTCCGGGCAATTGAATTGATCCAGCCTACGCGATACTGTGTACATGAAAGGCGCCATCGCTGGTGAGGAGTGTTGCGATGTGGCAACATGAAGTGAGCGAGGCCGCGGGGCGCCGGGAGACACTGCGATTACGATTGTTGAGCG
>DATBTL010000427.1:0-3699 GCA_036559345.1 Chloroflexota bacterium | reverse complement strand
CTATGCCGGCTCCAGTGACGAGATGGTCGCCAAGTGGATCGCGGGTCACGGGAACACCTACGATCTGGTCTCCGCCTCCGGCGACGCGGATCGGCGGTTCATCCACTCCCGCACCCTGCTCCCTATCGATGTCTCGAAGCTCAAGAACTTCAACCTGTTGTATCCGAAGTTCCATGCCCCGGCATGGAACACGGTCAACGGGGTCCATTATGGGGTCTCGTTCGTCTGGGGCGCGAATGTCCTGATCTACGATACCCGGAAGTTCAAGCGGGCCCCCGCCTCCTGGGAGATCCTCTACGACCGTAAGTATAAGAACGAAGTGTCCATCTACGACAGCGCGATCACCATCGCCGATGTGGCCCTGTATCTCGGTTGGAAGGACTGCTATAACCTCACCAATAGCCAGCTCGCCAAAATCAAAACCGTCTTGCAACAACAAAAGCCGTTGCTCCGGAAATACTGGGCCGGCGCCGGAGATGTCGAGGATGCCTTCCAGCACGGTGAGTTGGTAGCCTCCAGCGCCTGGCCGCTGATGACCAATGATCTCCGCAAAGCCCACTTCCCGATCGGGGAGACCATACCCCGCGAGGGAGCCACCGGCTGGGCCGACACCTGGATGATCTCCAAGAATAGTCCCAACATGGACCTTGCCATGAAGTGGATCGACTATATGATCGGTCCCCAGGGCCAGTTGGGGGTGATCAACGTTACCGCCTATTCCGGTTCCTCGCGCGCGGTGGTCCCGGCTCTTGGCCCGGCCCGCGTGAAAGCGCTGCACATGGACGACCAGGCATACTTTGATCAATTGCACATTTGGTCCGAGCCGGTTAACTACGCCGACTGGGTCAAGGTCTGGACCGACGTAAGGGGGTAGTCCGCTGGCCGGCTTCCGTGCATTGTCCTCGCGCCGGCCGAGCCGCGAGCGGGGGGAACGGCGGCGATCGGCGGCTACGGCCGCCCCGCTGCTCGGCCCCGCCGTCGTGTGGATCGCTGTCTTCTATTTGGTCCCGCTGACCCTCCTCCTGATACAGAGTTTCTGGACCTACGACCCGGTCAACGTGGTCACCAACCAGAGCTTTACCCTGGGCCGATACGGCGATATCGCCGCCGATCCGGTCTACCGCGACGTGCTGTGGAAGACGGTGAAGCTGGCCGCCCTGGTGACGATCACCGACATCGCCCTCGCCTTCCCCCTGGCCGCCTTCATCGCCTATCGGATCAAGCGGAAGAGCCTGGGGCTGTTACTGGTGATCATCCCCCTATGGAGCAGCTACCTGGTGCGCGCCTATGCCTGGCGGACCATTCTGGGCCACGATGGGGTGCTGAACAGCTTCCTCATCTGGGCCCATGTGCTGTCCCGTCCCTCGGATGCCTTTCTCTTCAGCAACACCGCCATGTATATCACCTTCACCCATGTGTGGCTCCCCTTCATGGTCCTACCCCTCTACACGGCTCTGGAGAAGATCCCCCCCGCTCTCCTGGAAGCCTCGCGGGACCTGGGAGCGAACGGCCCGCGCACCTTCGCCCACGTCGTTTTGCCCCTGGTGCTGCCGGGAATTATCGCCGGCTCGATCGCCACCTTCAGCCTTACCATGGGGGACTACATCACCCCCAGCCTGTTGGGCGGGCCGGACAGCAACCTGATCGGGAACCTGATTTTCAGCCAGTTCGGCGAGACGCTTAACTGGCCCCTGGGTTCGGCACTCAGCATGCTGGTGCTGGCCGTCCTGGCCTGCTTCCTTATCCTGGCTGGCCGCACCGGCGCCCTGGAGGCTATGTGAACGCACCCACGGAAACATCGAGTTCGGGCTGGGGTCGGGCACTCGGGGGCGCCGGTATCCTGGTCTACGCCTTCCTCTACCTGCCGCTGGTGATCGTCATTCTCTATTCGTTCAACGGCAGCCTGGTCAATTCCTGGCCCATCACCTCCTTCTCCCTGGATGCGTACCACACGCTGATCAACGACACTCAGCTCACCCAATCAATTGCCAACAGCGTCCATGTGACCGCGATCGCGGTGGCAGTCTCGGTGGTGCTGGGCACCGCCGCCGCCCTCGGCTTCCACCGACTCCGGATCCCTGGCAAGGGCATCTTTAGCTTCGCGGTCACCCTGCCCATCGTCCTGCCCGGCATTGTCACCGGGATTGCCATGCTCACTCTCTTTACCGACCTCAATGATCAACTCTCGCTCACCACGATCATGATCGGCCATATCACCTTTTGCATCGTTCTGGTCTTCAACAGCGTGCGGTCGCGCCTGGTCCGTGTCTCACCACAACTGGCGGAGGCGGCCCGTGATTTGGGGGCCGGGCCGTTCCGCGCCTTCTGGCACGTTACCCTGCCGACCATCCGCACGGCGGTGATCTCCGGCGCCCTCCTGGCGGCCACCCTATCCTTTGACGAAGTGGTAGTGAGCTTTTTCCTGGCTGGGCGCGACAACACTCTACCGCTGGAAATTTGGTCGCGATTGCGGCGTGGCACGATCAGTCCCGAGTTGAACGCCGCCGCCACCCTGGTGATTGGGATCTCCGTGGTCCTGGTCCTGCTGGCCCAGTTGGTTCAGAGAGAAGCATGAGCGAGTCATCGATTGAGCTGAGAAACATCCAGAAGCGCTTTGGCGCCGTCACGGCGGTGGATGGCGTGTCGCTGCAGGTCCAGAAGGGTGAGTTTCTCACCTTGCTCGGGCCGTCAGGCTGTGGGAAGACCACCACCCTGCGGTTGGTGGCTGGGTTCGAGCAACCCAGCGCGGGCGAGATTCTGATCGCGGGCCAACCGGTGGCCGGGTTGCCCCCCAACCGTCGCAACGTGAATACGGTGTTCCAGAACTACGCCCTCTTCCCGCACATGAACGTGGCCGAGAACGTGGGCTTTGGCTTGAGGATGAAGCGCTTGCGGCGCCCGGACGTGAAACGCCGGGTCGTGGACGCCCTGGCGATGGTCCGTCTCGAGGGCCTGGGAGGGCGGCGGCCCAGCCAACTCTCCGGCGGCCAGCAGCAGCGAGTGGCCCTGGCCCGCGCCCTGGTCAATCGCCCGGCCGTGCTTCTGTTGGACGAGCCGCTCGGCGCCCTGGATCTAAAGTTGCGACGGGCCATGCAGATGGAGTTGCGGACCCTCAATCGGACCGTGGGGATCACCTTCGTCTACGTGACCCACGACCAGGAAGAGGCCCTGACCATGAGCGATCGGATCGCCGTGATGAGCGGCGGCCAGATCCTGCAACTGGGCAGCGCCCAGGAGATCTACGAAACACCGGCGTCCCGATTCGTGGCCGACTTCATTGGCGAGGCCAATTTCCTCGAGGGCAAGGTACTCGGCTGGACCGGCGGGGTAGCGGCAATCGGCACCCCGGCTGGCACGATCGCCGTTCGCTGCCCTACCTCGCTCTCGGCCGGCCTCCCGGCCTGCGTGTTCGTCCGCCCGGAGCGGGTGGGGTTGGCCCCGCCGGGCACCAAGGGCAGCTTGCACGACAACCTGGTCCGCGGTCGTTTGGTGGCGGCTACCTACGCCGGCGCCGCGATGATCTACACCGTGGCCCTGGCGGACCAAAGCACGATCGTAGCCCGGACGCCGATTCAGGGCGCCCCGCCCGAACTGGGAAGCGAGGTCGCGCTCCGCTGGTCCACCAGCGAGTGCTCGGTGCTGATCTGAAAGCCTCCGGGTTTCCACAGGCCGGTGAGTACTGCCGCCATGCAGGGACGC
>DATBTL010000426.1:0-5911 GCA_036559345.1 Chloroflexota bacterium | reverse complement strand
GTCCGCCGGGTCTGGCTCACCACCGCATACACCGATCTGGCCGTCTACGTGCTGCTGCTGATCCTGATCGGGCTCGGGGTCACCGAGACCGCCGGGGTCAACCTCCTGGGCGGAGGGTATGACTATCGCGCGACGGTCGCCGTCTGGTTCCGGGGCATCTTCGGCTTCACCCTCTACCCCGGCCTGATGGCCAGGGCGCCGTTACTCTATCAGCTCCATGCCGCGATGGCCTGGCTGCTCCTGGCCCTCTGGCCCTTTAGCCGGCTGGTCCACGCCTGGAGCATCCCCTTCCAGTACATCGGGCGCCCCTACATCCTCTACCGAGGCCGCTACCCACGGACCCGCTCATCCTGAACGCGACGAAGCTGGAGGGCCATGACCCTCCAGCTTCGGAGTCCGACGACCGGGGCCGGGAACTACCGCGCCCAGATCGCCTCGACCAGGGATCTTCCTTAATTCCAGGGATTCTGGAAGAGGTCGCTCCCGCCCAGGGGAGAGAGCCGCAAGGTAGCGGCTGGGTCGTCCGCGAACACATTCAGAAACAGATCCTGCGCCACCGCCGAGGTGAGCTTCCCGTTCGACGCCGCCACCCGCCAGGAGACGATCCCACGTTCCACCCGCGGGATCAGGTGGATTTCCCCGCGGCTGGCGCTGTTGCGGATGGAGGCCCAGCCACAGGGCTGTTGATCGATTACGGCCAGGGTCAGGGAGATAGCGAGCGCTCGCTGGAAGCCATTCGCCTCGGTCAGCACGTAGCGCCGCTCGTTGGGAGCGGCCTCCAGGGCAATCCGCTCCGGTACGCCCGCCTGCGCCAATGCCGCGTTGGCTTCGGCCCGCGCGGCATCGAAGAGCGACCAGAGTCCCTCCACCATGATCGGTAGGGGGTCGAGCGAGGTGGGCGGCACGACGCTGGCGCCGTGGAAGCGCCGAGCGAGCGCCGCCGCCCAGGAAGCGGTCTTCTGACTGCTCGTATGTACTGGGGTGTGGCTCACGGTTTGCACCTTGCTCCTCCTTGTCTTTTCAGGCGTTCACTATCTTCTCTAGCCACCGTAGAACATAGCCCGCCCGACTTCCAGAGCCGTTTGGCCCGCGGAGAGGGGGCCGATGGTCACTTGCGAATCGGCTGTCTCCCACGCTCGGCCGCCGCCTATCGCGGTCGTGCGAGAAAGCCACGCACTCTCAGGAAGGAAGGCCCGCTACACTCTTCGGACGTAGCCGAAGAAGGGGCCGAAGGCGCGGCTTCCCCGCGCCATGGTGCCGCGGCCGCCGCTGAGGGCGCCTCACGACCTGCCGTTCCCTTGGCCCGGCCCCGAAAGGGACGTTTGGCCTCCTGCCTGGGTACCGAACGGCCCTATGGGGGCAGCGCTGCGCGGACTAGCATGGAAGAGGAAAGGCAACAGGCGCCAGGTCGTGGAAGCACCTCGTCGATCCCACCCTGGCTGCTTGCTCAAGGAATGAGGAGGGTGCATGACCATGTTGCTACACACTGGCACGAATGGGTGGGCCTCGCCCTACGGTCCCACGCAGGGCCGATGGCTGCAAGAGGAATTCGATGACCTGGGCGGCGATCGCCACAACGGGGAAGCGATCAGCGTGGATCGAGCCCAGGCGGCGGATGCGGCTCGCCTGCGGGGATGGGGAGAGGAAACCGACTATGATACGCTGGGGTTTGGCGGGTGCTGCCCGGAGCGCCCCAGCCCATTCCCGGACCCCTATGACCTGATCCACCACGACTGGGAGAAATAAGATGCGGACGATCCTCGTTCCCCTGGACGGATCACCGCTGGCCGAACAGGCACTGCTTTCGGCTCGGTCGCTCGCGGCAAGCGCCCAGGCGCGACTGGTCCTGGTGCGGGCGGTCCCCTTTGCTTTCACCTCCCATCGCCGGGAGACGGCCGGCCACGCGGCGCTGGCCGAGGCACGGCACTATCTGGAGGGGAAGAGTAGGGAGCTTGAGGGCGAAGGACTGACCGTGCGGAGCGACCTCCTGCCCGGCGATCCGGCGCAGGCGATCCTCTTCGCGGCGCAAGCCCACCACGCGGATCTCATCGCGATGAGTACGCACGGTAAAACCGGCATTCAGCAGGCGTTCCTGGGGTCCGTGGCGGACGAGGTGCTCCGCCACGGCGAGTGCCCGGTGTTGCTCACGCGGGCAGCGAGCACCCCGCTCGATCCAACTACTCCACGGCGCATACTGGTCCCGCTCGACGGCACCGCGCTCTCCGAGGCGGCCCTCGCCTACCTGACCGGTGAGCATCTCGCGGAGTCCGCGAAGGTGGTCCTCCTCCGCGTGGTGGAACCGCCGACCATCCCGGCCATACCCCTCCTCTCGCCCACGGCCGCCGCGGATCTCTTCGCCCGGGTCGACCAGGAGACGAACGAGGCACGCACGCGCGCGGAGGCATACCTCACGTCGCTTGGCGAGCGCTATCTCCACGGTCACGACTGGGAGCGGCGGGTGGTGGTGGGCTATGCCTCCGAGGAGATTGTGCGCCAGGCCGGCGCGGTGGGGGCGACCCTGATCACGATGGCGACGGCTGGGCGCCATGGATTCGAACGCCTCCTCTACGGGAGCGTCGCCGGACGAGTGCTGCGCCAGGCGCCGATGCCGGTGCTCCTCGTGCACGATGTGGCCGGCCACCAGCCGAAAGACGCGCCGGTCCCGGGTACACAGCCTGAGCGCCGTGATCGGGCCGCCACCAGGGAACCACACCGTTGAAAGGAAAGGAGAAGAGCCATGATCGAGACAATTCTGGCCCCCCTCGATGGATCGTCTTTAGCGGAGCAGGGCTTGTCTACCGCCTGCACGCTGGCGCGGGAAACGGGAGCCACCTTGCTGCTTCTGACCGCGACCCCCTTCTCGCTACTCTCCAGCTCGGACGACCGGGAGCAGGAACGGATCGCCTTACGGAACCGGCAGCGATACCTGCAGAAAACCCGCCGGTCGCTCGAAAGCCAGGGTCTGATCGTGCGGACCCTGGTCCTGCCGGGAGACGCGGTGTCGGCTATTTTGTTCACGGCGGAGGCGGAGCGCGTCGGGCTGATCTGCCTGGCCACGCATGGCCACTCCGGCCTGCGCCACGCCTTGCTCGGCTCGGTGGCGGAGGCGGTGGCGCGTGAATCGACCACGCCCCTCCTGCTCACGCATCCCGCCGATCCGGCGAGCCCAGCCGCTGACCTGCCGTATCAGCGGATCCTGGTGGCGCTGGATGGCACGCCCTTCGCCGAGACGGCGCTGGACTTCCTCAAGGCACAGGGGCTTGGCAAGGCCAGCGAGTTGCTGCTGCTGCGCGCGGTAACCAGCGAGCTTGCCTGGCCGCTGCAATTGGGGCTCACGGGCAACGAGGCAGGCGTCGTCTACCAGGAGGCCCAGGAACAGGCCGAGCGTTCCCGGCAAGAGGCCGATGCGTATCTGCGCGCCCTGGGGGCGGAGCGGCTGGCGGGCCGGACCTGGACGCCGATGGTGGCGCTGGACCGGCCGGCCGCCGCGATTCTTGAGGCGGCGCGCACCAGCCCGGCTGACTTGATCGTCCTGGTCACGCACGCTCGCCACGGTCTGGATCGCTTGCGGCACGGCAGCGTGGCGCACGACGTGCTCAAGCACGCCAAGACGCCGGTCCTGCTCTTGCATGGGCCGGCCGAGATGAGCAAGACGTCGCATGCGGGCCATGCCGTGACGCGGTCCAACCCGGCCGATGAAGAGGGCGAGCCAATCGCGGCGGGGCAAATCCTTCATGACACGCACAGCTGACCTGGTGCCCGCGGGTGACCGGTGCTGGCCCAGGGGCAATGCGGTTGAAACGTGGGGAAAGAGGGGTATCGATGAAATCCGCGGGGGTTGGAGATCGTTCCCGGGAAGGCGAAATATCGAGAGGAGTATCCGGGAAAGCCCTGATCGTGATTGAGGCATTCGTTGGCCTCGGTGCCGTTGGCGGCGGTGTGGCCCTGATGCTGGGGCCGAAAGGCTCGATACTCCCTCTGCCGACATCGCTGCTCAACGGTAGCCCCTTTGCTGATTACTTTGTCCCTGGCGTGCTGCTGACGCTCGTCGTGGGCGGCGGCATGCTCGGCGCCGCCGTCCTGCTCGGGCTGCACCGGCCCTACGCCCTGGAGGTGGCGATGGTCACCGGGGCGGCGCTCGTGATCTTTGAGGTCGTTGAATTCTCCATCATCGGCTTCAATCCGCTGCAAGTACTCTATGGGGGCCTTGGCGCGGTTGTCTTGGGTGTTGCTACCCATCACGGTGGCTGGTTGTGCCGCGCCAAAGACACCATGCGCTGGGTACATGATCGTCAGGCCGGAGTTCCTCCTCTCCACGGCGGGCGGAAACCACTACGGCGCCGACCTCCGCGACGCGGCCATACACCATGATCATACGCGTGGTTACTAAGGGAACGACGCGTCGTAGCCGATCCTCGTGATCTCGCCACCAAAGATCGCGGAACAGCCCATGGCGATCCGAGGGTTGTCGGAGCAGGAGGCCGCGGCACGGCGCGCGGCCGGCCAGGGCAACACCGCGCCGCCAGTGACTGGGCGCACCTACCCCCAGATCCTGCGCGAGAATGTCTTCACGTTTATCAACAACATCCTCTTCCTCCTGGGCCTGGCCCTCGTGTTGGTGGGGCGCCCCCTCGACGCCCTGGTGTCCGTGGGGGTCATCGCCGTCAACATTGTGGTCAGCGTGGTGCAGGAGGTCCGCGCCAAGCGGACGCTGGACCATGTCGCGCTGCTCACCCGACCGACCGCTCTGGCCCTCCGTGATGGGCGGGAACGCGCCCTGGTGCCCGAGCAATTGGTCATCGGTGATGTGCTCAAGGCAGGCGTGGGCGATCAGATCGTGCTGGATGGGCGGGTGCTGTCCGGGCGGATGCAGGTTGATGAGTCGCAACTGACCGGCGAGTCCGATCTGCTGGCCAAGGAGGTGGGCGATCCGCTCTATTCGGGGAGCTTCTGCGTCAACGGCGGCGGATCCTATGTGGTGGAGCACGTCGGCGCCGCCAGCCTGGCAAACCAAATCACCGCCGGCGCGCGCGGCTTTCGCCGGGTGCTTACCCCGTTGCAGCAGCAGATCAACCTGGTGATCCGGATCATGCTGCTCATCGTCATGTACTTGCAGCTCCTGCTCGCCTTTAACGCTCTGATTAACGTCGTGCCCTTTAGAGAGTCGGTCGGGCAGGCAACGATTCTGGCGGGCCTGGTGCCAAACGGCCTGTTCCTTTCGATCGCCGTAGCCTACGCGCTTGGCGCCGTGCGGATCCTGCGGTTCGGCGCGCTGGTCCAGCAGGCCAACGCCATCGAATCGCTGAGCAATGTTGACGTCCTCTGCCTCGACAAGACCGGGACGCTGACCGCCAACCGGCTGCGGGTCACCAGTATCTGGCCACTGGGCATCAAGGAGGGAGATCTGCGACGCGCGCTGGGCGCGATGGTCGCCAGCGCCACGACGCACAACAAGACCAGCGAGGCGATCGCGGACGCCTGCCCCGCCGAGCCGCGCGGACTGGTGGCCGAGGCGCCGTTTTCGTCGGCCCGCAAGTGGAGCGCGGTGGCGTTGGCCGCGGAGACCACGGGCCTGCGGGATGGTATGCCGATGAGCGGCATTTTTGCCCTTGGGGCGCCGGAATTCCTCCGTCCTTTCCTCCTGGACGCGGATTCACCGGACGCTCCAGCATGGCGGGCGATCGCGGTCCAGGCGCGGAGCTGGACCGACACGGGGCTGCGGGTGCTGCTGATCGCCCATCATCCCGATCCCACACTGCTGGAAGATCGCGGCGATGCTTCGGTCCTGCCGCCTGGCATGACGCCGCTGGGCCTGGTAGGGTTGAGTGACGAGTTGCGCCCCGAAGCAGGCTCGACCCTGGCCGCCTTCATCAGCGCCGGCGTGTCGCCCAAGATCATTTCCGGTGATGAC
>DATBTL010000425.1:0-6056 GCA_036559345.1 Chloroflexota bacterium | reverse complement strand
CTGGGTGGAGTCGATTCGGAGACTGGGTGAGTGGGCGCCTGACCTCTGGGTCGACAGCGGCCCTGGCAACGTGGTGGCCGGATTGGCCGCCCGCATCATGCCCGGGATCGAGACGCTGGCGATCGGTGGACTGGTTGATTCAGTGGGGGAGTAGAAGCTAAACCGTGATCCAAAAGGTACTGATCGCCAACCGCGGGGAAGTCGCGCTCCGCATTATTCGCGCCTGCCGCGATCTGGGAGTGCGGACGGTGCTGGCCCACTCCGACGTCGATCGGGCCTCGTTGCCGGCCCAACTGGCGGACGAGACGGTGTGTATCGGACCCGCCCCTCCCGCCAAGAGCTATCTCAACATCCCCAACCTGATCACCGCCGCCCTGATGAAGGAGTGCGACGCTATCCACCCCGGCACCGGGTTCCTGGCCGAGAATGAGTACTTCGCCGAGGTCTGCGAGAAGGTCGACCTTATCTTTATCGGCCCTCCCGCGCGGGTGATCGGGACCATGAGCAACAAGGCGCAGGCCCGGCAGGAAATGCGCCGGGTCGGGCTTGAGGTGTTGCCGGGGAGTGATGCTCCCCTCCGCGGCCTGGAGGACGCCCAGACCCTGGCGGCGGCGATCGGTTTTCCGGTCATCCTCAAGGCCGTGGCCGGGGGCGGCGGACGCGGCATCCGGGTGGCCGTTGATGAGGCGAGCTTGTCCCTGGAGTTTATGACCGCCCAGGCGGAGGCCCTGGCCGCCTTTGGCAATGGCGCCCTGTATCTGGAGAAGTATCTGGCCCGTTGCCGCCATGTGGAAATCCAGTTGATGGCCGACCGGCATGGAAACGTGATCCACCTGGGCGACCGGGAATGTTCGCTGCAGCGCCGCCACCAGAAAGTGGTGGAGGAAGGGCCCAGCGTGCTCAGTGTCAAGGAGCGCGAGAAGCTGGGGCGGCTGGCGGCCAAGGGAGCGGCTCGCATCGGGTATGTCAATGCCGGCACCCTGGAGTTTTTGTGGGCCGATGGGCATGCGTACTTCAGCGAGATGAATACCCGCATTCAGGTGGAGCACGGAGTGACCGAACTGTTGACCGGAGTGGACCTGGTGAAAGAGCAGATTCTGGTCGCGGCGGGCGAACGCTTGAGTCTCAAGCAGGAGGATGTTACGCTGCGAGGGCATGCGATTGAGTGCCGAATCACGGCTGAGAGCGCCGAGGATGATTTTCAGCCACGCTTTGGGACGGTCAGCGAATACCTGGCGCCGGGAGGGCCGGGGGTAAGGGTGGAATCGCATCTCTATGCGGGGTATGCTGTTCCGGTGTATTATGATTCGCTGCTGGCCAAATTATTAACCTGGGGGAAGGATCGCCCGGAAGCGATCGCCCGCATGGATCGGGCCCTGGCTGAATATCGCATCGAAGGGGTGACGACCTTGATCCCGTTTCAGCGCCGGATCATGGCGGATCCTCATTTTCGCACTGGTGACGTGCATACCCGGTATCTTGAAACCATGTTGGCGGCCGACCGAGAACGGAAGGTCGAGGAGGCGCGGGAGAGTTGATCAGCGAAGCGACAACGGGCACCATCCGGATCGCGCCCGAGGTGTTGGCCACCATCGTGCAATTGACCGCCCGCTCGGTCAACGGCATCCGAGCCATGGCCGAGACCCCTCATCGCCGGCTGCTCAATCGCCCAACCCCGGAAGCGACCCGTGGGGTTCTGGTGCGGGTGCGGGATAATGCCGTGCAAGCCAATCTCTACGTGGTGGTAGCCCACGGGGCGAACATGGTGGCGGTGGGCAACCAGGTCCAGCAAGCAGTGGTGCAGGCGGTACATGAGATGCTCGGCATGACGGTCCGCGGCATCAATGTGTACATCCAGGGAGTCGAATAATGGCCGCCAGCCGGCATCTGGGCCGCGTCGTTGCTTTCCAGGCTCTCTATGAGATTGACGCGGTCGACCATGACCCGCAAGAGGTGGTGACCCGTTGGGCATCGGAGCGGGAGGCGAGCGCGTCGGTGATTACCTTTGCCCGCGAGTTAGTGCGTGGTGTCTTGCAAGAACGCGAAGAACTAGATACCCTGCTGCAAGGGTCCGCGCCAATGTTTCCCGTCGCGCGGATCGCGCCGGTGGATCGCGCGGTGTTGCGTTTGGCGATTTTCGAATTGCTGCATGTGCCGGCGACGCCGCCAAAAGTGGTCATCAATGAGGCGGTGGAGTTGGCCAAGCAGTTTGGCGGCGATAATTCCAGTCGTTTTGTCAACGGGGTTCTGGGGGATGTGCTGGACCGGCGCGGGGCAACCCCGGCGGCATCCGGCGGCCATGAGTAAGATTCTGGAGGAGTAGAGACTGTGTCAGACGCCCAAGCAATTGAGGATCGGTTGCGGCCCATCATCGCCGAGCAGCTCGGAGTCGAAGAGGCCCAGGTGGTGCCCAGCGCCAGCTTCCAGGAAGACCTGAACGCCGACTCTCTCGACCTGGTCGAATTGATCATGTCGTTGGAGGAGGAGTTTAAGCTGGAAATCTCCGACGAGGATGCCGAGGGGATTAAAACCGTGGGCGACGCCATCGAGTACATCCAGGAGCATACGGATTAGGCGGCCCGGCGCGGTTCGAACCGTATCGGGCCATGGGTGGGGGAAGTAGGTAGCGGGCATGTCCATGTTCAGCTCCTACGGGCGGCGGGCGATCGCTCTTGGCGCGCGCGCGCCGCTCCCCGTGGCCGCGACTCGCCGCCCGCCCGTGCCCTGGAAGGCGCGGGATGCCTTCGCCATCCTGGCCGCTGGGCTGGCCTTCTTGCTCGGCTCGTTGATCGTCACCCTTGGCCTGTTCGAGCTGCAATCCGCCGATGCCCACGACACGAATACCAAGGACACGATCAGCGCCGTCGTCCTGTTGGGGTTCTATCTCTTTCTTCTCTGGCTGATCTGGATGCTGATCGTGAAGCGCTATCGCTCCGATTGGCGTGCCCTGGGGCTTCGCGCGGTCGGCTGGCAATGGGTAGCGGGGGTTCCGCTCGTTTTCGCCTTCCTGACCTTCATGTGGGTAATCATGTATCGGGGCATGGTCGCGGTGCTGGGCCCCACGGTGCAGTGGCCGAAGGTGCTGACCTCCACCACGGTGGATTCGGTCCACCAGCCGATCCTGGACGCGGTGATCATCCTGACCGGCGTGGTGCTCACGCCGCTGGTCGAGGAACTACTGTTCCGCGGCGTTCTGTACCAGGCATTTCGCCGGACCATGCCGATGGGCGCGGCCGCCCTGGTCGGTTCGATGATCTTCGCCGGCATGCACTTCACCCTTGCCCTGTTCATTCCGCTCACCGTCATGGGATACGTGCTGTCCTGGCTCTATGAGCGGAGCGGGTCGCTGATCCCTGGGATGCTCGTCCACGCATGTAACAACGGGATTATCCTGGTGATCATCGCCGGCAGCCAGACCGTTCAGTAGGGATGAGAAAGTGGGGCGCGTGGCTCGCCTGCGCCCCACTCTTGCTGGTCACCGGTTGCGGCGCCCAATCCGCCGCCTCGCCCGTCCCGACGTCAATCGCCGCCACGCCGACCATGGCCGGCGTTCCCTCGGGCGACCCCTTGGGGAGCGGGGTGGATGGGGTACGGGTCTATAGCGAGCCGCATAAAGGGACACGGTGGCTGACGCGCCCGATCCGCGCCGCCGCCCGCACCCTCGACCTCACCATGTATATCCTGACCAACAAGACGATCATTCATGATCTGGAGTACGCGAACGCCAAAGGGGTCAGGGTAAGGGTGATTCTGGAGCACTATCCCTTCGGCACCGGCAGCGGCCCCGGCACCAACCAATCGGCCTACGATCAGCTCGATGCCGCTGGAATTCCCGTCCACTGGGCCAGCCGCCGCTACGCGCTTACCCACGAGAAAAGTATGGTGATCGACGGCGCCACCGCCTATATCCTCACCCTCAACTTCTCCGCCTCGGCCTTCAGCAAGAACCGCGAGTTCGGCATCGTGGACCAGAACCCAGCCGACGTGAACACCACGGAGGCTATCTTCAACGCCGACTGGGTCGGCAAACCCTATGTCAACCACGACCCCAACCTCATTCTCAGCCCAGTGGATAGCAGAGCGAAGCTGGAGACTCTGATTGGCCGCGCCCATCATACGGTCGAGGTCTACGCCGAGGAGGTGCAAGATTCCGGCCTGGAAGCCGCGCTGATCGCCGCCGCGAAGCGGGGAGTGAAGGTGCGCCTGATCAGCAACGCCGGCGACCGGAGCAACACACGAGGGATCGCCCGCATCAAGGCAGCCGGAGTAGCCGTCCACCTGGTCAAGAAGCCGTATATCCACGCGAAGCTGATCCTGGTGGACAACCGCTGGGCCTTCGTGGGTAGCGAGAACATCTCCGCCGCCTCCCTGGACCGGAACCGCGAGTTAGGAGTGCTGGTGCGTGATGCCGGCGCGCTCTCCCTGCTCGGCGCCACGTTTAACACGGATTGGGGATCGTAGCTCCATGCCCAAACGAATGAAACTACTAGAGATCACCAATAGCCTTGCCGATATTCTGGACTTTCCCAATGAAGGCGAGGAAGCGGCCTTCTATCGCCAAGCTGGCACAAGATCTCGAAACGGCTGTCGCGGGTCTGACCTGATCTTATGTCCGCGCGGCGACCACGTACCTCCGGCCTCGTAGGTACGCAATCGATCACCAAGGAGCGCCGCATGTTCGCGGAGATGATACCAACCGGCCTGGGAGAATCCTCGGCTCATGGTTTGGTGGTGCATAGGTACTCCAGCAGATCCCAAGGATGCGCGATTCGCAGCCCTGTGCGGATGGCGAGAGCGGATCCCCAATGCGCGGTATTCGTCGAGAGTACCCAGTCCGGTTTAGCCTCTATTGCGCAAATTGCCGCTCGGAGATCGTTTATATGGCGCAAAACGGGTAACACCCGCAGCGTATAGCGGAGAATAGTCTCCGCCGTCGGTGCCGGAACGCGCTCAATTCGGACTCGATCCAGCCATCCGTGATAGGCGGAAAGATGGTCCCGCACTCCAACCGCCGTCAACTGCATCGTTTTTCGTGTTAATGCACCACGGATTTCCCGATCGATCAAGTCCGAGAGGACGATGGTGAAAAATGACTGCCGCGTGGCTAGAATGAGTAATGCTTTGGATGCTCCCCAAGCATTTGAGCAGCCATCGATCACGACACCAGCATCAAGGAACACCCGGAGCGGTACCGGCGACAACTTCACGGGGAGTGGCGACATTTACTCGTGATGAAGCGCGGCGTGCATACGGCGTAACTCATTCACGAACGCATCGCCAAGATCTTGGCGCAGCATCTCTTCCTGGATCGCCGGCAACTCATCAATCAGATCTTGCGCCGTAAGCCCAGCTTCTTCCAGGGCACGAGCCGCACTATTCATCAATGCCGTAAGTTCGGCATCACCATTCTGATCCTCGGTGCGCGAGACAACGACTTTCATGGGATCTCCCGATCTCCTTCGTGACGCCATGCCCCCACGGGAGAATAGCGCTCACTATCGATCGGTTTCAATGTATCGCTTCGCCAGGGTCGGATCAAACTAGATCGCATAATTTGTCGGACTTCTTCTATCCTGCCGGATAACCCCGTGATCCGTGTACCCTCAATACATGAACGCCTCCACCTACCATCGCGTTATTCTCCTCACCCCCAGCCTTACCTATAGGGCCAATGCCTTTCTGGAGGCGGCGGCTCGCCTCGAGTTGGAGGTGGTGCGTGGGCTGGACATGCCGAGCCCGTTGGCCAAATACTGGCATCCCACCCTGCCGCTCGATTTCCGCGCCCCTGACCGGGCGGTGCGCGATCTGGTTCGCTTCGCCCGCGCCAACCCGGTGCGGGCAATCCTCTCGGTGGACGACGCCGCGACCGTGATCGCCGCGCGCGCCTGCGAGGCACTCGGCCTTTCGCATAACCCGCCGTCCGCGGCGGCGGCCGCGTCGGGCGGATTATGCGACAGGCCGAGTTCCGCGCAGGCGCGCGCGGCGATCACGGTCGCGGCGTCGTCCACCGAGAGGATTGCCCGCACCGGGTTGGCGCGGGCGAAGCGGACCAGATC
>DATBTL010000424.1:0-7626 GCA_036559345.1 Chloroflexota bacterium | reverse complement strand
GCGTCATCGGTGTGATGAGCGTACCATTCGCCGGGTGTTGTTTTCGCCCATTCGTCTTCGATGGAAGCCAGCCACTCGCGCTCGTCGCTCGTAAGCACCGGCTTCGGTATAGATTGCTCAGCCATTTTCATCCTGACCGTTTTGATGTCTCGACCCTGGAATCCACATCTAGTCCAGTCTATAGGCACGGCTTTCCTGGCACTAGAACCCAACAGAACCAAGCTCAGCCCGCCAGCTCCGGCGCCGCTGGCGGTTCCGCCAGAATTGATCGCTGGCTTTCGCCGTCGAACAGGTGCAGGGCGGCCCCTGAGATCTTCAGCAGCACGGTTTGGCCCGCCTGGGGCAGCGCCAGCGGGTCGACGCGCACGGTAAAAAGCTGGCCGGCCAGGAATGCCTGGATGTAGGCGATGTCGCCCATTGGTTCCACCACGTCCACCCGCGCCGCGATCAGCCCGGCCCCCGGCGTCTCGCCATCAGCTACGCCCGCCAGGGCGATGGCCGAGGGGCGGATGCCCGCGATCAGCGGCTTCCCCTCGTAGCGGGCCGCCGCCGTAGCCGCCGCGCCGGCCAGCGGGATCTGAAAGGAACCGGTATCCAGGACCGGGCCGCCGCCGCTTACCCGAGCCGTCCCCGTCAGGAAGTTCATGGCGGGTGTGCCGATGAACCCGGCCACGAAAACGTTGGCGGGCAGGTCGTAGACCTCTTGCGGACTGCCCACCTGCTGGATCAGCCCATCCTTGAGCACCACGATCCGGTCGCCCATGGTAATCGCCTCGACCTGATCGTGGGTGACATAGATGAAGGTACTGTTCAGGCGCCGATGCAGGCGGGAGATCTCGGTCCGCATCTGGGCCCGTAGAATGGCGTCGAGATTGGAGAGTGGCTCGTCCATCAGGAAGACATCGGGCTCACGGACGATCGCCCGCCCCAGGGCCACCCGCTGACGCTGCCCTCCGGATAATTCGCGGGGCCGGCGTTGCAGCAGATGCCCGATGCTGAGCAGGGCGGCGGCATCCTGCACGCGGCGCTCGATCTCCTGGGACGCGGCTTTCCGCAACTTGAGGCCGAATGCCATGTTGTTATAGACGTTCATATGGGGATAGAGGGCATAGTCCTGGAACACCATGGCGATATTCCGCGCCTTGGGCGGCACCCGATTCATCAGCCGCTCGCCGATATAGATCTCGCCGCCCGAGATGGTCTCCAGTCCGGCGATGCTGTAGAGCATGGTGGACTTTCCGCAGCCGCTGGGACCGAGCAGGACCACGAATTCCCCATCCCGAATCTGAAGGCTTACGTCATTGACCGCCGTCACCTTGCCGAAGCGCTTGCTCAGGTTCTTCAGGGTTACGCTCGCCACTTGACGCTCTATCCCTTCACGCCGCCGGCGGTGAGGCCGCGCACGATATAGCCTTGCATACTCAAGGCAATGATCACGGGCAGGATATTGGCTACCACGCCGCCCGACATCAGCAGCCCGAAATCGATGGAATGCCGGCTGGTGAACTCCGAGAGGGCCACCGGAAGGGTCTTGGCTTTATAGGTATCAGTGAAGATAAGGGCGAAGAAGAACTCGTCCCACGCATTGAGAAAGGTGAAAATAGCCGTGGCGGCCAGGCCGGGGGCCGAGAGCGGGAGCACCACCTTGATGAAGGCGCCCATCCGCGAGCAGCCGTCGATCCGGGCCGCGTTCTCCAGGGACCGGGGGATGCTCGCGAAATAGCCGCGGAGAATCCACAAGGCGAAGGGGAGAGCGAAACTGGTGTAGGCGAAGATCAGGATCCACCAGCTGTCCAGGAGATGCGCGTTTCTCCCCATCAAATACATGGGAATGATGATCGTCACCGCCGGGAGGAACTGAATCGCCAGCAGAATGAGCAGGAGGGGGTTCTTGCCGGGAAAGTTGAGGCGGGCGAAGGCATAGCCGCCAATCGCCCCGATCACCAACGAGATGATGGTGGTAATCGTACAGACCACCAACGAATTGACGATGCTGTGGATAAAGTTCGAGGAGCCGATCCCATCGCTCGACGAGGTGAAGAGACGGACATAGTTGTCGAGCGTGAAGTGGGGCGGCAGCGTGAAGGGATCGGTGAGCAACTGGGACTTGAACATGAACGAACTGAGGACCATCCAGGCGAAGGGCGCCAGGCTGAAGATCACGAAGAAGAGGAGGGCCACGCGGATCGCGATCCGCCGAAGAAGGCTGTATCGATTGCCGCTCATGCTATGGACTCCGATCGCAGGAGCCATAGATAGAGCAGGATAATCACCACCATCACCATGGTGGTCAGGTAGGCCACGGCCGAGGCGAAACCGATGTAGAAGTTCTCGAATGCCTGCTGGTAAATGTAATAGCTGATCACGTTGGTGGAATCGGCGGGACCGCCACCGGTGAGGACATAGATGATGTCGTAGACGCGGAAGGCCCCCAACGTACGGAGCACCAGGGCGACCAGGATGGCGGGGCGAAGCATGGGGAGGGTAATGTAGCGAAGGCGGCGAAGAGCGCCGGCCCCATCCACCTCGGCCGCCTTATACATGTTGCCGGGGAAGGTTTGCAGCGAGGCCAGGAGGATGATGGTCATGAAGGGCGTGGTTTTCCAGACATCGGCCGCGATCACCCAGGCCATGGCTCCGTTGGGCGTCCCCAACCAATTCTGATAGTTACTGATCAGACCCCAGCGCTGCAAAATCGTGTTCAGCACCCCGTAGGTGGGATCGAGGATATAGCTCCAGACCAGGCCGTTGCTGATCGTGAGCATGGCATAGGGGACAATCATTACCGAGCGGAAGATCGTCCGCCCGCGGAACTCCTCGTTGAGCAACAGGGCGAAGGCCAGGCCCAGCACCAGTTCGATCGGCACCGAGATCACGGTGAAGATGGTGGTGCGCCAGGTGGTTTGCAGCACGGCGCTCCGATAGAAGTCGTTAGTGAAGATCAGCGCGTAATTATGGAGCCCGGAGAAGGAAGGGTTGGGGGAAGAATCGAGATTATAGCGATTCAGGCTGAGCCATAGCGAGTAGAGGACCGGATAGACAAAGACGATCCCGACGATCACCAGGGTAGGCGCGATGAAGAGAAAGGCCAGATTGGCTTCCTTCATCTCTCGGGCATCGGGATTGCGCAACCGGGTATCGAGTGACGCCGCCGACTTGGCCATCCGCCCTCCAACCTGTGGGCGGCGTCCGACGGGAGCGAGGGTGTGCTATTCCCCCGCTCCCGTCGGCGCCGGCCAGTCCTCTCCCTTACTCTTACGGGTTGTTATTGTTGCCGGAGGCGGCCTTCATATCGGCCACGGCGCTGTTGAGCGCCTGCTGTGGCGTCTGTTGGCCCAGGAGCGCCTTGTGAATGCGCACTTGCAAAAGATGCGAGGCATTGAGGTAGCCGGGGAAGTTCGGGCGGGCCTGGGCAAAGTTGAACTGCTGACCATAAGTGGCGAAGTCGTCCTGGCCGTCGCCCTGAGCCACAAGTTTTCGCAGCCCTGGATTCGCATACAGCGAACTGTAGATGGGGAACTGATCGAAAACCTGCATGGCAACGGTCTGGGCCTTCATGGTGATCCACCAGTTGATGAATGCCTTGGCCTGGGCCTGGTGCGGGGAGGCTTTCATAATCGCCCAACCCTCGGGGCCTAAGCATGTGCCGCTCTTCCGCCCTGCCGAGCCGGGGATGAGCGACATGCGGATCTGGCCGAGCACCGACGCCACCGTCTGGGTCTTGTCGATGGAACTCTGCATCGTCCCTTCCCAGTTGGTAGACATCGCGGTCTTGCCGGCGAGCAGATCGTTTTGTACGTCCGTCTCGGTATCGCTCAGCGAGCCAGGGGCGGCGTAGCCCTTGTCGAGCATCAACTTCATCATGGTCAACGCCTGGACGCCGGCACCCTTGTTGAAAGCCGGGGTGACGTTGTCGGTGGCAAAGAAGCGGCCGTCCAGCGAATCGATCATCTGCACGTAATCGCAGGTCAAGCTTTCCGCTTGCTTCCAGGACCATGACATCGGATAGAGGATACCCAGTTTGGTTCGGTTGGCCTTGAGCACTTCGCAGTAGTGCAGGAGGTCGGTCAAGGTCGCCGGCGGCTTGGTGAGCCCAACGCTGGCCAGCATCTTTTTATTGTAGAAGAAGTGCTTTGAGCTGTTGTACTCCGGCACGCCGTAGAGCTTACCCTTGTAGCCGACGGCGCCCATGGAGGGCGCGGCAATCTGCTTCTTCACGGAGGCAGGCAGGAAGTCCGTCAGATCCAGGGTAAAGCCGGCGCCGCCGAAGGAACCAGTCCAGATCGTGTCGATCTCCACCACGTCATCGGCGGGCGTGCCGGACTGACCCTGGGTAAAGATTTTCTGATACTGGTTGTTGTAATTCTGATCGTCGAGGTTAACCTTGATCCCGGTTTCCTTGGTAAAGACCGCCATGTAGCTGACCCACTTGGCGTGGTTGGGAGTGAACTGCTTCATCACCGTGACCGTGCCGCCGGCGGCCTCGCCACGGGCCGCGGCATGGACGTAGCCCGCCAGTTCGGGGCTGAGCCACATGCCGGCCAGCGTGCCGCCCGCCAACACCTTCCCGGTTAGCTTGAGCAGATCAGCACGGTCGATTGGGCGGCCAAACAGCGTCGGTTGATCGTCGGACATGGAACGTTCCATACGAGATCCTCCTTGATCACTTCCGGCAACCAGCAACTATTTCTCGATACCATACAATAAGGCCCCAGGGGATGCCGGTGCCCCGAGTGTATCACTTCGTACTTGGCGGGGACAACTACTCTCACTCCGAGTCGCCGGTGTACGTTGTCTCTCCTTGTAGTGAGAAACGATACACCGGCGACCCGCGCCGCGTCGCTAGGGATTACTGCCGCTGCCGACCGCTGTCTTCATCTCCGCGGCGGCCGCGTCAATCGCCTTGCGCGCGGTCTCCTGGCCCAGGAGCCCCTTTTGCAGATTGGCCTGCAATCGCCCCGACGCGGCCAGATACCCGGGAAAGTTCGGCCGCGCCTGTGCGTAGTTGAACTGCTCGCCATACAGGGCGAAGTCGTCCACCCCATCAGCCTTCTTGGCGAGTTGGCGGAGCTCGGGATCGGCGTACATCGAACTATAGATAGGGAACTGATCGAACATAACCATCCCTTGCTTCTGGGCGCTCCGGGAAACCCACCAGTTCAGGAAAGCCTTCGCCTCGGTCTGGTGCGTGGATGACTTCATAATCGCCCAGCCTTCGGGCCCCAGGCAGGCGCCGCTCTTACGCCCGGCGGACCCAGGAATAAGCGCCAACCGAATATTTCCCCGCACACTCGCGACGGCCAGGGCCGGGTTGCGGGAGTCCGCCATTACCCCTTCCCAGCGGGTACACATGACCGTTTTGCCACCCAAGAGATCGTCCTCCGTTTCACCCCCGGTATGGGTGAGGGAGCCAGGGGCCATATAGCCCTTATCGAGTAACATCTTCATCAACTGCAGCGTCTGTACACCGCTGGTCTTGTCGAAGTTGGGCGTCGCGTTATCCGAGGCGTAGAAGCGGCCGCCCGTCGCGCCCACTAAATCCACGAAGTCGCAGGTCAGATTCTCGGCTTGGGCCCAGGGCGCCGACATTGGGTACTGGATCCCCAATTTGGCTTTGTTTCGCTTCAGGATTTCGCAGTAGGAGACCATCTCAGTCAGGGTGGCCGGAGGCCGATGTAGGCCAACCTGGCTGAGCATCGTCTTGTTGTAGTAAAAGTGCTTGGAAGAGTTGTAGGCCGGCACGCCGTACATCTTTCCCTTATAAGAAACCGAGGAGAGCGCGGCGGGCGCGATCTGCTTTTGCACGGCCGGAGGCAAGAAGTTGGACAGGTCGAGCGTAAAACCGGCACCACCGAAAGAGCCGGACCAGATCGTATCGATCGCCACCACGTCGTAGCCGGCTACGCCCCCCTGCCCCTGGGTCGCGATCTTCTGGTATTGGTTGTTATAGACCACGTCCTCCAGGTTGACCGTGATGCCGGTTTCACGGGTAAAGGCCGCGAAATAGCTTTTCCACTTACCCGGCCCGGGGGGCGAGTATTGGCTCATCACGGAGACCGACCCGCCCGAGGCGCGTCCAGTCGCGGCGGCCTCCACGTAGCTCGCCAGCTCGGGGCTGAGCCACATCCCCGCCAGGGCGCCGCCCGCCAACACCTTTCCGGTGAGCTTGAGCAGATCCCTACGGTCGATCGGGCGGCCAAACAATGTCGGTTGATCGTCGGACATGGACCGTTCCATACGAGATCCTCCTCGATCGCTTCCGGCAATCAGCAACTGTTTCTCGATCCCTTACAATAAGGTCCAGTGGATGCCGGTGGCCCGAGTGTATCACTTCGTAATTGGCGCGCACAACAGGCGGCAACCGCCGACTGTGGTCGGCTGGTAGGGCTACGTCGGCTGAGGCCGGATGTGGCCCGTGGGGGCTCTAGAAATCGCTCGCCCCGGACGGCCCAGCGCCACCGGCGCGGGCAGGTAGCCCCAGGCACGGGCCGTGAACGATGGCCCGATCAGCGCGCGGCAACCATGCCATGGTGCAGATCCGCGAGCATGGCCGCCAGTTCGGCCAGGGGCCGCGTAGCGCCAAGGTTCTCGCATACGGCGCCGATCGAGCCGAGGATGGCATTGGCGGTTGCCGCCGGGTCGAGGTCCGGGCGAAAGGCGCCGCTCCGCATCCCGCGTTCCACGATCCCCGAGATCAAGTCAATGATCTCGGCGGACACCGGCTGATGCAAGTCGTGCTTCACATCCTGCATGAGTTTCACGCAGCGGGGATCGCGGAACACCTGAAAGAGCGGCTGCACCATGGGAATAGCGAATGAGATCTCCCGCAGAGCCATGGCGGGATCCTCGAGGTGGGCGGCGCCGCGCAGGCGGGTCAGCAGGTCCTCGAAAGACTGGGTGATGATGGCGCGCACCAGGGCGTCGCGATTGGCGAAATGGCGGTAGAGGGTGCCGACCCCCACCCCGGCGCGCTCGGCCACCTCGTCCATTTCCATATCCAGCCCACGCTCAGCCAGTACCAGACCCGCCGCATCAAGGATGCGGGCATGATTTGCCACCGCGTCCGCACGCTTGCCCTGACTCACCCGTGCCGACACGCGCCCCTCCTCACAATTGCTGAGCACACCACGCTTGACAGAAACGGAACCTTAGTTCATACTAAGCCGTATAGGAACCGGAACTCACGTTCATATTATATCACTCCCCATGCCAGCGGAAAGGGTTACCACCATGCGGAACGTGCTTCTCCCCTCTCTTCCTCGGGCCGGCCGCATCCTGGGCCGATCACCTCCGCTCTGCCCAATTGTGCCAGTGTACTGCCAAACGAGGACGCGCGTCCCCCTCTCGCGCCAGAAACGCGAGTGGCCTGAAGGCCACGACTAGGTGTGCGAATGAACTGGGAACCAATGCGTGGAAAGGAACAGTAACTCATGGCTAGCCAGGCTCTTCAGGCCGATGCGCCGGTGGGCGCTCCGGCCTTCAGTCTCCGCGCCATTCTGGCGCCCCTGATCACCATCATTATCGGCGCCTTCATGGCGGTGCTCGATACCACGGCTACCAACGTGGCGGTGCCCACGTTCGTCAAGAGCTTCCATACCTCGATCTCCACCGCCCAATGGGTGATTA
>DATBTL010000423.1:0-4459 GCA_036559345.1 Chloroflexota bacterium | reverse complement strand
AGGCGCCGGCGCATCCCGCCGGAGTAGGTTTTGGCGGGGCGAGTTGCCGCGTTGGTGAGATCGAACACCTCCAGGAGGTCCGTGGCCCGCCGTCTCGCGTCAGCCGCGCTCAGCCGATAGAGACGGCCGATCATGGTCAGGTTGGCCATCCCGGTCAACAACTCGTCAACCGCCGCGTACTGCCCGGTGAGTCCGATCAGCGACCGCACGTGTTCGGCCTGCCGGACCACGTCGAAGCCGTTGACCCTGGCCTGTCCGCCATCTGGTTTCAGCAAAGTTGCCAGGATGCGCACCATGGTAGTTTTCCCGGCCCCGTTTGGCCCAAGCAGCGCCAGCACCGTGCCCCGCGCCACTTCCAGATCTATCCCCTTGAGCACCTCGACCTGTTTGAATGACTTCGTGATCGCCGTGGCTACGATGGCCGCGCCGTTGCTACTCACCCATCCGTCGTTTCTCCGTACTGATTCTCACGCAGGCGATTCGATCCGCCTGCCCACCCGATGTATGATAGGGGGGCCGCGAGTTCGTGGCTGTATCAGAGGGCACTGGCCCAGAGACCCTGGTATGGCTTGTCGCGCGGCGTATGATTGCATTACCCTGAAGAACAGGCCAGCGATTTCGTCCGGCCTCGCATATTAAGGAGGGGCCATGCGCCGCCGACTCCGTTTCGCTGCCTTCTTCGTCCGCCATTCTCGGGCCTACCTCGCCGCGCACTGGACGGTGACCGTCGCGCTTGCCGTGGTCCTCCTCTCCGCGTCTCAGCCGACGCCTGCTCTTGGGCTGAAGACTCACGCACGGCCAACAGTGCTGACTTCATGCTCGGGTGGGCAAGTACAGGTACATTTCTCGGATACTGGCACGACGGGATGCCTGGTGATCGTGGGGGCTGGTTTCTAGCTCTCACCCTTCCCACAAGTCGTAGTCCCACGTCGCCGAGCGCGCCACCTGAAGCACGGAAACACCGAGGGTACGGACGACACAGATGGCTACCCTGGGAAAAGGGTGAGAAGGCGGACGGATAGGGGCTGCTACTCCGCCGACCGTTAGGAAGCCCTGCGTTTCAACACCGCCGCGCGAACCGGAGCCGTGTTCTGTGTTTTCCATTCCCTTGGTGCTTCCGTGCTTCCGGGCGCCCCCAACCCAGCGGCGGACGGTATCCTTCCCCGTGAGAGAAAATGTGGGTAAGGATAAGGAGGCAGCGATGGAGCGGGAACCGGAGACGACGCACCGGCCGCGCGGGGATGCGCCGCCCGCCTGGCACATCCACCTCCGGCCCAAGTCCACGCTGCCCCTGGCCACCGAGGACTGCCGGCGCGTTCTCCGCCAGGGAACGCTCGCCGAGGCGCTGTTCCGGGGAGGCGCGGCACCCGTCCTGGGAGTGGGCGACCGGTGGGAGACCCATGACTCGCTTCGCCGCCAAGCGGATCGGATCGCCGCAGGGCTGCGCGCCCTGGGAGTGACGCCGGGCAGCCGCGTCTGCCTGTACGCCGCGAACTCCCTATCCTGGGTGCTGGCCTACCTGGGGGCGCGGCGCCTGGGTGCGGTGGTCAACCCCTGCAATCCCGCCTATCGCGTGGGTGAGTTGGAGCACATCGTGGCCGACTCGAAGCCGGCGCTGGTCCTGACCGACCGGGAACGGCTGCCGCTGGTGGAGGCCGCCCGCGCCCAGGCGCCCTCAATCACCGCCGTATTGGACATCGAGCGCCTGCCGGAAAGGGATGCGATCCCATCCGCGCTCCCCCTCGACCCCGAGAGTCCCGCCGTGATCATCTACACCTCCGGCACCACCGGCCGTCCCAAGGGCGCCCTGCTGGACCACGGGAATCTGCTGGCCCAGGCCCGAGGGGTGATCGAGGCATGGCGGTGGAAGGCGGACGACCGCCTGGTCCTGGCTCTCCCTCTCTTTCATGTGCATGGGTTGGCGATCGGCTTGCACGGCACGCTCATCAGTGGAGGCTCGGCGGTGCTGATCCGCTTCTCCCCGGAGGCGGTAGTCCACGAACTGTTGCACGGCGGCACGATGTTCTTCGGCGTCCCTGCCATGTATCAGAGATTGGTGGAGTACCTGGAGGAGCATCCGGCGGACCTCTCGCGGGTGCGCCTCTTCGTGGCCGGCTCGGCCCCGCTGCCCCCCGCGTTGTTCGAGCGGGCCCGGCGGGCGCTGGGCCAGCCGGTGCTGGAGCGCTACGGGATCACCGAGGGCGGGATCGCGGTCTCGAACCCCTACGAGGGGCCGCGGCAGGCGGGCCGGGTCGGTTACCCGCTACCGGGAGTTGAGGTACGCCTGGGCGAGGGGGACGAAGTCCTGTTGCGGGGCGGCCAGGTGTTCTCCGGCTACCTGGAGAATCCGGCGGCCAGCGCGGAAGCGCTGCGTGGCAGCTGGCTGCACACGGGCGACGTGGGTGAGATCGGACCCGACGGCAGTCTGGCGATCCGCGGACGGATCAAGGAAATGATCATCTCCGGCGGCTTCAACGTCTACCCCCGCGAGGTGGAGCTGGTGCTTGAGACGCACCCGGCGGTGTCGGAGGTCGCGGTGGCCGGCAGCCCCTCCGAGCGCTGGGGCGAGGAAGTGACCGCCTACGTGGTCGCCGCCGAAGCGGTGGAGGGTGAGATCCTGATCGCCTACGCCCGTGAGCGGCTGGCCTCGTACAAGTGCCCCCGGCGGGTAGTCTTCCTGGAGGCGCTACCCCGGAATGCCATGGGGAAGGTGCAACGGTCGGCGCTGAGAGAAAGGTAGTTTGCTTGCTGAATAGCCCTGAAGCGATGATCCGCCAGTATTACGCCGACATCTTCGCGCATGGCAACCTCAATGCCTTGGAGTTGTACGTGGCGCCCTCCTGCATAATCGAAATGCAGGGAAGCGCTCCCGGCCATGCACCGGGGCTGGCCCTCCTGAAGGAGCGCCTGGCCCGCTTTTGGGTCGCGCTACCGGTGGTGGAGCATACGATCCTCGATCTGATCAGCCAGGACGACAAGGTGGTCGCGCGCTGGGCGATGCGCGTTCGGCACGCTTCCAACTATGAAGGCATCCCCGCCACCGGGAGGGTCGCTAGTCTCACGGGGGTCGATATATTCCGGCTGGCCGACCAGAAAATCGTCAAGCAATGGACCGATGTCGGGCATGAAAGCTTTCTGAAGCAACTCAAGCACACCAACCAGATCGCTCAACCGCACCGAGCCGCGGAACAGCCTGGTGATGCCGATTAAGCCGAGAAATCCGTCTGGCGCCGATCGCGCGGCGTCTCGGATCCTGAATCAGGTAACAATCGACTTCCTTTTGTCTTTTCATACTATCCTTTCTAAAGTATGCATGATGCCCTTACTGCGTACATTTACCGGTTGTGCGTACTTCCGGGTATACTGTTATAGAAATGCGGACCTACCAAGGAGTGAGGAGGATGGTTGATGAGTATGGCGAAGGTGCAGGCACGGGGCCAAGTGACCGTTCCTCAGGAAGTTCGCGATCTCTGTGGGATCAAACCGGGCATGGAATTGCTGTTCGTACCAATGGGTCCGCACGCTTTTGAGTGCCGAGTTTTGCCGCCCCAACGTTCATTGATAGATTTGCTGGAGCAGTTCACGGTGCGGGATGTCGCCCCAGACCTGGAAAAGCTGCGGCAAGATATGGGCGAGACCATAGCCCGTGAGCGGCTGGGGGATCTAGATCTCGCGGATCATGTGACGCTGACATGACCGACGAGGCGCTTGGTTGGCTTGATACGAACATCTTCGTGCATGCTCTATTTACCAGGGATAGTCAGTATGACCGCTGCCGCGCCGTACTTCAGGCGCTGCGGGAAGGCCGCGCTAACGGATGGGTAGATGTGCTGGTCGTGCATGAGCTTACCTATGTGCTCGGACGCTTGCCCCAGTTCGCGACTCGCGCCGCCATCCACGAATACATCCGTGGCATCCTTTCGATGACAACTGTCCATGCGGATGACAAACAGGCACTTCTCGCTACCTTGGCGCGCTGGGCAACCGAGAATGTCGGCTTTACCGATGCTCGGTTGGCTGTCCTTGCCCAGGCCCACGGCCTCCCGATCTGCTCCGCCAATCTGCGTGACTTCTCGGGTGTCAGCTACTCATTTGTCACCGCAAGCTTTTGAAGCAGCGCCATTGCCGGATAGCCAGCCGGGAGCGAAACCGGAAGAGCGCGGGGCGCGATCAGCCTATCTCCCTCCGCCGCGCTCCAGCAGCCAGTACCGGGCGGGCACGTAGCCGCGGAGGGTAGCCAGGTACGCCCGGTCCATGCGGAAAGGGGCGGGCTCGGCCAGTCCGAACAGGGCCATCAGGGTCCGGTCGTTCATGCGCCGGGTTTGGCGGAGATGCCACGACAGACGGATGATCGTGTTCTGGTCCACGGCGGCCCGGCGGAAGAGGGCCAGACTACCGAAGACGGCGGCGCTCCGTCCGGCATGGAGGACGCGGTGGCAGAGGACGCACACCGATTCGA
>DATBTL010000422.1:0-18830 GCA_036559345.1 Chloroflexota bacterium | reverse complement strand
TGGCCGGCATCTACGCCCTGGAGGCCCTGCGCGCGGTTGGCCCGCTTCCCTTTGGCGAGGTGATCTATCTGTTCACCGCCGACGAGGAGACCGGCTCGGTGGAGAGCCGGGGGCTGATCGAGGAGACGGCCCGCGCTTGCGACGTGGCCCTGGTCCTGGAGGCGGCGCGCGCCACGGGGGCTATCGTGGGAGCGCGGAAAGGGGTTTGGGAGTACGAATTGCGGGTGCAAGGGCGTTCGGCTCACGCGGGAGTCGAGCCGGAAAAGGGACGGAACGCCCTCCTCGAAATGGCTCACCAAATCGTGGCCTTGCAGGAGCTGAACGGCTCGATCCCCGGCGTGACCGTCAACGTGGGAGTGGCCGGCGGGGGCACCGCCACCAACGTGGTTCCCGAAGCGGCGACTATCCATGTGGAGGCTCGCGCTTTCGAGCCCGACGGCCTGCGGGCCATTGACGCGCGGATCCGGGCCATCGCGGCAGCCCCCACCGTGTCCGATACCGCGATCGAAGTGAGCGTGCGGAAGGGTTTTCCTCCCATGCCCCGGACCCCGGCAACCGAGCAACTGGCGGCCATGGCCGCGGCGATCGCCGCCGAGCTTGGTTTCCCGCTGGAAGCGGTCTCGACCGGGGGCGCCTCGGATGCCAGTCTGGTGGCGGGAGCGGGAACTCCGGTGCTGGATGGGCTGGGCCCGATCGGCGGCGACGACCACAGCCCCCGCGAATGGATTGCCGTTTCCTCGATCGTGCCGCGAGTGACCTTGCTGGCGGCCCTGATCGCCCGTGTAGTGGCGGAGGGGGTTGTAGTCGCGTAGTGGCTCCCAGGCCATTTCGACGGCAGTGCCTCTTATCCGGTGGTGTGTGAAAGGAGTACGGTATGGCCGCGGTACGCGCGGTGATCTTCGATCTCGGCGGCACCCTCATGGAATGGCGCCAGGGGCTCACCATAGAGGATGTATGGAGTCGGGTCGCGCCCAAGGCACTCCAATTGTTGTCGCCGGAACAGAAGGCGAAAGTCAGCGCTCGGGCGCTGGTCGCGGCGGTGCGTCGTGCCTATCTTGACCTCGAACATGCCGCCGCCGAGGGCGACCAGCAACCTATGCCCGGCGAGCTGTGCGTACGGCAGGGGCTGGCCGGCCTGGGGGTCGAGGTGGACAGCGGCGTGGCGGCGGCCATGCTCGCCGCGCTCTATGTCTCCGAGCGCGAGACGACCCAACTCCTCCCGCACGCGGTGGAGATGCTGGATGCCCTGCACCGGCGTGGCCTGCGTCTGGGAATCATCTCCAATCGCATGCACGGAGGCGCCCTTTTACTTGACGATCTGGCCTACTTTGGGATCAGTCACTACTTTGACAGCATGGTTGCGTCGTGTGACGCGGGCCAGATGAAGCCGCACCCAGGACTCTTCATCCAGGCGCTCCGTGAACTGGGGGTAGGGGCGGGGGAGGCGGTGATGGTGGGCGACGACCTACGGGCGGACATCGGAGGCGCCCTGGCGATGGGGATGGGCGCCGTGTGGATCCGCCGCCCGCTGGAGCGGACCGATCCGCCTCCTCCGGGGGTGCCGGTGATCGGTGACCTGGCGGAACTACCGGGAATCCTCTCCGCCGGATAAGAATACGCTCGCCAAAGTGGCACGAACGCCGTCGGCAGGGGCGCACCCAGGTGGTGTCGCCCCGCGGGGAATTCCGCCGACAGCACCATAAAGGAAGAGCCCTCGCTGATCACCGAGGGCTCTTCTGGTATCCAGGCCCTACGGACCCGGCGGACGGCGCGTCCGCTTCTTCAGTTCCTCGATCTGGCGCTCAATCTCGTCGGCCCGCCGCATTGCCGCGTCCATCGATTCATGCGCGTCCGCCGTGGCCCGCTGGGCGCGGCTGGCATCGCGGAGCGGATCCCCGGGATCGACGCCGCGGGTGCTCGTCCGTGTCTGCTGGCGGAAGGCATATGCCTGGCGCCCTTCGGCCGGCGGGAGGCACTGCACGCAGAGGGCACCTTCCTGGGAACGGGCCAGATCGGCGGCGCACAGCGGCGCCTTGCAGCGGACACATCGCCCTGTACAGTTCGCGCATACCGCCTTCCCACAGCGCGGGCTCCCATCGTCGTGGGCTCCGGCGCAGACCGGCGTGGTGTCGGTGATTCTCCCACACGAGACGCACCGCCACCGCCCCTCGGCGGTGATCAGCATCCCTTCAATTTTACCGTTGGTCCTGGTCTTGATCTTCGTCGCGGAGGCCACCGGCTTGCCCTCCAATGCCCGCTGTGTCTACTAAAACCTGATCTGCCCAGAGTATGCGGCACGCGGGCCAGGAAAAAAAGCCCCCTACCGATTCTCTCCCTTACAGAATAACCCCCATGGGGAGAAACTTGCGCCCGGATCCGCCGTCTCCTATGCACGAGATGCCGCGCGGGGGAACCAGGTCGGTGCTATGATGCCCGTGCCTTTGGCCCCAGAGGATAGCCAACCCCCTCAATCATGCCGGCAAGTATGCCAGGAGAGAAGAATGCGCCGCGTCATTTTCCTTGCGTGTATCGTGATCATTCCCCTGTGCCGGGTCGGGGCCGCCTATGCCGCCCCCGCGGCCGCGCCGACCGTCAAGACGATTGCCCTGGCCTTCGGTCAGGCAATCCAACATGATGATGGCGGAGCGGCGGTTCACCTCCTGGCCCCCAACCTTCGGGCCCGCCTGAGCCTGAGCCAATTGCCCGCCATGCTTGGGGTGACGCGCCCGCCAGTAGGGACTCAGGTTGTGCGCTGGGCTTTCGTGCGGGAGCAGGGCAATGCCACCCTGGTCCTCCGCTATCCGGATGGCCCGGTGACCGAGCAGCTATCGCTCCGCCTTTATCGCGAGGGCTGGCGGATCACCGCTATTCTGCACGAGGATGCGGCCTCCCTGGAGCGCGGGGCGGAGGCGGCGGTGGTGGCCTTCTGCGACGCCGCCCTGCATAATCAGCCGGCGCTAATGCGCGCGCAACTCGCCGGTCCGCTGCCGGGCCGCCATGATCTCTCGGCTCCCGCCCGACTTCTGGGACTGCGAGGGCCGATACAGTCGTATCTGGTGCGGGGCTATTGGGGTGGGGCGGCGGGGGCCGATGTATGGGTGACCGTGCGCTCCGGCAACCAGGCGGCGCGCGATCTCTTCGAGGTGATCAATGATCGGGATGGCTGGCGGGTTTCGGGCATCTCGACCCTCGCCAACTGAAACGGGCGCGACGCGGCATCATCCCCGGCTTTGCCCACGACTCCCAGCTCCATTGTTAAGGCTTGGCAATCTATCGGTCGGCTTCGCCCGCCTCGTACAGCCTTGCATCAGGCTCCCGTTGCACAGTTACGGCGTGTTTGTCATACTACCTAACAGCCATTGGAATCAATGGGAGAGTTAGGGAGAATACGCCGGATCATGCCCAGCCGCCGAGTAGCACTGGTAACTGGGGCGTCGCGCGGCATCGGCCGGGCCAGCGCGCTGGCACTGGCCGCCGCTGGTTATGCCGTGTGCGTGAACTATCGGTCCCAGGAAGAGGCCGCCCACGCGGTGGTACGGGCGATCCGGGACGCCGATGGCGAGGCAATCGCGGTAGGCGCCGATATCTCCCGCCGCGAGGAGGTGGACACCCTCTTTCAGCGGACCACCGAGGAACTGGGTCCGGTGGCCGTGTTGGTCAATAATGCCGGCGTCACGCGCGACACCCTGCTCTTGCGTCTCTCCGAGGACGATTGGGACACCGTGCTCGATACGAATCTCCGCGGCGCCTATTTGTGCACCAAGGCCGCGCTCCGGCCCATGCTCAAGGCCCGTTGGGGCCGCATTATTAGCGTTTCATCGGTGGTGGGACTGACTGGGAACCCCGGCCAGGCCAACTACGCCGCCGCCAAGGCGGGTCTGATCGGTTTTACCCGCTCGGTGGCCCGTGAGGTGGCCAACCGGAATATCACTGCCAATGCTCTGGCGCCCGGCTATATTACTACCGATATTACCCAGGATCTTCCCGATCAATTGAAGGCTAAAGTATTGGAGATGATCCCCGCCGGCCGCTTCGGCACTCCCGAGGACGTGGCGGACGTGGTGGTTTTCCTGGCCTCGGATGGCGCCCGCTATATCACGGGCCAGGTGCTTAACGTGGATGGAGGCTTTGTCACCGCATGATTCCCCCTGTTTTGCGTCGTAGCGGGCCGCGCTCCCCTGGCCGGTCGGTCTTTGTTTTCCCCGGCCAAGGGTCGCAGTTCGTCGGTATGGGCCGTGACCTGTATGATGAATCTCCCGCCGCTCGGGCAGTGTTCGATCAAGCCGATGAAAGTCTGGGGATCGATCTGGCTCGGATGTGTTTCGAGGGGTCGGAAGAGGATCTGGAGCTTACCTATAACGCGCAGCCCAGTATCCTCACGGTCAGCGTGGCTTGCCTGGCGGCGCTGCGGGAACGGGCCGCCGCCATGGGGCGCCGGCTCTCCCCCTCCTTCGTGGCGGGACACAGCATGGGTGAATACACCGCTCTGGTGGCGGCTGATGTGCTGGATTTCGCGGATGCTCTGCACCTGGTCCGCGAACGAGGCCGGTTGATGGAGGAAAGCGGATTCGCCAGCCCCGGCGGTCAGGCCGCGGTGATTGGTCTGGACACGATCACCCTCGAGGGCATTGTGCGCAAGGCGCGCGAACTGGGCGAGATCGGTCTGGCCTGCATTAACAGCCCCTTGCAAACCGTGATTTCGGGTGAACTCGGCGCCCTCCTGCGGGCCATGGATCTGGCCAAGGAAGCAGGGGCCCGCCGAGTGGCCCGCCTCAAAATCAGCATTGCCTCTCATTCGCCGCTGATGCAGCAGGCGGCTACCCAGCTTAGCGAGCGTCTCTCCCATATCCACTTGCGGGAGCCGCACATTCCCGTGGTAGCCAACATCACCGGCCAGATGCTCCATACGGCGGCGGACATTAAGCGAGAGTTGGCGGACCAACTCTGCAAGCCGGTCCAGTGGACTCGCTCGGTGCTGGAAATGACCAGCCAGGGCGGTCATACGTTCGTGGAGATGGGGCCAGGGCAGGTGTTGTCGGGATTGATTAAGCGGATAGACCGTAACGTGCAGGCGCTCACCTATAGCGAGGTGGACGTGCGCGCGATCTCGACCCCGGTGTCGTGAGCGAGCGGCAACGGGTCGTCATCACCGGGCTTGGCATCCTCTGCCCAGTGGGTATCGGCCCCCAGAGCGCCTGGGAGAATCTCCTCGCCGGTCGTTCGGGGATCGCCCGTCTTACTCACTTCGACCCCAGTCCGTTCCCCGTGCAAATCGGAGGTGAGGTAAAGGGATTCGATCCGGCCTCCCTGGGCTCGCCCCGCGAGGTGCGGCGGATGGATCGCTGCACCCAGTTGGCCCTGGCCGCGTCCCTGCAGGCCGTGGTGGACGCCGATCTCGACCTCACCGCCCTTGACCCGGAATCCGTGGGGATCACGATCGGTTCGGCGGCCGGCGGTTTTCAGAGTCTCCTGGAGCAACATCAGGTTTTTCTTGAGCGCGGCCCCCGCCGAGTAAGTCCCTTCTTCATCCAGCACATGCTGGTTGATTCGCCGGCCGGGCAGGTAGCGATCTCCCTCGGTCTCCGGGGCCCAAATATGGCCGTGGTTTCGGCCTGCGCCACCGGTACCCAGGCGATTGGCGAGGGAGCGGAGGCGATCCGGCGCGGTGACGCCGAGGTGATGCTGGCCGGCGGGACGGAGACCCCGATTCATCCGGTCATCCTGGCCGGTTTTAGCGTCATGCATGCCCTTGCCCGCAACAACGAGCAGCCGGAGCGGGCCTCCAGCCCTTTCACCAAGCGGCGGGACGGCTTCGTCCTCTCCGAAGGGGCGGCCGTGGTAGTGTTGGAGTCGTTGGAGCATGCCCGCGCCCGTGGGGCCCGGTGCTATGCCGAGGTGGGCGGATATGGGGCTACCAACGATGCCTATGACATGGCGGCGGTGCCGGAGGACGGGGCGATGGCGGCCCAGACCATGCGTCGGGCGCTGCGGAAGTCGGGGTTGGCGCCCGAGGATATTGATTACATCAATGCCCATGGGACCGGCACCCCGCTGAACGACAAGGCCGAAACGGTCGCGATCAAGTCCGTATTCGGGGACCGTGCCTACCGGATGGCGGTCAGCTCGACCAAGAGCATGACCGGCCACATGATGGGCGCCTCGGGCGCCGTGGAGGCAGTGGTATGCGCGCTAGCCCTCCGCGACGGTATCGTACCGCCTACGATCAACCTCGACGATCCCGACCCCGAGTGCGATCTCGACTACGTGCCGCATACCGCCCGCCGTCTCCTCCTCCGGGCCACCCTCTCCAACTCGTTTGGCCTGGGTGGGCATAACGCCAGCCTCGTGCTGCGGCAGGCGCCGGCGTACGAATGAGAAACTGAGGCCGAGACCCATTGGGGGTGGATCAGCCTGGCACGCTGGCGCCGGTGACCAGCATCAGGTCGGTGAAGCGAATCGGGCCGGCGCCGAACATCGTGTGCAAGCGGGCCACGAACGTCTCTCCCACCATCTCGCGATCCGCGGTGGAGTGTGCGCGGAGAGCGCCGAGAAGCGGGCCCGATCGGGAAATCCGGCTGTGCCAGAACGCCTCGGCGCTCTCCGCCTCGATCGGCATCTCTATCTCGTGGGTATCCACCTCCACCAGCCCGGCCCGCTCGCAGGCAGCCCGGTGGATAGCCTCGGTGGGCAAGGCGGTGAACGGAAGGGTCAAGATCCGCGTCTCCTCGGCGCTCAGCGCCACCCGCGAGCCGACGACCTCCACCAGGAAGCGGTGCGAAGGGCAACGGTCCAACCCAGCCCAGGTACTGAAGGCGACCCGTCCGCCGGGACGAATCGCCTGCCGAAGGGCTGACAGGGCCGCTGTCGGGTCGGGCGGATACATCAGCGAGCAGCGGGCGGTGGCGGTGTCAAAGCTCGCGGGCGGCACGCCCAGCTCCACCTCTCGCTCGATCAGGCGGAAGGCCGCGTTGGTCAGGCCGCGCCGTCTGGCCCGCTCATTGGTCCCCTCCACCATGCCTGGTGACAGATCGAGGCCCAGGACCGAACCCTCCGGCCCCACCCGCTCGGCGATAAAGAGGGCCGGGTTCCCGGCTCCACTTCCAAGATCCAGCACCCGCGTTCCAGGGCCGATCCGCGCCTCGACGAGCAGGCGCTCGGTCACCGGATCCATCGGGAGCGGGGTCTCGGCCCCTTTTTGCCAGGCGTCGGCGGCGGCTGTCCACAACTCGCGCTGCTCCGTACGTAACCGATCCCCTTCTTGCATATTTTCTCTCCTTCTCGATGGTTAGGCGCTTTCACTCGGCGTCCCCAGGCATTTCCCGCATGACCCCAGCCGCCCCAATGGGGCCATGCCGATACTGAAGGCCCCGCTGAGCGACGCGGTGGCATGAAAGGTGGTGTGAGAAGCAAAGGGAGCAAGACAGTGTCCCGTAGCCGCCCAGGGAGCGCCCCATCAGTCCGCCGGACCCTCTTTGGTATTTTAACCGCTCGCGCGTGAGATACTGCCATAACAAGGGGTTTCTCCTTGGAAATAGGCAGGGGAGGGGCACAATGGCTGAGGAGGAGGCCGGGGCGCCGGCCGGTGGTGCGTTGCGGGAACGGGTGCTGGTGATCCTGGCCGCCTTCCATGGGAAGACGACGGCGATCACCGAGGCGGGGAAAGACAACATGCGGACGGTCAATCGCTTGACCCGGTTGGCCCCGTTGCGTCACCTCGGAAACGATCGGACGTTCCGCCACAATCTCGCCCGCTACCAGATGGATGGACTGGACGAGGAGGTGCTGATCGGGGCTCGGCGCGAAGGGAACGGCGTCTGGTCGCTGGTCGCCGAGTTGGTCCCGCCCAGCACACGATAAAGGGAGCCGCTCGCGTCATGGCGCGAGCGGCTCCCTCATGCTTGTCTTGATCGTTCCAGGGAAGGGCGTCAGGCCAGGGAATCCAGAAGGTTCTCACGGACGGCCGAGATCGCGGACACAATCGAGTCATCCGTGGAGACGATCGAGGATTCGATGCGCTTGCATCCGTGCAGCACGGTCGAATGATCGCGCTCCAACTCGCGGCCGATCCGGGCTACGGTCAGACCGGCGTCCTCGCGGAGGAGATACATGGTGATTTGGCGGGCCTGGGAAATGGTGGCCTCGCGCTTCTTGCTGAGGAGGTCGTCCTTGGAGACCCCAAACTCGGCGCAAACCGCCTTGAGGATGGTGTCCACATCGCCGCGGACCGGGGCGTTTTGGGCCTGACGGAGGAGATCACACAGAACACTTCTCACGATGGTAGCGCCGACCATGCCGCCCTGGGGCGCGATGTGCGCGCACCGGCGAACCGCCGTCTCTAATTCATTGACCCCGCCGGCCGTCCTATGCGCCAGGAGATGCAATGCCTCGGCGGTGAACCATGCCTGGGTGTAGCCGGCGAACGTCTTGGCCAGGGCCAGGCGCGTCCGGAGGCTGGGCTTGCCGATGCGGACTACCAGGCCGGAGGTAAGGCGCGAACGGAGCCGGTCGGGCAGGCCCTTCAACATACTCGGATCGCCTTCTCCGCTCACCACCACCTGGCGCCCGCTCTCCCGCAGGGCATCGATGGTATAGGTGAGATCCTCCAGGACGGCGGTTCGGCCGGCCAGCACCGGGAGATCATCGATCAACAAGGCGCCGGCGGCGCGATAGCGATCGCGGAAGGCATCGGAACGGCGTTGGCGGATGCTGGTGGTCAATTCCTGGGAGAGCGTCTCGGCGGGAACGTAGATCACATTATGCATGTCGGAGCGCTGCCCGAGGTGTTGGGCGATCGCCTTGAGCAGATGCGTCTTGCCCATCCCTGGGGTACTCTGGATATACAGGGGGTTGTAGACCTCGGCGGGCCGTTCGGCCGCCGCGAAAGCGGCCCGGTAGGCGAGCAGACTTTCGGGACCATAGACGAACGAGGCGAACGAGTTGCGTGGGGGCTGTCCAGGCGCCAGTGATCGTTGCGGTGCCAGCATGTTGATCCTCCCTACCTTCACGAAACTTTCGCCACAATAGCACCTCGCGGTAGGGGGCGCAAATCCGGAATGGCTCCTTATCCACAGGGGATAGGTTCGCGAAGCCGGCACTCAGTTCTCCTGGACCGCCTCCCTTATCCGCTATTTCACCCCCAGTTATCCCGCGTACACTCACGGTTATCCACAAGTTTCAAGGGGATATCCACAAGTTTCAGCGCGGATTGTCCACAGGTCCGGTCGCCAAAGCAGCCACGAGGAAGCAGCTACGCTCCGCTGCTTGCGCGTGTCCCCTGCCCGATTCCCTGGCCGGGCAGGCGTACCCGCGCCGTGGCCTGAACCAGCGTCTGGCCGCTCGGATCGACGCATTGGAGGATACATTCGACCTGGATGCCGTCCGCCGCCTCGGTCACGGACCGCACGGTGCCCTGGATGCGTACGGATGTACCCACCAGGGCGGGCCCGCGGAACCGCGCCTCCAGGGTGCCGTTCTCTCCCCAGGCGCGGCCAAAGCGCCCGCCCAGTACCCGGGCGAGGTAGGCCAGCAGCAGCATGCCATGGGCAATCGGGCCGCCAAAGTGGGTGGTTGCCGCGAACGCCGCGTCCAGGTGGATCGGGTTGTGGTCGTTGGCGGCATCGGCGTAGGCGCGTACCCGTTCGGACGTGACCAGAACCTCGAGCGGACTCAGGGTTTCGCCAACCTCCGGGATGGTGATCCGCTCATCCATTGGCGGGACTCCCGCCGCTAAGCGGCACCATCAGCAGCATTTCGCCCTCCAGTACCGGCAGGGTCGCGTTGGATACACGGGCTTCCAGGATCAGGGCCGCGAATCCGCGACGCTCGGATCGAGTACGCACGGTCAACGCCGCCGTGACCGTGCTCCCCACGGGCACCGGGCGGATGACGGTTACGGCTTGCGACGCATGCGTGGAGCCGGGATGGCGGGTGAGCAGATCAGTCAGCCCGCGCATGGCGAGGGCCAGGATAGCCAGGGGAGGGACCACCGCTCCGACGCCCCTATAGGCAGGGCTAGGATCCTCTACGGCTCGCACATAGGCATCCACCGTAGCTGAATCCAGGGTAATCGCTTGGGTGGGGAAAGCAAATCCCGCCTGTACCTGAGTGAGATCCACCAGTTGGCCGCTCCTTCGTTTCAGGTCGCTACCGCCCCGGCAAGCCATCCGCTCCACGGTGTATGGAGAGCGGCATAGACACCACGCGGCGCGGCCAGATCAGGTTTCCAGGCTGAAGGTAGCAGTCTGGCCGTGATACATCAACACGGTTTTCCCGAACCGCTGGATCGCTACGGAGCCGCTCGTTACCGCCTGGCTGGTGGGAAGGCCGAATCCGTCGTGAGTGTCCAGATAGCGCAGGAACGGCTGCCGCACGTAGTAGCCGGTGCCGATATAGTAGCGATAGGGGCGGCCGTGGGCATCTTTTCCGGTTAGGTAGTCGTACGGCGAATCCAGGTTGAAGATGTCCCGCGGATACAGTTGGTTCTCCAGGGAGGTGGGAATGGTTTCCGGCGAATGCCAGGTAAAATCGGACAAGGCAAAATTGAGGAGATCGCGCACATCGGTATAGCGATCGGGCATCCCCAGGGTAATCACTATGACCTCCCGTTTCCGCTGTTTGGCTACCACGACGTCGCAAAAGCCCGCGTTGGTGGTATTGCCGGGCTTGGCCCCAATCACTCCCGGATACCACCACAACGGTTCGTTCACGTTGACCAGATAGTGCGGATTATTCTGAGAGCTGGGCGGGATGTAGTAGGTGCGGGTGCCCATGATAGCGCGGAAGGGGGCATAGTGAAGGTCGGCCAGAACGATCCGCAGAAGATCCCGCGCCGAGGCGTAGTGGCCCGGCATGTCCAGGCCATGGGGCGAGGTGAAGTGGGTGTGCGTGCAGCCAAGCCGCGCGCATCGGGCATTCATCATCGTTACGAAATGCCGCTCGGTCCCGCCCACCGACTCCGCCAGAGCGACCGCGGCGTCATTTCCCGAGGGGAGAAGGAGACCATAGAGGAGATCGCGCCGAGTGAGCACCTCACCGGCATACAGGTTCATGGTCGAGCCGCCCACGGTGGCCGCGTTGGCGCTGATTACGGTGGTGGTGGTTAGGTGCCCCTGCTCCAGGACAAGGAGGGCGGTCATCAATTTGGTGGTGCTGGCCATGGGAAGAGACAGGTCCTGGTTGTCCGCGAGCAGGGTCCGCCCCGTCGTCTCGTCGTAGACCAGGGCGGCATTGCCCAGGATTGGGGGAGACGGGTAGGCGAGGTTCAGCACCAGCCTCGCTGCCTGGGCCCCCGCGGAGGGCCAGACGCTCAAACACGCCAGAAGCAGCGTCGCGAACAGGGACACACGCCGGACGGACGCCGCCGCTTGGATCATGATGTATGCGAGCCTTCTTGGTGGATGAGGGGAACCACGACGGGAGTGTAGCATAGAGAACATGGCCCGAGAAGAGAGTCATTCACCACTGATAGTGGGAAAAGGAGATGGCATGGGATTCGAGATTCGCGCGTTTCGGTGCGGGCCCATGGATAACGGAGTCTACGTACTCTATGACCGAAGTCTAGGGGCCGCGGTGGTCGTGGATCCCTCGTTCGACTACGAGCCGGTCCTGGACTTTGTCACCGCCGGTTCGTTTCGGCTGGAGGCCATAGTCAATACGCACGGCCACTTCGACCATATGGTGGGCAACGCCGCCTGCCGTGCCGCGGCACCCGAGGCGCCGATCTACCTGCATCCCGATGATGCCGGGTTGCTGGCGGCCGGTCCACGCCAGGCGGCGATCTATAGCCTGAGCGTGACGCCATCGCCGCCGCCTGATCGCTGGTTCCGCGAGGGCGAGGACGTGGTTCTGGCGGGTGCGCGTTGGAGTGTCCTGCATGTGCCAGGGCATAGCCCCGGCAGCATCTGCCTCTACGGCCATGGCGTGCTGATCGGCGGCGACGTCCTCTTCCAGGGCTCGATCGGGCGCACCGACTTGCCAGGCGGCGACGGCCCCCTGCTGCTCACGGGAATCCGCGAGAAACTGCTCGTATTGCCGGACGAGACGGTCGTCTATCCCGGACACGGACCCGCGACTACTATTGGCCGGGAGCGGGCATACAATCCGTTCCTGACGTGAAGCTCCGCGACCAGACAATCACGTGTGTCCTGGCGACGGGCATCCGTTCCCGGGACGCTTCCGGTGGAGACTCCGCGAGTGCGGAGTCTCCACCGCTTCACCTCAGCCCGCGAGCCGCGAGCCGGTCTCGAGCAGCGTCTTTAGATCGCTGAGCACCCAACTCCAGCCGCCGTCCGCGCCTTCGTTCTCCATCTCGCCCGCCAGCAGCGCCGCCAGCCGCGGCGCGCCCGCGACGTCGTGGACGATCGTGAGTTTCGTCACGCCGCCCGTGGTCGCCTCGATCTCATGGGTTAGCCGCGTGAAACCCTCCGCCTCCGTGGCGGGATCCATCACCATGCGCCACGTCTGCACCAGTCTTCGGGGCGGATCCGCCTCGATGACCTCACCGTCGACCGCGACCTCCGGAGCACCTTGCTTCCTCATCTCCTCGCTCGTCAGGGCTCGGTACGCGCCGCCCGGGCGCAGGTCGTACTCAGCGCTGATGCCGTAGCCGTACCGCCGTGTCCACTCGGGCCTCGTGATTGCGTTCCAGATCGCTTCGGGTGTCGCTTTGATATACACGCGATACACCTGGGTGGTGACAGGCGCTTGAGTCCTCGTCGTCATGTTCGTTCCTCCAGCTCGTTCTTGAGTTCCGTGAGTGCCGAGACTTGGCGCTCGGTGTACTTGTCGATCCACCGGTCGTGGATAAGGCGGATCGGCACCGGGTTGAGGAAATGGAACTTCTCCCGGCCCGATCGTCGCGAGGTGACGAGTCCCGCGTCCTCAAGGACGCGCAGATGCTTCATGACCCCGAAGCGAGTCATCTCCAGTTCGGACTCCAGCTCGGTGAGCGTGCGGCCGTCACGCGCGAAGAGCCGGTCGAGCAGGAGACGACGCGTTGGGTCGGCAAGCGCCTTGAACACGCGGTCGTCGTCAGCCATGCCTAGAGAATACGTGACCATTTAGTCACATGTCAAGGGCGTTATGCGGCTTGGCCAACTCAACCCCAGGGAGCGGGAGGTTACCGACCATCGCGATAAGCCAATCAGCATATTGGCCCGCTGGCCGGCTCTCGCGCAAGCCCTACACTGGATCGGCGCCGATCAACTCGACCTCGTTGCCCTCGGGGTCGTCCAGGTACACGGTGCGGGATGGAAGCACCGGGTGCTTGCCCGAGCGCAGGGTGTAGCCCAGGGCAGTCAGGCGCGCGGCCTCGGCGTCGAACTCCTCGGGCGCGATCTCCAGAGCCAGGTGGTGCAAGGTGCGTGGCGGCGCGAACGGCGGTGCGTCGGGCGGCAGCGGGACCAGGACCACCATCTGGGGGATCGGCGCCTCGTCGGCCCCGGCCGCCAGAAACACCGGGACCACGCCGGCAGGCTTCTCGATCTGCCGCAACCCCAGCACGTCGCGGTAGAAGGCCATCGCCCGTTCCAGATCGTGGACGGCCAGCACTACTTCCGCTACCCCACGCACCGCGCTCATCGTTGTTTCCCCTCCTGTTCCCTTGCTATTCGCTGGTGGGATTGAACTCGCGGAAGCTGAGCGGGAAGATGGCGCCCAGCGTGGTGGCGTGGCGGGCGCCGCTCAAGGTAGCCAGTACGACTTCCATTTCACCGCCCTGAGCAAACTCCACCAGCACCTGACGGCAGGCCCCACATGGGGCCGTGGGGGTTTCGGCTCCGGTTACCACGGCCACGGCACGAAAGGCGCGTTCACCTTCCAGCACGGCCCCGAAGATCGCGTTCCGCTCGGCGCAGCTGGTCAGGCCGTAGGAAACGTTCTCCACGTTGCAGCCCCCATAGATCCGCCCTGACTGGCCCAGAACGGCGGCGCCAACCTGGAAGCGCGAGTAGGGGGCATAGGCCCGGGCATGCGCCTCGGTGGCGACCCGAATCAGGGCATCGTGGTCTATCTGGTCAGCCATCCATCCTCCCTCGGCGCCCGGGTTCACTCAGGCGCCGTCTCCATGGTACCGCTTGCACCGCGCACGGGGTATTGTGGATAACTGGCTGTCTTTTTGCACACCATTTCAGCCGTCTCTTGACTGGTTATCCCCAATTGGGGGGTCACTTATCCACAGGGAAGTGGATAACTTCTTGCGGTGCGTGAGAAGATGTATCGTCCGTTCTGCTGTCCTCCCACTCGGCAATCAGCCGGCGCTCCTTCTGGTTTAGCGCGTCGCGGGCCAACTCGGCCGCCAGGAGATCGGGGCGCCGCTCCCAGGTGCGGCGCAGCGACTGCTCCCGCCGCCAGCGGGCGATCAGCGCGTGGTTCCCTGAGATCAGGACCTCCGGCACCGCCCAGCCGCGAAACTCGGCGGGGCGCGTATAGTGCGGGTACTCGAGGAGAGCGGCATGATGCGACTCCTCTTTCAGGGAGAGCGGATCGATGACCCCAGGGAGGAGGCGGACCACCGCGTCCACCACGGCCATGGCAGCGATCTCCCCGCCGCTGAGCACGAAGTCGCCCAATGAAATTTCCTCGGTGGCCAGATGCTCGCGCACCCGCTCATCCACCCCCTCGTAGTGCCCGCAGATCAGGGCCATGGCCGGGAGAGCGGCCAGACGGGCGGCCGCGCGTTGATCGAAGGGCCGGCCCTGGGGCGTGAGCAGTATGATCGGAGTCTCCGGCGGTAACGCCGCCGCCTCCACCGAGGCGAAGAGCGGCTCCGGCCGCAGCACCATCCCGGCGCCGCCGCCGTAGGGATAATCGTCGACCGTATGGTGGCGGTCGATGGCCATCTCGCGGAAGTTATGCAGGGTAAGGGTGACCTGCTCCCGCGCTACCGCCCGGCCCACGATGCTGGCGCCGAGAGGGCCGGCGAACATATCGGGGAAGAGGGTGAAGATGGCGATGCGCATGGGCGCGGCCTAGAGAAGGCCGTCTACCGGATCGATCACCATTCGCCCGCCGGTTACGTCCACTTCGCGCACGATCTCCTTCAAGGCGGGGATGAGCGTTTCGCGCTGCTCGTCGCGGACGACGTAGACATCATTACTGCCAGTGACCAGGATCTCGGTGATCGTCCCCAGCATCTCTCCGGCGGTCGTAACCACGCGCAGGCCAACGATCTGGTCTCGGTAGTAGGTGTGATCGGGCAGGGGCATGATCTCGCTACTGGGAATAAAGAGAAGGGTGCCGCGGAGTGCCTGGGCGGCGTCGCGGTCAGTGCAATCGGCCAGCCGGATCGCGACCCGATCACCTAAGCGACGCGCGCCCTCCACCCGCACGGGCACATGGTCTTTCCCCGCGTAGACCGTACGTAAACGCTTGAAGCGATCGGGGAAATCGGTCTCTAGGTCGACCTTCATCTCGCCCTTGACCCCATGTGCTCCGGCGATCATCCCGATCAGCACCCAGTCGATAGCCTCATCCGTCGCGCGATCGTCGGGCACGCCTAGAGGATCTCCAGCACGCAACGGCGGCCCTGGCGCATGGAGGCAACCTTGAGGAGCGAGCGGAGCGCGTTGGCGATCCGTCCCTGCCTGCCAATCACCTTGCCCATGTCCTCGGGCGCGACCTGTAGCTGGAGCACCAGAACCCCATTGTCCTCCACCTCGGTTACCCGCACTTGATCGGGCTGCGAGACCAGTGCCTGGGCCACGTATTCCACCAGATCGCGCATTGAGTCCTCTCCCGCAATCGTGTCCGTCGGCTAGCTAGCCGGCGCGGCGTCGCTCTTCTTGGCCGCCTTCACGGGCAGCGGAGGGTATTCGAGAATCCCTACCCTGGCCATCAACCGATGGACGCTCTCGCTGGGCTGGGCCCCCTTGGCCATCCATGCCAGCGCCTTGTCCTTGTCGATCACGATGACAGAGGGTTCCTGACGCGGGCTATAGTGGCCGATCACTTCGATAAAACGGCCATCGCGGGGGCTATGAGAATCGGCGACCACCACGCGATAGCTGGGCTGACCCTTGGCGCCGGTCCGGCGCAGACGAATCCTGACCAAGTTCCTTCTTCCTCCACGCCTACCAACAGGCAAACTGAAACGCGACCACGCCGATGCGTGTATCGTCCGGCCATCCAGTATAACACAGGCGCGCCAAGTTCGTTCACGAAGCCAATCTAGAACGGATATTCGATTAATCCTGAAAGCCCGATTGACCAAGTTAGAACATATATACTACTATTGCCCGGTAAGCAGTTCCCCCAGAGTAAGGAGAATTACCGTGGCAATCGTCCAACGAGAACTCAACTACCTTCCCGCCCTCCGACGACCGGCCCGGCGCCACTGGATTGGCGCCTCCCGCATGGCCATGCCGGCCTTCCTGATCCTGGCGGTCTTCGTCGCATACATCCTGATCAACACTCTTGTCGCCTGGGGCCAGGTGAAACTGGATGATATTCGCTATGGCTACCCCCGCTCCTTTTCTACTGACGGGTATATGGGCTTTCGCGAACAGACCGGCGTCCCCACCCACTTCATCGCGGTTAATGCTCATCGCCAGGTCTTGATCATGATCATGCCAGGCGGCGATCCGAGCCACGTCCTGGTGATTAAAGGACCATATCTCTTTGGTCCCGGCGAGGAGTTCAGCCCCGCAACCCTTGACCTTACCGACACCAATCACGACGGCTACCCCGATCTTCGCCTGCATGTCGCCGGCCAGACCTTGGTCTACCTGAACGATCCTCGTCACCAGACCTTCACCCTGGCTCACCAGTCGACTGGAGCGGCTCGATGATTGTTCTGGATTCCCGACCGCTCCCGATCCCGTTGGCCAATCGCCCTGGGCGCCGTATGCGCGCGCCGCTGGCTGCCCTTGGCCTTAAAGTGCTGGCCATCCCAGCTCTTGTGCTTGCTCTTCTGGCCGCCCTGGCCCTCCATCAACCGAGCGATCAGGCCGGCGCCTATAGTTCAGACAACGGCGCCGCCTATAGCGCGCAGGTGGTCGGCGCCGCCGGTCCGGCCGCGGCGCCCAGCCAGATCATGCCGGCCCGGTCCCCGGGAGCAGCCCCGATCGTACAACTACCCGACGCCCGCCCGATCTCCCGTCCGCTGCCCCCGGCCACCGGCGATGCCGTCGCGGGCGGGCCCACGATCTCGCCCGCCCAGATTAACGCGGTGCTGACCGCCTATGGCTCGCCCATGGCGGGCGATGGGCAGGCGCTCTACGATCTGGGGGTTCAGTACGGAATCGATCCCGCCTATTGTCTGGCCTTTTTCGTCCACGAGAGCGGCGCCGGCACCCAGGGCGAGGCGGTACTCACTCATAATTTGGGCAACATCCGGGCCATCGCGGGGCTCCCCAGCCTCGGCGGCTATCGCTACTTCGATACCTGGCTCGCCGGCGCCAAAGCCTGGTATGAACTGATCAGTGGTCTCTATCTCAAGCAGTGGAAGCTAGCCACCGTCAGCCAGATCATCCCAGTCTACGCCCCCTCGGGCGACAGCAACGATCCCACCGCTTACATTGATGGCGTGAATCAACTGGTGGCCGGGTGGCGGGCCCAGGCCGGGACGTTGAATCAGGGCTCGTCAGGCCTGTAAGGGAGGGTATGCCATGACGGTATCCATTGTGCTGATTGGTCGCCAGGTGCGTGTGTCAAGGCGAGGAAGAGGGAGGAAGCCGCCCTAGCGGTTGCTCACTTTTATTTTTGCGAATGGGAACTCTTCAGGTAGCGCATGATCCGTCCGTCAATGATCCGCCCAACATGCGAGATCGCCGCTGGATCGATGCCGCCCTTGCAACCCCTAGCTTGAATCAAAACAAGCACCGACCCGCGCCGGAACAGAAGGTAATACCCGCTACTTGCCCCCATGAGGCAGGTTTTCACCGTATCACCCGCCGGCGTCCCCCCTTCTCCTTTCTCCTGGTCGCCTACCCCACCGGGATTCCATCGGTTCGCGTAGTGGCCGGTCCCATCATTGGCGAAGGTGAAATCAGCGAAGACCGTGCCGGCATCTTCCGCGGATTCCCACATCGTAATCTCGATCTCAATCGCGTTGCCATACTGGGGAGAGGGCGCCGTTTCTCTCAGAACGGTTTGGCTGAGCTCGTTGGCGAACCCTGGATCATACGTACTCCGCATGCTGTATCCCGAGGGTAAGTCGGATGGCTGAATCCCAAACCGTTCGACCAGAGGCTTCTGGGCCGCCCTGGGTATGGTTCGGGCTGCCACGTGGGAGTACTGCATGCTCGCGCAAAGCAGGGCGAGAAAAACGAGCAAAGCACGCGCTTTCATCCGTCCGCCTTTCACTTGCGCTAAGCGTATCACCGATTCCATGCGGTCAGGCGCGGGCCGCGCTCCATCGCACCCGCGCGCTCACGATCCCATGCGCCGGAATGGTGAGCGAGAACTCCGCGCGCGGCTCACCCTCCCAGATCAATTGGCCCGGCCGCTCGTCCAGATCGGTGATCTCCACCGAATGGGCGGGTATGAGCAGGGCCACCCGCGCCGTCTCCTCCTGGTCACCCTCGTTGTACAGGCGCAGGATGGCGCCGTCGCCGTTTTCCGCCCCTTTCAGGGTACTGATGACCACTGAGTTGGGGCTCACCTCTACAATTGAGGCGCTGGGGGGCAACGCGCCCTCCGCGCAGGGAGTGATGTGGGCGTGGAGTTCGCTGGAGAAGGCGTGGGCGATGGGTGGTAAGGTCCGCCAGGATGCGCTGGTCAGGGCCAGGGCATAGGCGAAGGTGTGCGGGCCGAGGCATTGGGCGGCGGGGGTCGGAAGCGACGGGCCCGCCTCTCCCAGCCGATTAGGGAGGTCGCCGCGGGAGAGCCAGCCC
>DATBTL010000421.1:0-14700 GCA_036559345.1 Chloroflexota bacterium | reverse complement strand
CAGCTCTCGTCCCGTCTCTCCCATGGCGGTCATCCGCCGATTCCTCCTCTGTCACGGTAAACACGAGATCCACTCGTACCAGCTGACCGGGCATCCGTGCACAAAGTGACCGCTCAGAAGGCGAACATTTGATTCCTGTGCTAGGCCCGTCCCGCCGCGTCCAGGTGGCCAATCTGGTGCCCCGCCCCATCGTAGGTGAAGGTCTCCGGATTCATGCCTTGGGGTCGGGGTCATAGGCATTCTGATCCACCACGTTGCCGCTCATCTCCAAATGGTTCCAGTACGAGAATTACGTCAGCTATCCGACGCTGACGTTTGAAGCGGCAGCGCGCGCCACACCCGGCCTCAGCCGGCCTCGTTCCTGCCATCCAGCCACAGCCGGAGGCCCTCCCGCAAGCATCCTCCGAAACTTGACGGTTTCCGCTCCGGACGGCATACTCAGTGTGCGGGGTGGAGCAGTGGCAGCTCGTCGGGCTCATAACCCGAAGGTCGTTGGTTCGAATCCAGCCCCCGCAACCCAAGAGGGCCTGCTCCGCGTGGACAGGTCCTCGTTTTTCGCCCGGAATGTCGTCGCCGGTCCCTCCGCGGATCGGTGCGTCAGCTTTCGGGAGGTGCGTGGAATGTCCTCGCCGGCCATTCCTTCCCCGGTGGACGAGCAAGGATCAATTATCCTGCCTCCTCCTCAGCCCTCCGTGGTGGTCGATCGCTTGGTGAAACGATACGGCGCCCGCGAGGCGGTCCGCGATCTCTCATTCTCGGTCACACCCGGTGAGGTGTTCGCCTTGCTAGGCCCCAATGGGGCCGGGAAGACCGCCACGGTCGAGATCCTTGAGGGGTTCCGCGTACGCGACGGTGGCCAGGTGCGGGTGCTGGGGGATGACCCCGCTGCCTCGCGGTCGCTCCGCCAGCGGGTCGGCATGATGCCCCAGCACAGCACCCTCTACCCGCACATCACCGTGTGGGAGGCCCTCACCCTCTTTTGCTCCTACTATTCGCAACCCGCGTCGCCTACAACGCTGCTGGAGACGATCGGCCTCGCCGACCATGCCGGCGCGCGGTTCAAGACTCTGTCCGGCGGCGAGAAGCAGCGCCTTAGCCTCGGCCTGGCCATGGCCGGCAATCCGGAACTGATGTTCCTGGACGAACCCACGGCGGCCATGGATCCGCGGGCCCGCCAGATTACCTGGAACCTTATTTCCAGCTTGCGCGCCCGTGGCGTGACCCTCCTCCTGACCACCCACTATCTGGAGGAGGCACAGCGCCTGGCCGACCGGGTGGCGATCATCGATCACGGTGTCCTGGTGGCCCTTGGCACCCCCGCTGATCTCACCCGCCGGGCCAGCGGGTTGGTCCGATTCATCACCAGTCCGCTGCCCCGCGCCACATTGGTGCTGGCCAAGGTGCTTTCCAGTGCCGTGCTGATCGCTTTCTCCTGCCTCTTGCTGGCCGTGGTCTCGCTCGGCCTGTATGGGATGCGGACTGAGGGGAATCCCTTCTCGGCCCTGATCGTCCTGGCGATCGGCGTCGCGGCCTTCGCGGCCATCGGGATCGCCCTCGGAGGCTCCATCGCGGCGGACGGCGCGGCCGCGGTGACCAACGCGATTTACCTGCCGCTGTTGTTTCTGGGAGGCAGCTTCATTCCGGTGAATAAACTGCCGCTCCCCCTCGAGGACCTCGCGTGGGCCCTTCCGCCGGCGCATCTGGTCCGCGCCCTCGACACGGTTTTGGTGCGCGGACAGAGCCTCGCTTCCACCGGCTGGGACCTGCCAATCGTGGCCGCCTGGGGGCTCGCGGCGATCCTCGCGGCCAGTCGATGGTTATCCTGGGAATAACGGGGCTAGGAGTAGAACCTGGTTCCCCGGCGATTCCGGGAGCGTGCGACCAATTCTGCCGTATCGGCGGTCGAATAGCTGTCCTCGCGGAAGTGCAGCATGTCGGGCAGGGCCGGCTGGTTCCGCAGGACGTATGCGGGTGGCGGAACCACGAACTGCACCAGTAAATTCTCACCGTGCTCGCTGATCTGAATCTGCCGCGCATATTGGCTGTCGAGCTTGGCCCCGAGTGACCTCAGCTTTTCCTCGTAGCCATCGGGATGCAGGGGCATGCCGCCGGCTCCCGCGACACCGTTCGCGGCGGGACGCGCGGGATCGGCGCGAAACGAACTCTTCGCGGCCCGCACCTGTTCACGGAGCCTGGGTAAATCCTCGTAGCTGATGGTCGCGTTCCGCGGCAATCGCTCGTCGCCCACGATCCGATAGGACCACAGGTAACCGCCCGCGACTTCGGCCAGCACCACGTCCCGCGCCCGTGTGCTATCAAGAAAGGCCCCGATTGATCGCAGAGCCTCACGATACGGCAGCCCGCTTTCCGTGGATTCCGCTTCCAGATCAACCATGGCTTCACCCCCCTTGCCGGATGCATCCAAGTTTGCCATCACGAATCATAGCACGGATGAAGCACAATGACACGTATGTCGATGGCCAACCAAGGAGAAAAGAGGCGGAGGGCTATGCCCTGGCGGGGGCCGAGCGGATCGGGGTCGCTCGCGACTTCTGTTGTCGGGAGGCCCTGAACGCCAGGTAGAGGTAGGCCAGCGAGAGGACGACGTAGAGAAGAGGCAGGGCAAAACTGCCAATCGAAAGCTTGGGATCCACCGGCGCCACCGGCCGGGTTGGCGCCTTCGGGGCGGGCGTTACATGTTTGGCCACCGCCGCGTGATACTGGGTCACCTTGGCGGGGTAGGCCGCCTCGGCCCGGACATAGGCGGCATACTTGGCCGGGTATGCCTTGTGATCGCTGTTATAGGTGGAGTAGGTGTTCTGAATCAGGAGGATTGAAAACAGCAGGCCCACGAAACCAAATCCCGCGTAAAAGCGAGGCCCTCGCTGCTTCCGGGCCACCGGCGTACGCGCCTGAGCCTGCCTGCCGGACGCCTTACCAGAGCGGCTGCCTGGACGAGCCACGACGGCCCGTCCCTGGGCCTTCCGCTCCGGTCGAGTGGTCGACTCCTCCGTGATCGCTGAGTCGCGTTGCACAAAGGCATTCTGTTCCCGAAGTTGCCTCTTGCGCTCGGATATCCGCACTAACGCACGACCTCCACGTCGCTATGATGCCGGCTATCGGTCAGCCGTACCGCGTCCCGAATCTCATCATCCGCCGCGAATTCGAGCACCAGTCCGGCAGCCTTCAACGCGATATTGCGGGTGAGGGGGTTTGAGACCTTAAAGCTATCCATGATCAATTCGGCTTCCTGCTTGGTGACAGTCAGAAATCGTGTCTCTTCCATTAGTATACCCGCCCTTTCCCGTGATGCCCAGCGTGGCCGCGATCGATGTGCCAATACGCATGTATATATGCGACCCAGCGGAGCCATTGCTCCAGGGTTTTCGCCATGTGAATGGTGATGTCCGTCCCTCCTGGGTACCCCTAGTAAACCATGCCCCCCTGGGCTGCTCCATAACCTAATGGTACTAGCGGCCCGACTCCTCCCCTAGCCCGAACGGGTGATTCCTTGGCATGGCGCCCACCAGGATACTCTATCCTTTCTCTCCGGGGAATGAGGTTATTCGCTATCCTTCTTACGGAATGCATGGCGGAGGCCCAATTCGCCTCCACCGTTCCCACGAGGAGGGTGAGATGACGCTGCCGACTGGTTCCGATCCCCTGCGTGGCGCTCCCCGCGGCGCCCAGTTGACCTGCCGCGGTTGGCAGCAGGAGGGCGCTCTCCGGATGCTGCTCAACAATCTGGACCCCGAGGTGGCCGAGCGCCCTCGCGACCTGATCGTCTATGGCGGGGCGGGCAAGGCGGCCCGAAACCATGAATGCCTGCGGGCCATTCTGGCGAGCCTGCGCACCCTGGCTGACGACGAAACCTTGATCGTGCAATCAGGGAAGCCGGTCGCCGTGTTCCGCACCCACTCCTGGGCCCCCCGCGTGCTGATCGCCAACGCGAATCTGGTCCCTAACTGGGCCACCTGGGATGAGTTTCGCCGCCTGGATGCCCTGGGCCTCACTATGTATGGTCAGATGACGGCCGGAAGCTGGATCTACATCGGCACGCAAGGGATCCTCCAGGGCACGTATGAGACCTTCGCCGCCGCCGCCGCCGCCCGAGGCTGGACGGACCTGGCGGGCCGCATCGTTCTCACCGCCGGATTGGGAGGAATGGGCGGCGCCCAGCCCCTGGCGATCACCATGCTCGGCGGGGTGGCGATCTGTGTCGAGGCCGAGCCTCAGCGTATCCAGCGGCGTCTGGAGACCCGCTACCTGGACGTCAGAGCGGCGGACTACGATGAGGCAATCCGCCTGGCGGTGGAGGCGGCGCGGGAACGGCGGCCGCTCTCGATCGGCGTCGCGGGGAACGCGGCCGATCTCTTCCCACGATTCCTGGCCGATGGGGCGCCAATTGACATGGTCACCGATCAGACCAGCGCCCACGATCCTCTCAATGGCTATATCCCCGCCGGCCTGGATCTGGAGACCGCCGCCTCCCTCCGTATCTCGAACCCCAAGCGCTATATCGAGTTGGCTGGGGCCAGCGCCGTCCGGCATGCGATGGCCATGGTGGGGTTCGCCCGTTCCGGGGTGGAGACCTTCGACTACGGTAATTCCCTCCGCGGTCTGGCCCAGGAGCATGGCTATGCCGACGCCTTTGAGTACGCCGGATTCGTGCCAAAATACATCCGGCCCCTGTTTTGCGAGGGGAAGGGACCGTTCCGCTGGGTCGTTCTATCGGGAGACCCCAAGGATCTGGCCGCCACCGATGACGCGGTCCTGGAGGAGTTTCCCGACAACGAGCATGTGTGCCGGTGGATTCGCCTGGCCCGCGAGAAGGTGGCCTTCCAGGGGTTGCCGGCCCGGATCTGCTGGTTGGGCTATGGGGAGCGGGCCCGACTGGGCGCCCGCTTTAACGAGATGGTCGCCAGGGGTGTGGTCAGCGCGCCGATCGTCGTTGGCCGCGATCATCTCGATACCGGATCGGTCGCCTCGCCCCACCGGGAGACCGAAAGCATGCGGGACGGCTCGGACGCGATCGCCGATTGGCCGCTCCTGAATGCCCTTCTCAACACCGCGTGCGGCGCCAGTTGGGTCAGCATTCACCACGGCGGCGGAGTCGGGATGGGCAAGTCGATTCATGCTGGCATGGTGGTGGTGGCCGATGGCACCGCCGCCATGGGAGAGCGGATCGAGCGGGTGCTCACCGCCGATCCGGGGATGGGCGTGGTCCGCCATGCCGACGCCGGGTATCCAGAGGCGATTGCCGTGGCCAGGGAACGCGGGATCCAGATGCCCATGCTCCCGGAGGCTTAAGGCCGGTTGGCGACCACCCCGAAGGCCCTAGGCCGGGTCGTCACCTTGGCAAACCCCGCCTCGTGCAGCCGGCGGCTGACTCCCTTCGCCACCATGCCGCCCTGGCGGCTGGCCGGATTGCCCACGTAGTGGAAGAGCGTCCCTCCGGGGCGCAGCACCCGGAAGAGTTGCCGGTAGAAGGCGCCGCCATAGAGGCCGCCCGCCAAGCTCAGGGTTGGGGGGTCGTGAATGATCTGGGTAAAGTGCCGATCGGGAAACTCCTCGATCAGATCGGCGCTGTCGCCGACCCGCTGGCTGATTCGAGGATTCTCGAACAATTCGCGCGACCAGGGATTGAGGCGAGCGATCTCCAGGACCAACGGATCCAGTTCGACCGTGATTACCTCATTTGCCTGGCGAGCGGCGGCGATCGCCGTGTAGCCCAGGCCGGTGGTGGTATCGAGCACTCGCCCACGCGGCGTCCCGAGGGCGCGGATCTTCTCCAGCGTATCCTGCCCCGGATCGATCCCCACGATCCGATGCATAGTGAAGCCGGCATTGACCAATGTCGGCCAGCCGGCGGTGGCCATCAGGCTATAGGGCCGACTCAACTCCTCGGAGAAGCGGTGAATCTTGAAAACCTCTCCGTCTTCCACCAGGAAGCACATCGGCGACTGGTGAATGATGGTCCGCACGGCATCCCAGTCCAGGAGAAGGGTTCCATTGAAGGCGACCCCGTCCGCGGTGAGTTCCACCTCGACCCGCGACAGGCCAAGATCGAGCGTAGTGAGCAGGCTCGATTGGCTGCGTTCGCGCCCGTCAAGTAAAGCGCCCGCCTGGATATGCGAGAGTACGATCGATTCGGCCATACCGCTCCTTGCCGTAGGCAGTCCTTTAGTGAATTGTATCCGAGACGGCTCCGCCATCTGCTTTCGCGAGCACGGCACCTTTAGGGGCCCGGAGACCCGCGTCCCTGTCTCATGATCGAGAAGTCGGTCGGCGTCACGCCCACAAACAACGGGGTGTGCCCGCGAGGGTTCCGCGCCTCGTCAGCCGATCTCACGGTACAGTAGAGGAAAGAGGTCTGGCTTTCAGGCTGGTCGAAAACGCGAAACGGAGGAGGATGCTATGCAGTTCCAGCACGAGATCCGCATCGAGGCAAGCTCCCAAAGGGTCTGGGACTTTCTTTGGGACGTCGAGCAACTGGCCCGTTGCATTCCTGGGTGCCAGGAGGCGACGGTCGTGGAGCCGCACGTACACTACACGGCGCTGGTGGCCGATCGGGTAGGTCCACTCAAGTTGAAGATGCCGCTGGACCTGGTGGTTCAGTCGTCCGATGAAGGACGCTCGCTGCATGTCCTCGGGACGGGAAAGGATTCCGCTCTGGGCAGCAGCGTCCGGATCGCTATCTCGGCCTCGCTCGAGCCGGATGGCGCCGCGACTAATTTGAGGCTGAGCGTGGAGGCATCGGTGAGCGGGAAAATCGCCGGTCTGGGGATGGGCCTGTTCAAACGGAAATTCGACGACATCATGACCCAGTTCGGGCAGCGAGTGAAAGCGACAATCGAGCAAACCCCAGCGGCCACAACCCCGGCGTAGCGGCCGGCCACGCCGGTTTCCTGATCCCCAGGCCACTCTGCCCTACTGGCACCATGCTGATTGACCGGGTACCCTTTGTTTCGGCCCATCAGTGCCGAGAGGTGGGCTGTCAGCTCGAACCGAAGCAAGGAGAATCACGACTATGCGGAAACAGTGGCGCGGCGCTGCCGCCATGGCAGTCGCCGCCGGCTTGGTGGCCGGCGGTCAAGGATCCTTCACGGCGCGGGCCGCCGTCTCCACCAATGCCCTGGCCTTCGCGAGCAACGGCCAGGTAGCGGTGCTTGAGGGAGGCGCTTTGACCACCGCCGGAGTAGGACAGAGCCCGCTCTGGTCGCCCGACGGCTCCGGGCTGCTCTTCACCACCATGGACTACATTGGCAACGCCGAAAGCATCTTTCTCGCCGATACCCACGGAGCAAATGCCAAACTGCTGGTCTCCAACGCCTACCCCTGGGTGAACGCCGCCTGGTCGCGGGACGGCAAGTACGTGCTCTACACGGTTCCTACCGGCAAGCTGGCCATCGCGGCCCCCAACGCTCCGGCCAAGGCCACGCAAATTACCCTGAAGGTTGAGGCTTTGAAGCTCGGTTCGAAGAGCCCGACCATCCTGGGCACTTTTTCCTTTACCGCCGGCTGTAGCTCCAAGGTAACAGCGCTCCAGAATGCGTTCGCGCTGGCCGAGGGTACGTATAACGGCGCTCCCAGCACCTTGATCTGGGCCCAGCCCAGCCTGGTCGCCGTGCAATCGACCTGCGGGGCGCAGGGACTTACCATCCTGCATATCCACGGTGGGAAGAACGCGACCCTGCCAACCTGGTCAGGCGGGGTGTTGTCTCCGGATGGTTCGACCATCGCCGCCACCGTGGCGGGGAGCAAGCCGGGAAGCTCGACCCAGGTCGGGCTCATCACGGTAGCGTCCGGGAAAACTCAGGTGCTGGCGCCCAAGCTCAACGCGGGCTCTGTAGCCTGGTCCCCCGACAGCAAGAACCTCTACGTGGCCTCAATGCCCACCAATCCCAAGTCGGGGTCGGCCCAGATTTACACGCTGAGCAAGAACGGGAAGACCGCCAAGAGCGTCTACTCCACCCACGCCGCCGGCATCTTCCACCTGTCCCCCCTCAAGGTGAGTCCCAACGTTGCCTTCACGACGGTGGCAAGCAGCCCCGCCAACGCGGTCGTTCCCCCAGCAACCCTGGTGGAGAACCTTACCTTGGGCTCGAAACTCCCGGCACAGGCTCTCCTGCAAGGCGGTCAAGGAGCCTGGCGGCCGTAGACTCACCATGGCCGAGCCTGCCACTGCGTATACGTTCTGATGACTCAAAGGGGATCACAAGATGTGATCCCTTGTCATCCATCGAAGTGAGCGGATTCCAGCCGAAGTGAACGCCCCGCAAAAAGATCGTCGTCGGGTGCATCCCACAAGCGATTGCGCTGGTACGTTGGTCCGAGTGTGGCACGGCGCCGAAGCGTGCCTCACGGCTTAATCCGTCCGCGGAGGCTGAGCCCAGCCGGATGGAGCGGCGCAAGATGGGCACGCCCGTGTGGCCGGTCTGCTCTCTGATCGTCCGTTCGAGAACCCTGGTCTGGGTGGCTGCGGTAGCCAGACCGGACCGCGGGAAATGGTCAGCGGAGATTGCCGGGTTCCGCCCCGCCGCCAGGGAGGCGCCTCGCACTGCGGCACTCATGTGACGGCCAGGTGTCCAACGGAGCGCTTCCGAGCGATAAAGGGAAGAGTTATCGTAGCGGACGCTTGTATTCACAGCCCATGCACAATCGTCGCGATTGTGGTTGACACCCATGGCACGGATTCGTACGGTTAAGAAGTGAAAACGACCCGCTACTACGATATCATTGTTCAGCACACGCATCCTGAGGTACGGAGCGAGTGGGTGGAATGGGTGATGGCGCATCACGTGGCACGGGACGTACAGCCGGACGGACGCATTCGTCTGTGGGGGGTGCATCCCGAGAGCTCCGGTCGCGCCATCCGTGTGGTGCTGCTCGAAGATGGAGAGACCGTCCACAATGCGTTTTTCGACCGCTCGTTCAAGCCGAGGGAGGGACCATGAAAATCCAGTACTTTGCCGATACTGATACGCTATACATCAATATTCGTGACGCGGCGAGCAGTGACTCGGGTGACCTTGGCCCCGATATGCTGGCTGACTACGACGAGAAGGGGGCCATCGTCGCCTTGACCATTGAGCATGCATCAATGCATGCGGACCTCGGGTCCGTTGATGTGCGGGATGTGCCGCACCTTCGTCTGATCGGGCGCGATCTGACGGAAGGTATTGCCGTTGGACAATAGTGCCGCGCGGCGTTCTTGGTAAGGAGCCACCCGCGCCGGATTATAGTGGACTCAGGATTTCGGGCCCACTTTAGTGACGGAAGGGATCCCGTCCTCCCAGCTAACCTGGGCGCTTATCACTCTGATACGCCCCCACCTGCCGGCTCACCCGGCCACAGGTACTGGAGGATGTCGCAGTAGCGGGCGAAACCCAAACGCTCATAGACAGGGAATCCCATTTCAGTGGCGCTCAGAACCGCCACGCGGTAGCCGCGCTCCCACGCCTCAAGTAGGGGAGCGAGCGTCACCGCCCGCCCAATCCCGCGCCCACGGGCCGCTGGCAGGGTGACGACGTTGTAAATACCCGCCACGCCGGCGGCATAGATGACCATGGACACGGCCACCGGCCGTTCAGCCACACGAGGTAGAGCGACCATGGCGCCTCGTCGGTCAGGCCCGCGTGCGCCATCAGCAATGTTAAGGGTTCTGGCAGCCATGCAGGGAAGGAATAACCCTCCGCCAACCTGGTCATCCAGATATCCAGTGTGTCGGCATCGCTCACGCGCTGTATCCGTACGTCGGCTGGCAGAGCTTCAGGGTTGAGGGTGGCAAGATCGACAGCCATCCCGGTGAGAACGTCAGTCCGTTGGAACCCATGGGCCGCCAGTCGAGGGCCCAGATCCGCCGGCTCGCTACCGGGCGTGAGCGACCACGGCATGGGGACGCCTCGTGCTCTCGCCTCGGCAAGAAAGGCCTCGATCCCGGCATCGGCCGTTTCAACCGAGAAACGTGGCCGAACGGCTCCGTTGAAGACGGGAAATGGGAAATCCCAGAAATAGCCGACTACCCCTCCAACCACGAAGCGCGTCATGCCTGGCAAGGCGGTGAGGCTATATGGTATTGCTCTCATACAGGTTGTTAACGATAGCCTGAGTCAGGGCCTCAGGCGAAAGATCCGCCATGACCTGATCCATGCCGGCATCCTTCCGGGGAGTGCTCCCTACACTCCGCTTCCCGGCCCGCCTTCCTTGCTGCCGGCGGTCAGACTGGTGAAAATCGCCGCCATCCCCGATACCGCCAGCACGGGAGGCAGGAGGAACATGCCGGTGAGCAGGATGACCAGCAGTCCGACCAGGGCAAGATTGGGCTCCCAGCCGTAGCGGAGGTACGCCTCGATCAGGATCGCCAGGCCCGCGTAGGAGGCCACCAAGGAGGTGAGCGCGCCGGAAAGCAGGGTCAAACCGCTCCGAGCGGGGGTACGGGAAACGGCGGCCCGGAGCGATAGGCACAGCCAGCCGAGCACGAAGAGGTCTATCGCCGCTCCGGCGAAGATCTGCCAGAAGATCATCCCTATCACGTTATCCGTATAGCTGGACCAGAGGAGACCGGTCCAGGTGACACAGACCAGCGCCCCCAGCAAACCGGCTATCCACCGCCCTTGCTCGGCGGGGATCAGGGTGCGCAGGGCATCCGGGCCTAACACCGAAGCGACCTTCGAGGTCAGATAGCCGAGCAACACCACGGCGGCGGCAATCGGGAGCACCCAATCCACCGGTTGTTGGTCGAGGCCGTGGAAGAGGACGGGCGGCACGGCAAGGAGCAACAGGCCGGTAAGCCAGCTTGCCCCCAGAACCGGCGCCGGCCAGATCCACCAAGGTGCCTTCCTCCGCATGGTCGTCCTCCTTCGCCTGACAACATAGATCTCGCGCTCAAGCGTACTCCCGCGCGCGTGGTTAGGCAAGCATGGTCCGGTTCACAATCCTACCCGGCTCTCTGGGCCCGCCGAAATGAACGCATGGCCTCTCCATCCTGTCCCAACCGTTGCAGGCAGTATCCCCGGGTTCTCCATGCCTCGGCGTTCATCGGATCAAGCTGCGTCGCCTCGTCCAGGGCCCGCAACGCCTCCTGATAGCGATGCTGGCAGGCCAGGCTCCATCCGCGCGCTGCCCATGCCCCCGCGTCGTGCGGCTCCAGCACCAACGCCTGCTCAAGGGTGGCCAGCGCCTCCGGATGCAGCCCGATGTGACCCAGGCACCACCCCATGGTGGAAAGCACGTCCGCCTGATCCGGCGCCAGGCGTAAGGTTTCCTTGAACGCGGCAATCGCCTCCCGCGGCCTGCCCGCCTGCCGAAGCAGATACCCCTTGTCTCGCCAGAGATCCGCGTCGTCCGGGCACAGAGTCAATGCCTGATCCAGCACCGACTCAGCTTTGGCGAAGTGGCCGGCATGGGCCAGCCGCTCCCCTTGCAGCCTCAGGGCCTCCACTCTGTATTCCTCGCCGGCGGTCTCCACCGACTCCACCTGGAACCGCGCCTGCATGGAGGCCGCCTGGCGGGGAATCACCGCCGCGACCACCTCGCTCTGCGATGGCGACCAGGGTTGGTTGGCCACCCGCGAGGCATGGCGCAGGTCGGATCGGATCACCTGGCTGCCCGATGCCCGTGGCGTATTCGGTGGCGCCGCCCGCAGGGCGGTCCGGAAAAGCTTGACCGATGGCGGCCGCTCCGTCGCGACGAAGGCGAGGGACGCGGCAATCGTTTTTCCGAGCGATGCTGGGATGCCCAGCCCTTCGGCGTCCAGGGCTGGGAAGCTGAACGGCGCCTCCCTGGCCGGATCGCGCCCGGTCAGCAAATGGTGAAGCGTGGCGGCCAGAGCATAGAGATCACTGCGGGGCTCGGCAAGCCCTTGGTACTGCTCGGGCGGCGCGTACCCCGGTGTCCCGATCGTCGTCCCCACCCGCCGCGGCACGAATCGGGTGGCGATCCCAAAGTCGATCAGCATCAGATTCCCATCATCATCCACCATGATGTTGGCCGGCTTGAGATCCCGGAACAGCACCGGCGGGGTACGGGCGTGCAGATACTCCAGCACATCGCAGAGGGCCCGCGCCCAGCCGATCACCGTGGCCGCGGGTAGACCGCTTTCCGGCCGCTTGGTCAGGATCTGTTCCAGGGTGCGGCCCTTGATGAACTGCATCACGATATACAGCCGGCCATGTTCCTCGAACGAGTCCCACACTCGCGGAATGGCCGGATGGTTGAGGGTGGCCAGCAACTCAGCCTCACGGAGAAACCAGGCCGTGGCCTCTTCAAGCTCATCTGCTTGCAGCACCACCGGCACCAGTTCTTTCAAGGCCCGAACCTGGCCCTCGAAACGGCTGTCCTCGGCCTCGTACACGGCGCCAAAAGAGCCGCGGCTGACCAGCCGGCGTACCTTATAGCGCGAGGCCAATTGGAGAGAGACCGGGAGCGGTTGCCAGAGGGAGGGGATGAACACATCCTGGCGTTCGGCTGCCGAGGCTCGCGCGATCCCGCAGTTAGGACAGAACCGGCCATTGCCGGCGAGTTGACCACAATGGAGGCACGTCTCCATGCCGGCCACTCCCCAGAACCCCACACTTGGACGCGCTTCGTCGGCCCGCTACCGACCCTGAGATGAGAGTAGCATAAACCTGTCTTCCCTACCCAACCAGGGAGCCGCCCGGGCGCACTGACGTTTTGTGATCCACGTTGGAGCACCAGCATGGTCGCCACGGTCGCCTGGGAGCGCGAGCATCCTTGCTCGCGCTCCCAGGCGGGGCGGCCCGCCACAATGCTTCGGTACGCCCGAGCCGCCCCTCCCAATCGATACGCCGCGGTAGGGACCGCTGGCCTCTCACCCCCGCGGGGGCTTATCATGATGGCATGTGCCCCGCCCCCGCGATGCCGCGAGGGCGACGAAACCACCAGTGCGCGGCCGGCACGGTACTGATCCGGCCCGCGGGAGGATCCCATGGCTACCACGGTTACCCGCAGTGAGCAGCATACATCCACCACGGTTCGCAAGCTCCGCAACTACGTCAACGGCCAATGGGTCGAGGCGGGCTCGGGCACCCTGGAGGTGCGGAATCCCGCCACCAACCAGGTGCTGGCCCAGGTGCCTCTGTCCACGAAAGATGACGTGGAACGGGCGGTGGCGGCGGCCCGCGCCGCTTTCCCCGCCTGGAGGGCGACGCCCGTCCTGGAACGGGCCCGCTACCTCTTCAAGGTGCGGCAATTGATGGAGGAGCATCTAGAGGAACTGGCCCAGATCCTGGTCAGCGAGGTCGGTAAGGCCCTCCCAGACGCGCGCCTGGAGATCAAGCGCGGGATCGAAATGGTCGAGGTAGCCACCGGGATGCCCACTCTGATGATGGGCAACAACCTTGAGGACATTTCGCGTGATATTGACTGCGACACAATCCGCCAGCCGATCGGCGTGTTCGCCGCCATCACCCCCTACAATTTCCCCTCCATGGTTCCGCTCTGGTTCCTGCCCTTTGCCGTCGCCTCGGGCAACACCTTCGTGCTCAAGCCCTCGGAACAGGTGCCGCTCAGTTCCATTCGCCTGTATGAACTGATGGAGCAGGTGGGCTTCCCGCATGGCGTGATCAACCTGGTGAATGGCGCCCATGACGCGGTGAATGGGCTGCTGGAGAGCAAGGGGGTCAATGGGATCTCCTTCGTGGGCTCGGCCGCGACCGCGAAGTATGTGTATGCCAGGGCGGCGGAGAACGGGAAGCGGGTCCAGGCGCTGGGCGGGGCGAAGAATCATCTGGTGGTGATGCCCGACTGCGAGATGGAGAAGACGCTCTCGGCGATCATGTCCTCCTCGTTCGGGGCGGCCGGCCAACGCTGCCTGGCCGGGAGCGTGGTGGTGGCGGTGGGCGATGTCTATGACTCGCTTAAGGATGGGCTGCTCCGGCGGGCGCGGGGTCTTAAGGTGCAGGATGGGATGCTGGAGGACACGGATGTTGGTCCGGTGGTTTCCACCAATCACAAATCGAAGGTGGAGGGCTGGATCGAGAAGGGCCTTGCGGAGGGGGCGGACCTTATTCTTGATGGGCGGCAAAGCGCGGCGGCGAGCGGACCCGGCTGCTTCCTTGGTCCGAGTATTTTTGATAAGGTGACGCCGGAGATGGAGATCGCCCGTGAGGAGATCTTTGGGCCGGTGGTGTGCGTGATTCAGGTGAAGGATCTGGACGAGGCGCTTGCGGTGGTGAATGCGAGCCGCTACGGGAATGCGACGTCGATCTTTACCACGAGCGGGAAGGCGGTGCGGCAGTATAAGTACGAGGTGCAGGTGGGGATGATTGGGGTGAATATCGGGGTGGCGGCGCCGATGGCTTTTTTCACCTTTACTGGCTGGAAGGATTCGTTCTTTGGGGATCTGCATGCCCATGGGGCCGATGCGATCTCGTTTTATACGGAGAAGAAGACGATCATTTCGCGCTGGTTCTAGGCCCAGCAGGTTCAGGAGCGCGGGTCGCCGGCCGGTGTGCCGGTCCCGCGACTCCGATGCGCGATGGCCGCCGTCCCGGCCTCGGTCACGCGGCGCAGTTCCCTGGGGGCGATACGGAGCATGCATTCGGGGTCGCCGGTTCCGCCCAGCAGGAAATCGCGATCGAGCAGCGCGGAGTCGATGAGGGTTGGGATCTGGGTAATCAGGGGAACTTCGTCCCAGACGAGCGGGGTGGTGGATCCCTGGGATTCCTCAAGGTCTCC
>DATBTL010000420.1:0-1998 GCA_036559345.1 Chloroflexota bacterium | reverse complement strand
GCCCAGCAACGAGGCCACCTCGGCGAGGACGCCGCGGAGGTCCGAGCCCTGGAGGAAATACCAGTCGAGCGGCCCGTCCTCGGCCTCATAGACGATCCGATCGTGGTCCTCCGTACGGCCAACGATCAGTCGCGCGTCGCTGGGATTGTCGAAAAAGAGTCCATAGCCCGCCGTCGAGAGCAACAGCGGTATGCCGATGTCCGAGCCCGGCCCGTGGCCAAAATGGCTGTTCCAGAGTTGGCGGGCGCCGCCCAGTCGGTCGAACTGCCGCCCACCCTCGCCCAGCCCATAGAAGTGCTGCTCGTCGGGCCAGGTAAAGTGGGTCCGGATACGCCGCCGGGCCGCGGAATCGCCCGGTTCGCCATTCGGCGTGGGATCCTCCCGGCGCGGGAGGGCGTCCACCACCACGCCCTCGTCAATGGGTGCCCATAGCAGCGGCGTACCGCGCGCGTCGCCGAAGGTAAGCCTCAGGGGATGCTCATCGATCTGGATGGTAAGAGCGTCGGTCGCCAGCACGGACGGATGGCCGGATCGAACCTCGACCTCGACCGCCGGCCACGCCCGAGGCGCCACGTAGGCGGGGCCGGCCAAATCATCAAGAATGAGTCGGATCCGCGCGATCCGCGGCGTACAGAGGGTAATCTCCAGCCTTCCCTGAGCCGCGGTCTGGGAAAACGTCGAACCGTCGCGGCGGATCATTCTTCCACCGGGAAGTACACGGCGAACCGCTCGTCCCGGACTTGATGCAACGGGATGAAGCGAATGTTATGCGACTGATGGTGGGTACGGTAGCCGGGTTCCCACTCACCCCACTCGCGTTCATTGTGGGGCGTGAGCAGGCTGCTCGGATCCGCGTGGTCCCCACGGAGGGTTCGTTCGTCCTCGCATAGGCCCGCGAGCACGACCGGCCCATCCATGAAGGCGACCATCTCGGGTCTGTCCGGGAGGGGAATCGCGGCCAGACCCTTGAGGAACACCACGGAGACTCGCGCTTCCGTCCAGAGGCGCCGGATCTGGTAGAGGCTGGATGGGGTGAACGGGCCGGGCTGCCGCTCCCCGTTCACCCGAATCTCGGCCTCGCCCTTGAGCCACCACGGAAGGCGGATTTTGAGGGTAAAGTCGATGGGGCGATCACTGGAGATCGCCAGATCAAAGGCCAGCGATTCGGGCCGGCGTGCGTAACCAAGCTGAGGATTGGCGGTTTGCCTCACCTGTACCGTGGCCTCGTCGCGCCGCCAGCGCAGCGTACTGGAGACATACTGGCTCACTACCAGGCCGTCGTCATCCTCGAAATAGAGCCCGCGCTCGTTGATCGTGTGGGCCTCCAGTAAGGTGCCGTGGCAGCACCAGAAATCATCGGTGGGTGTGCCCCAATGCTTGGTCGAGCCGGCCTGGAGCGGCAGCCAGTAGGCGATCATCCCCGTATCGGGGTGCTGCTGGGCCAGGATGCCGTTGTAGAGATTGCGCTCCCAGTAGTCGGCGTAGGCAATGTCGCCGGTCCAGCGCATCAGCCAGTCGGCCAGGCGCATCATGTTGTAGACCGTGCAGTGCTCCTGGGTTTTCTCGCCCAATCGCGCGGACAATGCTCCGGGCGCGGACCAGATCTCCCCGTTGGTCTGCCCACCGGTGCAATAATAGCCGCGTTCGTCCACGGCGGACCGCCAATATGCCTCCACGATCCGGCGCCACCGCGAGTCGCCGGTCACCTCCCAGGCGCGCGCGGCCCCATGCACCTCGGGGATCGTGGTATTGGCGTGCTTGTTGGTGAGTGGATCCGCGCCAGCCAGCAGCGGATCAAACAGGCGCGGCCGATCGTATCGCTCGATCAGATCCCGATGCTCCCGGCTGCCGGTGACACCATACAGGTTGGCCCACACTTCCAGCATGCCGCCGGTTTCCACGTCGAGGATGTCGTCAAGCTGGGCGCGGGTGAATTGCCCGGTCCAGCGATGGAACCAGCGGGCCCAGTTCGTCATCACGGTCAACGCCTGCTCGTTG
>DATBTL010000419.1:0-32970 GCA_036559345.1 Chloroflexota bacterium | reverse complement strand
GGCGCACCGCTGTGCGCCCCTACGGAATCGGGACGCGATGTTCGCCAAGCTGCTTGTTTACTGGGACTCAAGGCGGCACAGGCCGCCATTCCACCACGGGGTCGCTCGGTTACTGAGCCGGTCGTAGAGCACTTGATCGTTCAAGTGAACCACCACATACCGCGTATGCAGTTGCTGAAAGCAGCGCAGCAGATTCCGTTGGCGCGTACTCCCCGCCTGGACAAGCCAGGCAACGCGCTGATCGGCGGCGGCGTCTCGCAGGTACGGACTATAGCGATTGTTCTTGAGGTTACCCAGGTCGTCGCGTACCGCGACTCCAATCACCTGCTCTCCGCTGAGATAGGTGATCGGCACCACGGTCCAGTAGTCGCCGTAGACCGCCTGAATGCCGCGCTCACGGAGGAATCTTGCCGTAGGCCCAAGATCGGCCCGCGGTCCGGCGGTGCTATTGACCCATAGGGCGGACCCGCAGATGAGGATAACCACCAATCCGGAGGCCAGCCAGTGCCAACGACGGATCCTCGCTGGGAGAGCCAGGCGGACGATAAGCGGCAGGGCCGTGTAGAGCGGGAGTAAGTAGCGGGGTTGGGTCGCCGACCATTGTTCGGCTCCCCAACTCGAAGCGAGAAATCCGGCGGTCATGGTCAGCCCGAGAAGTAGGAGGGCCAGATCGCCGGGTGGACGGACGGAAAACACCGCGCGCAGCCGTCCCCACGCCATGCGCCGGCAGACGATTCCGCGGACCAGGAGATACGCCACCAAGCCAAGGGCCAACCCATGCAGGGCCAGATGTCGATCGAGAAACTCGGTAAAGACGGGCTGGCTGGTGGTGGCCGGGGCGAGGCCCAACAGCACCGGGCCGGTCCAGGTGAGCGTCCTGCCGGCCACGGTCAGGAGGTCAAGATGGGGGCCACGTTGGGTAAGAAAGGCCAGGGTTGCCCAATCGTTCTGGAGGTTGAAGATGAGCAACGGGGCTATTCCCGCCGCCAGGGCCAACCCGCAGGTGAGGGACAGCGCCACGGCTCGGGGCCACCGCGATCGGTCGCGCGCGGCCGCCGCCATCCGCCCGAACAGCAGCGACATCACGGCCACCAGGTAGGCCGCCGCGAGAGGCTGCACCCAGAGACCCAATCCCAGGAGGAAGAAGGCAAGCGGTAGCCGCCAGGGGCTGGCGGAGTACTCTTCCGGGGCCGGTAGGGCCAGAAGCAGGGCTCCAGTCCCCAGGGCCATGATCTCCAGGTACCCAGATCCGGCCCAGGCTCCCCAGTTAATCAGGAGATTGGAGGGAAAGGCCAGCAGGGCGCCACAGATGATCGCGACCCCTGGACCGTAGAGCCGCCAGGCAAGGCGTACGGTAAGCATGACCCAGGCAAGCGAGGCGATCAGGGGCATCAGGTGCGGCAGTAGTTCGTGCTCGCCAAAAATCCTGAACAGCCCTGCCACGATGTACGCATCCCCGCTGCCGGTGTAGGGCTGTCCCCAATAGAACAGCGGTCGATCACCGGTCTCGATATGGCGGGCCATCAGTGAGACAATGGTTTGATCGGCATCCGGAATCAGGTAGGCCCGCCAGAGGAGCCACCAACGTACCGCGAAGCCAATCAGCAAGACCACGCCCAGAAGCCACCCGAGTGGAACCCCCGCCTTCTCGCGCCCGAGGTCGGCCTGTCCGCCCTCGGTCTGGACCCATGAGGGGTTCCGCTCAACGCGGAGAGCTCGATTAGGGGAAGCGCTCAAGGGCGGCCTCCGCCCGCTCCGACAATCCCGCCGCCCGATCACCGAAGCTCTCGCGGGCCTGGGCGAACGCTTCGGCGAATGCCTCCCGGTCTCCCGTCCGCGCGAACGACGCCAGCTTCCGCAGCGAATCCGCTAGGTCCTCCAGGAGCGCGGGCGACCAGGCGTTTCCCACCACCAGATCGGCATAGAGTTCGGGATCCTGGCCGAGAATGCGAGCCACCAGCCCGAGCTGCAACTGCATGGTCGGACTGGCCCATTCCAGGGCCGCGACCGGGCCCAGTCCCGCGGCGCTCATGGTCTGGCAGAGCCCGACATAGAGGCTATGCAGCAGGGCCTGGACCACCGCCATCGCCCGATCATGCTCGGCGGGACTGCTCTCCCGCACCGCCAATCCGGCCTCCCGCAACTCGGCGGCCAGCCAGGCGCCCCAGCGATTGCCGCGAATCCGAGCCATCACCACTGGTAAATCGCGATACTCGCGTACCGTAGGGCCAAATACGGGATGAACGCAGATCGCCTCGCCAACCCCCAGAGCCAGGGCGTCGGCGGACGGCCCCATCAGTGAGGCAATACTGATCAGGGCTTGGCGGGGCTCCAGGAGGGGCGAGAGAGCCCGTAGCACGGGCGGGGTGTCCCGTAGGGGCACGGCGACAAAAGTCAGATCCGCCCAACCCACGATCTCCTCGTTACTGAGCGGAGTGCCCCGGTCACTGTACCGCGCCTCCAGGCCGCGCCCCTCCCAGAAACGGCGCAACCACCGGCCCATCTGCCCGGCGCCGCCGACCACCCCAATTCTTGGCGGCTTCACCCGCGACTTCCTGAACCCGGATCGTCACCCTCATGTCCGCGATGCCGCCCCTCAGCCATTTTCTTGCGAAATCCTCCGCCCAAAGACGGCACAAAACTGGGTGGTAAATGCGTCCGCCACGGCGGAGACGTCCACGCGGCACTCCAGCTCCTGGGCCAGGCTGGTCATCCGCATCCCGGGATGGCCGCACGGGTTAATGTAGTCGAAGTAGTTCATGTTGGGGGCTACATTCAAGGCCATGCCGTGCAGAACCACCCAGCGGCGCAACGACATCCCGATCGAGGCGATCTTGCCGCTTCCTGCCCATACTCCCCGGTCCGACGGATCCCGCCGCGCCACGACTCCCCAAGTCGCGACCGTCCGGATGATCGTCTCCTCAAGGCGCCAGACCAACCCGGCGATGCTTCGTTCGCTCGGACCAAGCTTGATGATTGGATAGGCGACCAGTTGGCCCGGGCCATGGTATGTCACCTCCCCGCCCCGTTCAATCCGCGTCACGGTAGCCGAACGGGCCCGCAGGGTGTCCTCGTCCACCAGGATGTGGGCAGGGTCGGAGTTGCGGCCCAGTGTATACACATGGGGATGTTCGAGCACGATCAAGGTGTCCGGGATCTGGTCCTCGGCCCGTGCCGCGTGGAGGCGCCGCTGCTCGATCAGGGCCTCCTCGTACGGGACCAATCCCAAACGGACGACCCGCAGCGGAACGGACGGCGGGGAGAGATCAAGCGTGGCGGGAATACTGGACACCTTCATGATGCGCTGATCGTAGCACACCGGCTGAGGTCGCGTGGTGATCACCGGGGCCCACCAAGCTGTAGATACAACCGGAAGGAGAGCCGCTCCGGTACATTAGATCATGACACGGCTGCTCCGCGAGCCGGAAAACCCAAGCGGCGGACACTCCGCCCGCTAGAGACTATCAAAGAGGATCAATGGCAGTCGCTCTCAAAACCCGCGACGAGATCGCACGCCTACGCGAGGCGGGGCGATTGGTGGCGGAGACCTACGAAGTGTTGCGAGAATACCTGGCGCCGGGGGTCAGCACGGCGGAGTTGGACGGCATCGCCGAGCGCTTCATCCGCCGCCGGGGCGCCAAACCAGTGTATAAGGGCTACCAGCCGGCCGCGCGGAAAGGGGTACGCCCGCCTCCCTTCCCGGGAACGATTTGCGTGGCAATTAACGAGGTGATTTGTCATGGCATCCCCAGCCCGAGGAAGACGCTGCGCGAGGGCGATATCATCGGAATCGACATTGGCGTGCTCTACCGAGGTTGGGTAGGTGACTCCTGCGTGACCTTCACGGTTGGCGCTATTGATCCTCAATCGCGGGCGCTGATCGAGGTAACCAAGGAATGCCTGAATCGGGGAATCGCGCAATCCAGGGCGGGCGGCCATATGGGGGATATCGGGGCCGCGATCCAGGCACATGCCGAGCCACGAGGCTTTTCCGTGGTGAGCGAATACGTGGGGCACGGAGTCGGTCGACGTCTGCACGAGGAGCCCAACGTCCCGCATACCGGGGAGGCTGGGACGGGCATCGAATTCCTGCCTGGCATGGTGTTCACCATAGAACCCATGATCAATCTCGGCGCGCGCGACACCGAGCCGCTGGCCGACCGTTGGACCGTGGTCACCAAGGATCGCAGCCGCTCGGCCCAGTTCGAGCATATGGTGGCGATCACCGAAAACGGGCCCGAGATCTTGACTACTCTGTGACGCTCCGGGCGGCTGGCGACGGGTGCAATTAGAGCCTCCTGGCTCGTGACCGCGTAGCCAGTTGGTAGCGCTTCTACAATGCGAGAATCGCCCCGGCCAGGCATAACCGTAATCATGTCTCTCGCCGCCGCGGTAAACTCACGATACAATCCTCTCGTCGCCCCGCCGACCGGCGGAGCTTGGGCTACATCCCGGAGGAGGGCGTCAATGTCATTCGTTGAAACCCGGTATGAACATATCGTCCTCGATCCGCGGGGGATTCCCCTCATCGCCGAAACGACGATGAAGTCGGACAGATCCACTCGGCCCTAGCGTACTATTGGGACCACCGGGATGATCTGGATACCGACATCGCGCGCCGAATTGAAGCAGTGGACGGCCTGCAAGGTCAAGCACCATCGGCCCCACTGGGGGCACGGCTGCGGGCGCGGGGTACGCGCGAGTGCCCGTAGGGCTTTACATGGATCAGCATGTGCCTCGAGCAATCACCGTGGGGCTGCGGCTGCGGAGCGTCGATGTACTGACCGCCTTCGAGGACAGTGCCAGTACTTTGGCTGACGCGACGTAGCTGGAGCGGGCCTCGATGGCGCCATACACGGCGCCCAGGGTAGCGGCGCCAATGCCAAGAGTCGACACCCGCACGCCGGTTGACCGGATGGCCCGACACTCCACCGCGGGCATGCCTCCACACTCACCACCCATCCCGCGCGGCATCCGGTTCAGAGGGTCAGTCCTTCAGCCGCGTGGACGGCGCCAGTCATCAGGCTTACCGCCTGATCCATTCCGTCCTTCTCAGGATACAAGGTGCCCACGCGGCGTCCCCGTCGGAGGACAACCATGCGGTCGGCCACCTCGAACACATGTGGCATGTTGTGGCTAATGAAGATCACCGCGGTGCCTTTATCCCGCACTCGTTTCATCAGCTCGAGCACCATGCCGGATTGCGCGACCCCCAGCGCGGCAGTGGGTTCGTCGAGAATGACCACATCCTTGCTCCAGAACACGGCCCGGGCCACGGCGACCGATTGTCGCTGACCTCCAGAGAGTGTCTCGACCGTCTGGCGAATGGAACGCAGATTCACCTTTAAGTTCTTCAGATGAATCGCTGCCTGGGCACGCATGGCCCGCTGATTGTAAAAGTCTATCCAGCCCAGAGGTGGGGGCGACTTAATCTCGCGGCCAAGGAAGAGGTTGGATGCCACGTCCAGATCGGGCGCCAGCGCAAGATCCTGGTACACCGTCTCGATTCCGACTGCCCGAGCGTCCCTCGGGCTATGAAAATCCACGACTTTACCGCGAAATCTCAGATTGCCGCTATCTGGACGGACCGCCCCCGCGAGAATCTTGACCAGGGTAGACTTGCCGGCACCATTGTCACCGATGAGGGCGCAGATCTCTCCCGCGTACACCTCGAAGTCTACCTCCTCCAACGCCGTGACGCTCCCGTAGCGTTTCGCGATGCCGTTGGCCGCGAGGACGGGGGTCCGCCCCTCCACTTCCTGAGCTTGCAAGTGTCCTCTCCGATCCAGCCTAGCCCGCGACCACGCGGCGCTTCCGCCACTGGTCGATCCAGACGATAATAATCAGCAGAGCACCTTCAACCACCTGTTGCATGTGGGGGTCGATGGCATGAGGATCGATGTCGATCCCATTGGCCAGCATATTGACCAGCACGACCCCAAGAAACGTCCCCAGAATTGTTCCACGCGCCCCGAAAAGGCTGGCGCCGCCAAGAACGGCGGCGGAAATCGCGTCCAACTCATAGCTGGTCCCCGCGTTCGGGTTCGCGGTGCCTAATCTTCCCGTGATCAGGAGTCCCGCAACGCCCGCCGAAAGCCCGCTGAGCGCGTAGACGGTCAAGATAGTGGCGCGTACATTGATACCCACGCGACGGGCCGACTCAGGGTTGCTGCCCAGGGCATAGATATACCGACCGCGTCGGGTAAAACGAAGGAATATTGCCGACGCGACGCCAAGCACGGCCAGAACGATGAAGATATTCGGGATGGCAAAGTTTGTGTTCTCAATCCAGGACGTGAATGGGGTGGGCTGCCCGGTTGGCGAAAGAGCGAGGTTCAGACCCTGGGTCACCAGGTAGGCGGCGCCGCGGAGGATTCCCAGCATGCCAAGGGTGACAATAAACGGCGGAATCTTCGCCATATCGACCAGAAGGCCATTGACCAGGCCGACTGCCAGGGCAAAGAGGAGGGTAGTGAAGACCACTACCGGAGTTGACCATCCGTTCAGGAAGCCCTCCGCCGCGATCACGCCGCAGAGCCCAAGCAACGAACCAACCGACAAATCGATGCCCGCCGTGATGATGACAAAGGTCTCGCCGAGCGCGATCACCCCAACTACCGCCATTTGGCGAGCAAGATCCTGCAAGTTTCCCTGGCTGATGAAGATCGACTGGCCAATGTCCGAAAGATGTCTGGAAGGAATGGTATCCAGGGTAAAAATAATGGCCGCAATGAGAATGATGCCCAGGAGTCCGAGCCGAAGCACCAGATCGACGCGTTCAGCCAACCAACCTGACGTGCCTCCACGCCTTCGCGCTACCGCCGGGGCTGGCTGGCTTACGGGAATGATCGGAATAGGTGAATCAGCCACGAACCTTATCCCCTGGGATGCGAAAGCCGGAATAGGCGCCAGACAGCCGCGCCCCGCGGATGACCGGCGCCCATATCGGCCTTCACAACCAGCTACTTTGTGTGAACTACAGGCCCAACCCGCGGCCAGGCTTGCCCAGTGGCGATAGCAGACCCTCGACGAGCGGTGAATTCGCGGTCTTCGGGGTTGCCACCGTGGCGCCGGTGTCCAGGAACAACGGCAGCTTGATGCCAATACTGGCCAGGACGCCATACCACACGCCGCCGTATCCCATCATGTAGGGATCTTGCAGAAGAAGGCCATCGACCTGGCCTGCCTGCAATTCGGCCACTAAGGTAGGATCGCTGTCGAAACCAATCAGTGAGACCTTCTTGGTGCTGACCCCCTTCTCCTTGAAAGCCTTGGCCGCGCCTTCCACCATCTGCAAATTGTCGCCGAAGTATCCCACCAGATCAGGATGCGCGGCAATCGTGTTCGAGGCGGCGCTTACCGCCGACAGTTCGCTCGCATCCCCGGCCCCATCTTTGTGCGCGACAATGGTCAGCCCACTGTACTTCTTGATTCCGGCCAGGAAGCCGTTATCGCGGAGGGTGAGGGAGCCGACGTTGGATTGGAAGGTCGCATAGGCAATCTTGCCTGAAACAGAGCCGGTCTTGGCTTTGATCGAGGCGGCAAGCGCATCGGCGCACAGGGTGCCAGCGTGAAAGTTGTCGGTTGAGAGGAAGGAGGTGCGAGGCGCACCCACCCCGTCCGAATCGATCAGAATCACCTTGATTCCGGCGTTGTATGCCTTGGCTATGGTAGCGTTCAAGGCAGTCTTATCCGTCGGCGCGCAAACAATGAAGTCGGGTTTCTGAGCGATCGCGTTCTCCAGCAACGAGACTTCGGCCGCGATATCGGCCTCGGATGGCCCACCTGTATACTTTAAACCGGTCACGCCAAGATCCTTGGCCGCGTGTTTGGCCGCCGCAAGCACAATGGCCCAGTAGGGCGACGCGACCGTTTTAACAATGGTCACGAAGCGGAACGAACTGAGCGGTTTGCCGGCCGAGGACGCGAAGGCAAGCACCTCGGGATTGATCAGCGAAGCACCAGTACCCACGGCGGCGGCGCCCGCACCCATAACGGCTGCCCGCTGCAAGAGTTCGCGTCGTTTGATCGTCATCTTCGACCTCCATGATATAAAAACAAAGCTCGAGGATTGGCGGCGATGAGAAAAGGGACCGAGGTCTCAACTCCTTTCACTGCGCGGTATTCCGCTTGGATGGCCATTTCACATTAGGCGTGAAACAGGCCCAGTTTACCCCGCGATAGGGGCGCCGAAATAGGCTCTGGAACGGGACGAGTCGCCAATTCGTAGTTGATGCGCCAGAACGATCTCTTGACGCGCCAGCGGCCCTCCATGCTGGAGGCGGTGGATAAGCCGAGCGGCCGCCGTGCTGCCTAATTCATACGCGGGCTGGATCACGCTGGTAAGCGACATGGCACCAGGATGCGCCCAGGGAACCTCGTCAAAGCAGGCCAGGGCAACATCCTCTGGAATACGTAAGCCGCGCTCGTGGAAGACTTGAATGGCGCCCATCGTAAGCCGGTTGTTTCCCGTGAAGAGCGCGTCAATTGGGGGATCCAGGTCCAACAGCTCACCGGCCAGGCGCCGGGCGCTCTCCTCGCTGTAGGGCCCACTCCGCTCCAACCGGCTGTCAGTCTCGATACGAGCCGCTCTCAACGCCTGGCGGTAGCCCTCGGACCTTTCGCGCGCGGTCGTGGCGCCGTCCGGACCGGTGATCAGGCCAACGCGGCGATAGCCATTCTCGATCAAATGCGTGACCGCCTCCCGGGCCGCCGCGACGTTATCGATCAGCACCGTGTCGGCTGATTGATCAAGCACACGCCGATCGACCGAGACCACGGGGATCCCACGCTCCACGAACCGGCGGATCACCGGTTTGCGGTCGCTGGTTGGCACCACGATGGCTCCGGCCACCGGTTCCGCGCGAAGCACCTCAATGTACTGCTGCTCCTTCCGCGGATCCTCCGCTGAATTGCACAGGACCACCAGATACCCGTTCTGCTGGGCCACGTCCTCGACCCCGCGGATCAGTTCCATGTAGAACGGGTTCTGCATATCAATCACCAAAAGTCCGATGATCGTCGACAGGCGACCCGCGAGGGTCCGGGCAGCCCCACTCGGCTGGTACTGCAACTCCCCCATCGCGGCGCGCACCCGCTCCGCCAGCTCCGCGTCGACGGTGCCAGTTCGGTTGAGCACTCGCGACACCGTGGCAATCGACACATCCGCCCGATCCGCCACATCCTGAATGGTCGCCCGCTTCCGCGGAGCCCGTGATCCCGACGAGCCAATTTCCGCCATGGATCACATTCCCAACGGTTGCCCAGGCAGTTCAGTAAGCGCTTTCCGACGCTACGGTAGCACACACGTACCCCTTCGTCAAGAGTCGCCGGCCCCTCCCCGTCAGGGGTCACGCAATCTGCTGGGAAAGCGCTTACTTCCAGATTGGTTACCGATGAAGCTCCGCCAATCTATCTTCCGTGGCGCCGATAGTACGGTGGTTTCTCTCTTTCGTCAAGGAATAACCAGCGTTTTCACCATCCCCGCCGCCGGTGGCGCCGCCAGCAGGGCAGGCACATCTTCCAGGGAGACCGAGCCAGTAATCAGCGTATCCAGATCGAGTGTGCCCGAGGCGGCCAACTCGACCGCCCTGCCATGCGTAAGGGGGTTTAGGTACGATCCGACTAGGCGCAACTCCTTGGCGAACAAGTCGAACGGGCGTATCCTCGCCACCGCGTCGGCGGGCGCCACCCCGACGATCACCACCGTCCCGCCCTTCCGGGCCAGGGCAATCCCTTGCTCGAAGGTTTCCACCACCCCGGCACATTCGAACACGATATCCACCCCGCCCGGACACGGGCCGCCAGGGCCGGTCAGCGTGGCCACAACATCGCCCAGGCCCGGATCATAACTGCCGGTAGCCCCGGATCGCTCGGCCAGGGCCCGCCGCGCGGCCTGCCGGGTCACCATTACCACGGTCGTCGCCCCCGCGAGCGTGGCGAGCCGGGCCAGCATCTGCCCGATCACCCCACCCCCCAGCACCACGACCCGCATCCCTGGACGCATGTCCGCTCGGTCCAACGCGCGGAGGCAACATGCCAGCGGCTCGCACATCGCCCCCCAGGCCGACGGCATGCCGTCGGGTAGTTGGTATGCCTGCCCTCCCGGCACCGCTACCAGTTCGGCCAGGCCACCATCCAGGTCCACGCCCAGCGCCACCCTCACGGGGCACAGGCAGGGTTCGCCGCCGCGACAGTCGGTACAGGTTCCACAGGCGATATTGGGGTCGACCGCCACCCGAGACCCAAGGCCCAGACGGCACCCTTCCCCCACCGCCGCGATCGTGCCGGCGAATTCATGACCAAGAATACGCGGCAGCGCGGCTTGGTACTCGCCCCGGAAGATATGGCGATCGGTACCGCAGATACCGCACGCCTCGACTCTGATGAGGAGTTCGCCGCGCGCCGGGATCGGTGCGGCCACCTCCAGCACCCGCATATTCTCGACCGCTTCCAGTCGGGCCGCCCGCATGAGCATGTTAGAGAGTCCCTCCCAGAATCCAGGAGCCGGGTTTAGCGTAGATGCACCGTGATCGGACGCGACCCATGCAACCGCTGGAAACGCTCACGGGTCAGCCGCATTTGCACGTCGACGCAATACCCTACTCGTCCATTATACTTGCGGGTGCTTCCAATTACCTCGAAACCGCACTTCTTATAGCAGGCTTGGGCGCGGGCGTTCGAGGCATAGGTTGTCAAAACCATCGAGTTGAGGTTGGTGTACCGGAAAAGATGGCCCAGCAAGGTCACGATGGCCTCGGATCCATACCCGATACTCCAACAGGCGCGCTCACCGATATAGATTCCCAACTCAGCCTGGCGGCGCTCAAAGATCAGGTTGAAGTAAGAAACCATGCCAATCATCAGCCCATCCTCGCCCAGAATGGCGTACCGATCCCGCGTGGCGTCCCGACTGGCCGCCCAGGCCAGCACATCGGCCTCGAACTGGACCATTGATGGGGCGGCAGGAATGCTCCCACTCCAGAATTGCAGTTCATCATCCTGGCCCCAGCGAAACTGGCGCAGCACCTCGGCCCGGCTAAAACCAAGGGATACATGCCGGAGGGTTATTCTCGGTCCCACCAGGTACGCGGGAGAGACAACGCTTCGTAGCCATTCGGGAGGGGCTTCTTCGATTCGCACGGCAGAAGTATAAACCAGCTATCGCCGACCCGCAATCCGACACCTGGAGAGGGTTATCTCGACAGCCAGGCCATCACCTCCTCGACCGAGGCGGCGTTCCACACATCCTGTCGTCGCGCGCCGCCCCGGCGAGCCGTGCGGATCCCGAACTCCATCAGATCGAGCTGATCGACCGCGTGGGCGTCGGTATCGATGGTAAGCTTTACCCCCGCTTCCAGAGCCAGGCGTACGTCCGCGTCTCGGAGGTCCAGGCGCGCCGGATTCGCGTTGACCTCCATGGCGGTCCCGGTGCGCGCGGCGGCGGCGAACACGGCTTGCCGGTCGAAATCCATGCCGGAACGGCCGCCGATCAGCCGGGTGCTGGGATGACCGATAATATCCACGTGCGGATTCTCGATCGCTCGGATCAAACGAGCGGTTGCTTCCTCCCGCGACTGGCTCATGGCTGAATGAATGGATCCAACCACCAGATCCAATCCCGCCAGCACCTCGTCGGGAAAGTCCATGCCGCCATCGGCTCGAATATCCACCTCGGAAGCCGTGAACACCCTGATCTCCGGATAACGGGCCGCGACCTCCCGGATCGCGGCCCCTTGGGCGCGCAACCGCTCGGGAGTGAGCCCATGGGCCACCCCCAAGCCACCGGAGTGGTCGGAGATTGCCATGTACCGATAGCCGCGATCTCGGGCCGCCCGCACCATCTGGTCGATGGTCGCTCCCCCATCGCTCCAATCGGTGTGCAGGTGCAGATCGCCTAACACGTCGCTCGGCTCGATCAGGGTGGGCAACGAGTGTTTGGCGGCCAGGCGTATTTCATCACGGCCCTGGCGCAGTTCCACCGGAATAAACTGAAGGTCGAGGGCGGCGTAGAACGCCTCCTCGGTCTCGAATCGCCGCGTGACCCCAGTAGCTACCTCCTCGATCCCATATTCGGAGATCTTCAGTCCGCGAGCCACCGCGTATTCCCGCAACTGGATATTGTGTTGTTTGCTCCCCGTGAAATGCTGGAGAAGCGAACCGAAATCCTCCGGTTCCACGAGCCTGAGATCCAATTGTCTGCCGCCCGAAAGAATCACGCTTGATTTCGTGGGGCCGTGGCCCAGGACACGCTCGACCTCGGGAAGATTGACCAACACATCCATCACCGCCAACGGCTCGTCCGCTACCCCCACCAGGTCCAGGTCACCCACCGTATCCTGATATCGTCGCGCGCTGCCCGCCACCGTGAGGCGCCGCACTCCTCCGGCCGCGTTGAGCGCGGCCATCACCGCCGAGACCCGGCTCCACGCCTCTCCGAGTGACATCCGAGCCCCGTGCTCCTTGAAGGCCGCGATATTGCGAAGGATATTGGCCGCCGATTTGGCTCCGACCCTGGAGAGCCCGGCCAAGCGACCATCCGTTGCCGCCGCCTCGAGTTCCGCCACGCTGGTCACCCCCAACTCCTGGTAGACTCGGGCCGCCAGCTTCGGCCCCATCCCCGGCACTTGGAGAAGAGCAACCACGCTCTCTGGAAACCGCTGGTGCAAATCGGCGGCCAGCTGCGTGGTGCCCGTAGCCTCCAGTTCTTTGATATGGTCGGCGATTCCCGCGCCCACCCCCGCCACTCCCTTGGGATCGCGGGCTAGCGCGGCGGCCACCGGCTCGGCCATCGACTCCACGGCCTCGGCGGCCCGCCGATAGGCCCGAATGCGGAACACATTGTCCTCGGTCATTTCCAGCAAGTCGGCGATCTCGCGTAAGCCGGCCGCGATCTGTCCGTTGCGCATGAAATATCCCCTTCCAAGCTTGGTGAGACCTAAGTCTCAAAAAAAGAGATGATGTACCTTGGACAACTAGTCACAGCTAAGTTATACTATTGTGGCGGTGGAGCAATACAGTTCATGGAGGGTTCATACCATGAAGGAACAGAAGGGCAAGGGCGCGTCGGCGCTCATCGCGATCAACAAGACAGCGGGCAAGGCGTTCCGGAAATCGAGCGAGTCCGAAGAGTGGGAGCCAGTGGATCCCAAGTCGATCAATGGTGGTTCCGCCCTGGAGCGGGCGGGCCACGAGAAAATCGGCAATAACTGGTTCTCTATCTACAAGACTGGTATCTAGGAGTCGACCAAGCGCGTGGGCACCGCCTGCCCCCAGCCCCGTTGAGGAATCCACCGCGCCTGTTCCCCTCACACAGGCGGGCTGGGGGTGGCGTCTCACTCAGGCACGAGTGGGAGCGTGTTCCTGGATATAGCGAATAACATCCCTGGTGTTGGTACCCGGGGTGAAGACCGCGGCGACCCCAGCCGCGATCAGATGGGGAATATCGGACGCCGGAATGGTGCCGCCGGCCAGAATGAGCACGTCCTCGGCTTGTCGTGCCCGCAGTAACTCCGCCACTCGGGGCAACAAGGTCAGATGAGCGCCGGACAGAATGCTGAGGCATACGACGCCGACGTCTTCCTGGATGGCCGCGCTGACAATCTGCTCGGGTGTTTGGCGCAAGCCCGTGTACACGACCTCCATGCCCGCGTCTTTCAAGGCGTGGGCAATCACCTTGGCGCCCCGATCATGCCCATCCAGGCCTGGCTTGGCCACCAACACGCGGATCCGCTGGTCCACGGCTTCCGCCTCCATCTCAACCGTGTTTGCCAACACTCTTGCCCTTGAGCACTTCATAGACTACTGTTCCGTGGAAGTGCGCCACCGCTTGGAAATGGCTCGGATACCGCTTGATCACGGGCCGCAGGTACTGCTTGGTGGTGTAGGTCCAGTCGAAGTCATCATAGATCACAAAATCGCGGTGGTCGCTGCCCAAATCGTGCATCATGGCCTGCAGATTAAAGATGTAGGGGTAGTTACGGGACGCCAGTCCCGTCCACAGGTAGAACAGATTGGGGCTGCGGTTGATCACCGTGCTGCCACTGGGCGCATTCTGTTCCAGCCAGATCGCGGCCGCGTGGAAATCACGCCAGTCCGCGTAGGCACGCCACTCCCCCAGCCTACCCACCTCGTAGTGATAGCCGGCGTGGTGGTCCGCCTGTGCCGTGCGCAGGGTCAGATACCCCGAACGGCCAAAAATGGGGATCAGTATCACCGTGGCGATCAGCCGCGGGTCGATCTTTCTCAGGCGCCAGGGAAGCGAGGCCAGCAAGCTGACCGCTTGCGCGAAATAGTACACCAGGAACGGCAGCACCGGTACGGCGAAGCGAAGGTCCTTCCAGGGCCACAGCAGCACGATCAGCACATAGAGGATCATGTACGGTTCGGCCAGGGTCCGCCGCGCCGCCAGCGCATAGATAAAGCCGCCAAGACAGACCACGAGGAGCAGGAGCGAGATGCTGCCGAGGATAAAAACCCCATCCCAGCCGCTACCCAGGAGCATGTGCTGAAACTCCCGCGCGTAGTAGGCGAAATTCTCTCTTACGCGACTGAACAACTCGCTGCTGCTCACCTTCCCGGCGTCCGGCACATAGGCCTGCTTGAGAAAAAACTGCCCAATATAGTTATGACCCTGGCCGGAGAAGGCCATCCGGTTCCGAAGCGTCCACGCCCCCGCCGTCACCACCAGCACCGCTCCGGTGAGCAACACTTTCTGGATCCGCTTCCACCATTCGGTCCGTTCGGTAGGCAACGGAGCCGCGAACAGCAGGAAGAGCGGCAGGGCCACGCACAGACTCATCCCAATCGTTCGCGTAAGAAAAGCGGCCGCCGTGGCCGCGGCGGCGAGGAGGCCGGCGCGGGTATAGGGATTGTCTTCCTCCGCGTAGACGGTGGCGAACCAGCAGGCAACCACGGTGAAGAAGAGATAGGGAATCTCGGTCAGGACTTTATGGGAGTAAGACCAGATCAGACTCGATGTGGCGGCCGCCACGGTGACCACCAGGGCCAGGGGAGCGGAGCCCAGCCAACGCCGAAACAGGAAAAAGCAGACCACGAAGGCGCCCAGGGCGAAAAGCGTTACCACCAACTCCATCAAAAGGAAGGCCCCGGCGCCAAAGGCGAAAACGATAGGCGTGAGGAATACAGGGAACAAAAACGGATACTGGGCCTCGATTCGGGGCGCCGGCCCCTGGATGTCCGTATACCCGTGGCCCGTGGCCATGGCCTTGGCCAGAATGATGTAGACCGCGTTGTCTCCCTCGACGCTCAGGTAATTGGTGAGGCTAAGGAGATAGAGGCCGGCGGTGCCGAGGAGAGCGGCCACGCAGAGGGCCAGGAACGCATAGCGCCAGATTGGCGCCTCAACGAACCCCGGCGCCCACGGGGAGCCGGGATCTCTTCTCGACGAGGGAACCGGTTCGGAAGGCCCCACCAGAAGAGGCCCCGGCTGGTTGCTAGGCAGCGAGGCCATGATTAGAGAGTCCGCCCCACGGCGGCGACCACCGCCGGCAGTTCACGCATAAGTTGCGCGAAGGCTTCGGGACGGAGTGATTGGGGCCCGTCGGACCATGCTTGGTCGGGATGCGGATGCACCTCAATCATCAAGCTATCCGCCCCGACCGCCACCGCGCCCTTCGACATCACGCTGACCAGGGCATGCCGGCCGGTCCCGTGACTGGGGTCCACGACGACGGGCAAATGACTCAACTCCTTGATAATCGGCACCGCCGTCAGGTCCAGCAGATTCCGCCGGAGCCCGGCATCGTCCATCACCGGGAGCCCTCGTTCACAGAGCATCACGCCCCGGTTGCCTTCGCTCAGCACGTACTCGGCGGCCAGCAGCCAATTCTCGATCGTGGGATACATGCCCCCACGCTTGACCATAACGGGCTTGTCGGAGCGGCCGGCCTCACGCAGGAGGGCGTAGTTCTGCATGTTGCGGGCCCCGATCTGCAACAGGTCGGCATAGGACGACACCAGCTCTACGTCATGCGGGTCGAGCACCTCGGTTACAATGGCCAGACCGAAACGGTCTCGCGCCTCGGCCAGAATTTTCAACCCGTCCTCGCCATGACCCTGGAAATCGTACGGCGAGGTGCGCGGCTTATAGGCCCCACCCCGGAGGATCGTGGCCCCAGCAGCCGCGACCGCCTCGGCCGTACTCAGTACCTGCTCTCGGGTCTCCACCGAGCAGGGGCCCGCCATCACCGCCACGCGCGGCCCGCCTATCTCCACGGAGCCCACTTTGACGATGGTGGACTCTGCCTGAAACTGCCGGCTGGCCAATTTGTAGCGCGAGGTGATCGGCACCACCCGCTCCACGCACTCCAGGGCCCCCAGAGCTTCCGCAAGTACCGCCTTCCGGCTTTCAGGGACGCCTATCGCCCCAATGACCGTGTGCTCGGTACCCGAGACGTTGGTAGCGAAACCCAAATCAGTGAGCCGCGAGACGACATAGTCGCGATCGGCGGCGGCGCTCCCAATCTTCAGAATGATGATCACTCGCGATTGCCTCTTGGGGAATGAGATGACCCATGGCCCCGATACCCCGTACGCTCGGGACGGAGGGAACCGAAACTCAGTTCTCCCAAGTGTCCCACACGGGCGGTCCTACACACAAGGCGCTCATGCACCGCTTCAGGGATTCCCGTCCCGCTCCGCCCATAACTGGGCGATTGCCGCCGATGCCGCCTCATAGTTGAATCCGCGCCTGGCGAGAAATCCGCCCATCCGCCGCTTAAAGGTCTCCTCGTCCAGTCTGGACATGGCATGGAGGCGGCGGCGTCCCGCTTGCAAGGCAAGATCGGCATCGCCGCCGGTGTCGGTATCGGCCACCGTCTCCTCGGCCAGGCCGCGGTCGATGCCCTTCTGGCGCAGTTCCTGCTCCAGCGACCGGGTGGATCGCGGACTGAAGGTGACCCGATTTTCTACCCACATGGCCGCGAATCGGCGATCGTCCAGCAACCCCTGGCGCTCCAACTCTTCCAGACAGGCGTCAATGACCTCCGGATCGAACCGTTCACGTCGCAAACGGGATCGTACCTCGGCCGATGAGCGAGGACGATGGGCGAGGAAGCGGTTGGCGACCGTCACCGCCTCGCCAATCCTCGCGGCCGCCCGCAACTCGGCCAACTCGGTCTCGTCCAGCTCCTGTCCGCGCGCCAGGCCGCGCTCCTCCACCAGCCGATCGGGGATCGATCCCACAAGTATCCCATCGACTTCAATCTCCAGGTATCCTAGTCTATGGGCAGCGGGTGCCAATCGAGTTATTGTCGCCATCAGCCATACTTTCACCCCGGTTTGGGGAATCCAGCGTATCTCCCTCTCCGTAGTATGCCACGAGGGGCGGCTTTGATTAGGTTCGCGCAAGGCATAACGGCGCGCGGCTTTCAGCTTGACGGGTGGCTAGCGTCACCGGTATGGTGTGCCTGAATCTGGGGAATACCGCGACGGAGGCTCGCCGAATGAACACCAACCCCGCGACGCGGCTGCGGGCTGCCGTCGCCCCTTCACCTGAGTTTCCGCGCGCCACGGAACACACCGACCGGAACCCCTTTACCCGTGCCTTCCCACTCCCCGCGCTTCCGCCTCTCGACGTGGCGATCATCGCCTTCCTGATTATTGGCGGTCTCTTCCTGCGCCTGGTGGTTCTGGGCGACCGGCCGCTGCATCACGATGAAAGCCTGCACGCTACCTACTCGTGGTATCTGATGGGCCGGGCCAACCCCGAATATCACTACGATCCGATGATGCATGGGCCGCTGCAATTCCACATGATCGCGTTCTTCTACGCCCTCTTCGGCTCCAGCCCATTCACCGCGCGTTTGTGGTCCGTCACCTGCGGTACGGCCCTGATCGCGGTGCCCCTTATCCTCTATCGGCAGCTTGGGCGCTGGACCACTTATATCCTGATGACCATGCTCTGCCTTTCCCCGATCACGCTCTACTTCTCCCGCTTCGCCCGCGAGGATATGCAGTACGCGCTCTTCACGCTCTTGCTGGTGGTCTCGATCCTCCGCTTCGTGCTGGACCATCGGGAAGGGCGGGCCCTTCATTATCGCTGGCTCTACGTGATCGCCACCGCGTTTATCATGGCCTACGCCGCCAAGGAGAGTATCTATCTCACTTCCGCCGTCCTGGGCGCCTTTATCGCGGCCCAACTGGCCCTGGAACTGGTCGAGGGGGCCTGGTGGTCCGGTCCCGCCGTCGGGGTCGCCCTGATGGCAGCCGGCGCCCTCGGCCATCAATTGGGCATCGCCGTGCTGGGCGCTCTGGTGATTGTCGTGGTACTCCTGATTCAGATCTGGGCCAGTCCCAAATCCGGCATGGTGGCCGATGCTCTGCGCGCCGCCCCCTGGCAGGCATGGGCGATTGCCGGCTCGATCATCGTTCTCATGTTTGTCCTGTTGTACTGGCCGATCGGCGATCCCGCCACCTGGTCTTTCAAGCCAGGGAGCGAAATCGTAAAGACCACGGTGGACATTCCCGGCCAGCCACCCGGCAAGCCCTATTCGTATAGCCCGGACGGCTTGCTGGGCGGCCTCCAGTACTGGCAGGAGCAGCAATTGGTGGCCCGCGGCGGGCAGCCGTGGTTTTACTACTTATTGGTCATCCCGTTATATGAGTGGACCATTGTCCCCTTTGGGATCATTGGGGCGGTGTTCATTCTCCGCCGCCGTCGCACGATGGTCAATTTGTTCCTCCTCTGGTGGACCGTCGCCACCTTCATTCTCTACGGCTACGCCTCGGAGAAAATGCCCTGGAACTCGCTGCATCTGGTAGTGCCGCTGGCTACCCTGGCCGCCATCGGCCTCTATGTGTCGATCACTCACGCCAAACGGTGGCTGCGGTACGTGGCAATCGCGGCGGCTGTGGTGACTGGGGTGTTCACCCTTCATAACTCCTTCACCCTGGCCTATGTCAACGGGGCGAACCCGGTTGAATACATGGTGTACGTCCAGACTACCCAGGACGTGCCGGACGTCTACAGCGAAATGCAGAGGCTGCAAGCCCACTACGGGACAGCGCTGCCGGTCAAGGTAGATGGCGATGACGTGTGGCCCTGGGCTTTTTACCTGCGGGAACCGAGCCTGTGGAACATCGCCTACAATTACGGCGCGGTGGCCCAGTATGGCCTCCCCACCCAGCCCGTCCTCCTGGTAAGCGACACGAATTATCCAGCCCTGGCGACCTCGCTGGCCAACAATTATGTGGCCTTCCACGAGAAACTCCGCTGGTGGAATCCCGAGGAATATAAGTACGCCTATGCGGATCGGTTCAACTCCAAGGGAAAGCTCGACTCACGGCTCCAGCGGGTTGGCTATTTCCTCAAGGATCTGGTGAGCCCAAGCACCTGGGGCCATGTCCTGCAGTGGGAGGTCCAGCGCCGCCCCTTCACTCCTACCGCCTGGGATAACTATGGCAACCAAACCGACTTCTACTTCTTGGTCGCCAAGAAGTACGTGCAATATCTCTCGCCCAGGTTCCAAAAAATGGCCCAGCAGCAACTGGCGGCTCAGCAGCAGGCGGATCCGTTCGTGGGCAAGCTGCGCGCCGTCACGGCCACCACGGCCTTTGGCCAGGGCGGGGTGGCGGCCGGCTCCTTCACCAGCCCTGGTCCGGTCGCCATTGACCAGCAGGGAGACACCCTGGTGGGCGACCTTCAGGGGCACCGAATCGTGGTGCTGTCGCCCAGCGGCAAGCTCCTTCGGACCATCGGTGGTCCCGGAACCGGGCCCGGCAAGTTCAATGCCCAGTATTCGCCGGCGGTCGGAGGAATTGCCGTGGCCGCTAACGGGAACATCTATGCCACCGATACCTGGGGCGAACGGGTGGAGGAGTTCTCACCCTCCGGCATCTTCATTCGTTCCTGGGGCCAGGGTAACTTGAACCAAACCAACCTTAAGCCCAACGACTTCTATGGCCCGCGCGGAATCGCCATCGCTTCGAACGGGAACATCTATGTCGCGGATACCGGCCATCGGCGGATCCAGGTATTCGATCCTACCGGGAAGTTCGTCCTATCCTTCGGGAGCGCCGGCACGCTTCTCGGCCAGTTCAATGAGCCCTCCAGCGTAGCGATCGACAGCCACGGCCACGTCTTCGTGGCCGATTACTGGAATCAAAGGGTGCAGGAACTGAGTTCCACCGGCCAGCCGCTCGCCACGTTCACAATCCCAGCCTGGCAGGGAGGCACCGGTGACCGCCCGCAGATCGCGGTGGACAGCCAGGATCGGGTGCTCGTTCCCGATCAGACCGGATCGCGCATCCTGGTCTATTCCAACCGCGGCGTGCCGGAGTTCGCCTGGGGTGGCCTGGGAACCGGACTATCGCAGCTCAGAGGGCCCGCGGCCGTGGCAAGCACGGGCAACACGATATTAGTCAACGACGCGGGCAATACAAGAGTCCTGCGTTACCCGGCGCCCTAGGGACGCACGGAGAGAGGTATTCTGGGATTCATGAGTAAAGTACAGGACGTAGTGGAGCAGATGCTCCTTGGTCCAAGGGTTCGTCAGAATCACGCGCTCGAGCACGCCACCATCTCGCTCTTGACCCAACGGAATCCGCGGATCATGCTCCGCGGACGATCCACCGCCAACGGTTTCTATGTCTACGGGCAGTTGGAGATGGAGGACCTCCGTGAGTGCGCCGCCGAAGCCCTGCAGCGGCTCCGGAACGGGGAACCGGAAATGGCGATCCACCCGCGCTGTGGCACCAACCTGGCGGTAGCGGGGATGATGGCCGGGATCTCCTCGGTGCTGGCGGGCGAGATCCCCCCCAAACGGAACCGCTATAGTCGGGCCGTGCTGGCCTCGCTCTGTTCGCTGTTCTTCGCCCCGCCGGTCGGCATGTACGTGCAAAAGCGCTTCACCACCAAAACCCCAACCGACACCATGACCATCGTCGACGTCGCCCAGCGTGGGCTGGTCTCGAAGAACAGCTACTTCGTGAGCACGGCGTTCTCTTAAAAGATGCGGTTTGCCGCCCCTTCCTGAAGCACGGAAGCGGACCACATCCCCGATCCACCCTCATCGACGCCCATAAACATGCTATCGTTAGGCGGCATGTATGGTGTTGGCCATTTTACGGCGATCGCTGGGCGAATCATCCCCACCGCGTCTTGACGACCGGCCCGCGGCGTGCGATCATAGGAACGTAAAGTTGGACAATTGTTCTATTGTTGAGAGGGATGCGCTGTCATGGCCGTTGATTATAACGCCAATCAGATCCAGATCCTGGAGGGGCTGGATGGGGTGCGGCGCCGCCCCGGCATGTATATCGGCAGCACCGACTACCGCGGCATGCATCATCTTCTCTGGGAAATCGTCGACAATTCGGTCGATGAGTTCATGGCCGGCTTTGGCGATCAGGTGGTGGTCACCCTCCGCGCCGATGGCGGCGTGACCGTACGGGACTTTGGACGCGGCATTCCCGTGGACAAGCATAAGACGGGGAAGAGTGGTCTGGAAGTGGCCCTCACCGTTCTGCACGCCGGGGGCAAGTTCGGCGCCGGGAGTTACAGCGTCTCCGGCGGGCTTCATGGGGTGGGCCTCTCGGTGGTCAACGCCCTCTCCTCGCGCTTGGTGGCGGAAATCCGTCGGAATGGGGCTCGGTATCGGCAGGAGTACGATCAGGGGAAACCCAGTGAGGACGTAAAGCGGGTCGGACGATCGGACGATACGGGAACCGAGATCAGCTTTTGGGCCGAGCGGAAGGTCTTTGGCGATCTCGACTGGCGTCTCGACCTGATCCGGGCCCGGCTCCGTGAATGTTGCTACCTCAACCCCGGCCTGACGGCCCAGATCATTGATGAGCGCGTGGAGCCCGCCAGTTCCCGCACCTTCTACTTCGAGGGCGGAATCACCAGCTATGTCCGCCATTTGAACGCGAACCGGACTGTCCTCCATCCGCCGATCACGATCAGCCGGACCGCCGGCCCGACTCAAGTGGACATCGCCCTCCAATACAACGACACCTTCAATGAGACCGTATTCACCTATGCGAACGCCATCCACACGGTCGAGGGCGGCACGCATCTCACCGGCTTCCGCGGCGCCCTCACCCGCGTCCTCAACGATCTGGGCCGGAAGCTCGGGGTGCTAACCAAGGACGCCAGTCTGACCGGCGACGATGTGCGCGAGGGCCTGAGCGCCGTGATCTCCATCCGTCTCCCCGAGCCCGAATTCGAAGGGCAAACCAAGAGCAAACTGGGCAACAGCGAGGTCCGCAGCCAGGTGGACGGGGCGCTGGCCGAAGGACTGCTCGCCCACTTTGACCGGTCGCCGAACGACATCAAGAAAATCGTGGAGAAGTGCTGGCTCAGCGCCCGCGCCCGCGAGGCGGCCCGGAAGGCCCGTGATCTGGTGGTCCGGAAGGATCCACTGGCGATCAGCACCCTCCCCGGTAAGCTGGCGGACTGCCAGGAGCGCGACCCCGAAAAATGCGAACTCTTCGTCGTCGAGGGGGATTCAGCCGGCGGCTCGGCCAAACAAGGGCGAGACCGCCGTTTCCAGGCCATTCTCCCCCTTCGAGGGAAGATCCTTAACGTGGAAAAGACCTCGGTGGAGCGGATGCTGGAGAGCGACGCGATCAAGTCGCTGGTGACAGCGCTGGGCACCGGGATTGGCCATGGCTTCGACCTGGCGCGCCTCCGCTATGGGCGGCTGATTCTGATGACCGACGCCGACGTGGACGGGGCCCACATTACCACTCTCCTGCTCACCCTGATATTCCGCCACATGCCGCAATTGATGAGCGAGCAGCGCCTGTACATGGCCCAGCCGCCTCTCTACAAGATTACCTTCGCCAAGGAGTCGCACTGGGTCTATAACGAGGCCCAGCGCCAGGCTTTGGTGAAGAAGGCCGGGAAACAAAAGGTGGAGATCCAACGCTACAAGGGCCTGGGCGAAATGACCCCGGACCAGCTGTGGACCACCACCATGAATCCGGCCACCCGTACCCTGCTCAAGGTGCGGGCGGAGGATCTGGTGCATCTGGATGAGACCTTCAGCATGCTGATGGGCAGCGCCGTGCCGCCCCGGAAGAAGTTCATCGAAACGCACGCCCACGCGGCGCGCAACCTGGACGTGTGAGGAAGACCATGGCCGAAGCACCCGCCCTCTCGATTGTCGATATCGACCTCGACCAAAAGATGCGCGAGTCGTACGTCGATTACGCGATGAGCGTGATCACCTCGCGCGCCCTGCCCGACGTTCGCGATGGGCTCAAACCGGTGCAACGCCGGGTTCTTTTCGGCATGCACGAACTGGGGATGCGTCACGACGCCGCCTACAAAAAGAGCGCCCGCGTGGTGGGAGACGTGCTCGGTAAGTACCATCCGCATGGCGAGCAGGCGGTGTACGATGCCCTGGTCCGTCTGGCCCAGGACTTCAGTGTCCGCTACCCATTGGTGGACGGCCAGGGTAATTTCGGCTCCATCGACGGCGATAACCCGGCCGCCATGCGCTACACCGAGGTCCGTCTCACCGCCCTGGCCGAGGAATTGCTCGCGGATTTGGATAAGAACACGGTTGCCTTCGCCGACAACTTTGACGGCTCAATGCGTGAACCGACCGTGCTTCCGGCCAAGGTGCCGCTGTTCCTCCTGAACGGAGCCGATGGGATCGCGGTGGGGATGGCCACCAACGTCCCGCCCCATAATCTGCGCGAGGTGTGCGACGCGATCATCACCCTGGCTACGCACCCAGATACCGCCGCCGATGATCTGATCGCTATCCTTCCCGGACCCGATTTCCCCACCGGCGGGATGATCGTGGGCCGCGAAGGGATCGACCGCGCCTATGCCACCGGCCAGGGCCGGATCCTTCTCCGCGGAATCGCCGCGATTGAGGACGATGGGAAGGGGCGGCAGACCATCGCGATCACGGAGATCCCTTATCAGGTGAAAAAGTCGCAACTGATCGAATCGATCTCCGATCTGGTCCGCGAGCGGAAGCTGGATGGCATTTCCGCCCTGCGCGACGAATCCGACCGGACGGGGATGCGGATCGCCATCGAGATCAAGCGAGACGCCACCGCCGCCGCCGTCCTCAAGACGCTCTACCACAAAACCAACCTGCAGATTACCTTCGGCATCAACATGCTCGGTCTGGTGGACGGCAGCCCTCACCAGTTATCGATCAAACGATCGCTCAACCTGTTCATCGAGCACCGGAAGCACGTCATCACCGCCCGCACTCAGTTCGACCTGGACGAGGCCAGCAGCCGGCTCCATGTGCTGGAAGGCTTCCACAAGGCCCTGGGCGCCCTGGACACCGTGATCAGCCTGATCCGGGCCGCGCACTCCACCGACGCCGCCACCAAGGCGCTGGTGGAACACCTGGCCCTCACCCCCACGCAGGCGCGGGCCATTCTCGATATGCGGCTGGCCCGCCTCTCGGCTCTGGAACGGAAGAAGATCCTGGATGAACACCGCGAGGTGCAAAAGCAGGTGCGGGATCTGGAGGCGATCCTCAATTCTCCTCGGCGTATCCTCGATCTGATGATCGGCGAATTGCGCGACCTGCAGACCCGGTTTGGCGATGAGCGGCGCACCAGAATTATTGACGATGCGGCGGACGTGCCATTGAGTATCGATGAGCTTCTGCCAAACCAGGCCACCGTGGTGGCCCTGGGGATGGACGGCACAATCAAACGCCTTGACCAGTTCGGCGGCCGGGGCAGCGCTCGCGAGGTGCCACGCCAGTATCTTAGCTGTAACACTCGCGATATGCTGCTCCTCTTTAGCGCCAGGGGCTCCTGCTTCGGGATCGCGGCCCACAAGGTGGCGGCGGTCGCCAGGCGCAGCGAGCATGGGGTGCCTGTCGCCTCCCTGGTGGACCTGGACGCTGGAGACGAGATCGTGGCCATGGTGGCTTCGGGCGCCGAGGCCCCGCAATGGCTGGTTCTGGCGACCGCGCGGGGCCAGGTCAAGCGCACCCAGCTGGCGGAATATGCCCACGCACGCCAAGCTCCCCTGGCGGCCCTACGGCTGGACGACGGTGATCGGTTGGTGGGGGTGGACGTGGGCGAGGGAGACGCCGAGATCCTTCTCCATACGGCACTCGGGAAAGCGATTCGCTTTGCCGCCTCGGACGTTCGTCCGACCGGTCGGGTCGCCGGAGGGGTACGGGCGATCAAGCTAGATAGCGGCGATCATGTCCTATCCGGCTCCCCACTTGTGCGGGGCCTGGCGGTCCTGGCCCTCACCGCGACCGGTGTCGGCCGCCGCACCCTGATCGGCGATTATCCGCTGCAAGGACGCGACGGCGCCGGAGTCAAGGCGTTCAAGCTCGGCGATAAGACTGGTTCACTGGTAACGGTGTTCTCGGTGGACGAGCGGTCGAGCATTGAAGGGATCGACGGAGCGGGCAAAGCGTTCAGTCTGGAGGCCAGGGAAGCTCCCATGCAGGATCGCCAGCGCGCGGGGTTGGTCGTTGCCCAGGGAGTAGCGATGGCGGTTCTCCTACCTCAGCGTTGAGGCGTGGACTTCTTCGCATGTGTCGGAAGGCATGCATTTTGGGGCGCGGGTCTCCAGGCCCGCTCGTTTCGGCCACGGATCGGCATCGGGGTAGCACGGTGGAGGTAGGCGGTTGATCGCCGAAGCGGGCCTGGAGACCCGCGCCCCTGGATTGTGACTCCATTGAGGCATGGACTTCTTCGCATGTGGGAAAGCTGATAGAATAGGGCGGGTCGGCACGCATCGACCACATTGGAGGAAAGCAAGGTATGTCCACGTCCCCAACCCCGGTGCCCGACGAGCCGCAGTCGCTACCGGCGCCACCGGCCCCCAAGGTGCGCGTGCGCGTCCCGGCAACCCCGGCGGTGCGCGTACGGCGCGCGTCGCCGTTCGAGCAATTGTTCGACGGGCTCCGGAACACGGTGCTCTCGGAAGAGACCCTGGTATTGATGGAGTTCCTGATCGTGGCGGCCATCGGGGTAATTGCCTTTGTCACCGTCTACCCCACGGCGTCCCACGCCATCGATTCCCTGGCGAACTACCTGAACAAGCAGTTCAATACCACCTTCTAGGCGACCCGCCGCTCCCAAAGGCTCGCCACCCCCAGACAGAGCCAGAAAATGACCGAGAGATCGGGCAGGAAGTAGGAGTTGTCCACTTCCCCGTGGACGACTATCGCCACCATCACGAGGAGCGCCCCTAGCAAGGGTCCGCTCCACTGGGCGGGCGCGGCCAGCCAGCCGCGCACCCCGAGGAACGCGAAGAGCCCGATCAGCCACAGGGCCGCCGCCAGCCCCACCACTCCCGTGCTAAGCCAGAAGTCGAGGAACAGATTGTGGGGGTGGGATATGCAACGCTCAAAGTTCGTCCCGGCCTGCACGTAATACCAGTGCGCGATGTGGCCCGGAGCGCAGGTGCTGTCGTTGGAGTAGTAGTAGAGGAAATTGTCCGGCCCTACCCCGAGGATCGGATGGTCGCGGATCATGTTCAAGGCCGATTGCCAGATCGAGGTGTGGGCCAGATTGCTGAGTCCATGGCCGCTGCCGGCGAAGATTTCCAGCCTGTGCCGTTCGACCAGGGCCGCCAGCGCCACGACGACCGCGCCGGCGCCGATCAGCCACGGCCGTTCCCGCTGCCAATACACGAATACGAGAAGGACGCAGATCGCGGCGGTCAGTTCGCCCCCCCGTGAGCCAGTCCGGTAGAGGATGTAGAGCAGGAAGGCCGAGACCGCCAACAGACCGATTCGAGCCGCCATTGCCCCTGGCGCCGCCTGCCGACCCCTGGCCCATATGCCGACCCAGCCCGGCAGCAAGGCGAGGGCAAGCGCGGCGGGCAGGGCATGATCGAGGAGGAGGGCGAGACTGTTCTGGTCCTTGAAGACTGCCTGTACCAAATGCTGGGGCGCCCCACCCACATTGGCGGCCAGGACCAAGTCCTGGGAGCGGAAGACAATCTCCACCACAGCCATCCCCGCCACCACGAGGGCTGAGCCGATCAAGGACAGGAGCAGGCGAACCGCCCCGTCGGGTCCTCGGAGGGTCTGGAGAACCAGCCAAAAGAACAGGAGGGGTTCCAGCACCACCAGGCGATACTGGCGGTGCGCGACCGTGGGAAACTGAGCCGCCAACGATGCCAGGGTAGCGGCGGCCAGAAACACCAGCGCCGGCCAGAGGAAGGGAGTATCCGGAAGCAGGTAGCGGCGCAAGGAAACGCCCGGCGGGAGATCGCGCAAGCCGAGCAGGAGCTTGAGGGCTACGAGAATCCCGCAGAGCACGATAACCGTCTCGCCCAGGGAAAAATCGAGATGCCTATGGAGGTGCTTGGGCACCAAATAGTAAGGAATGGCCAGGGGAATCAGACTGACCGCCAGGCTGGTCCGGCGCCAGCAGAGATAGGCCAGGAGCACCAGGAAGGCCAGGCTGAGAGCGAGCGAGCTAACCGCGTAATAGACGCAGACCGTGGCGATCATCGCGGCGCCCCAGGGAAGATCCGCCACCATAGGATCTGCCGCCGGCGTGGTGGATTTCGTCATGTCCGCGATCGCCAACGGGTCGCCCTCCGATCCAAATACGCCGGCCATCCGTTTCCTTCCCAATGGTCAAGGGTGCGGCTAGGGGCGCGGGTCTCCGGGCCCGCTTGCGCGACCAAGCTCCGGTATCCACCGCGCCACCCCAATGACGATCCGTCACCGAACCAAGCGGACCTGGAGACCCGCGCCCCTAGCCTGTAAGACTCCCCTCCGCGAATCCGAGGTGCGCCCCCTTAGGGTAGTGGCTCTAGGTTCCACGCGACAACCATGTTATGTTCAAGGGAAACAATCTCGTGTGTCATTCGTCTTGCCCTGGAGAAAAGCAATGTCCCTGTTCAACCGTACTCAGGTGGCGCCAGAGATCGCGGCGCGGATTCCCCCAGGCCAGCAACTGACGGTAAAGTGGCCGGTGTTGCAGTACGGGAGCGTACCCCGCGTTGATCTGAAAAAATGGCGCTTCGAGGTAAGTGGACTGGTCGAGGCACCGGTAAGCTGGACCTGGGAGGAGTGGCTTGCCCTCCCTGTTTCCGCCCGGAAGAACGATATCCACTGTGTCACCCGCTGGACCAAGCTGGACAACAACTGGGAGGGCGTCTCTGTTCGGGACGTGCTGGCGCGCGTCAAGCTCAAACCGGAGGCTACCCACGTCATGGTGCACGCCGAGCATGGATTTACCGCGAACCTGGCCCTCGGAGACTTCGATCGGGAAGAGAATCTGTTCGCCCGGCTACATAACGGGGAAGAACTGACCGATGAGCATGGCTGGCCCCTCCGCCTGGTCGTGCCCCACCTCTATTTCTGGAAGAGTGTAAAGTGGGTGCGGGGCCTGGAGTTCCTGGACCACGATGATCCTGGATTCTGGGAGCGAAACGGATATCATATGCGGGGAGATCCATGGGCCGAGGAGCGCTATTCCAGTTGGTGGTAGGGGCTGGTGGCCCCCGCTTGCGCCGCATGGCCCACTTGACGCTATAATCGTTGAGGCCATGAACGAGGGCCTTTGCTATACTTGACGTGATGAATTAAGAGGGGAACGCTAGCATTCATGAAACGAACGTGGCAGCCCAAGAAAATCAAACGACGCCGAAAGCACGGCTTCCGGGCCCGCATGGCAACCGCGAATGGAAGGCGCGTACTGAAGGCCCGTAGGCTGAAGGGACGCCACTCGCTAACCATATAGTGCCGGCAAGATGTTGCCTCGCGAGCATCGGCTTCGGCTATCCAGCGATTTCGCGCGTGTACGGCGAGAAGGCCGGGCGTGGTCCCACCCCTGGTTGGTGGTGACGGCGGTCCCGAACGGAGGAACGGTGAGCCGGGTTGGCTTTAAAGTAAGTAAACGGGTGGGGAAGGCGCATGTACGCAACCTGGTGCGCCGGCGGTTGCGCGAGGCCATGCGCGCCCAATTGCCGCGCCTGGCTCCTGGCTACGATGTGGTGATAATCAGCAGGCCGGCTCTCGCGAATCAGCAATTTGCCGCCCTCTCCGGAGCGCTGGCCCAACAGCTTCGCCATGCGCGATTGTTGGCCCGCGCCTCGGCGCCGTAGCGCCGGATGGTCGCGAATGAAGCATTTTCTTATAGCCTTGATCAATGTGTATCGGGGGTGCGTCAGTGCTCTCATTCCCACGTCGTGCCGGTTTTACCCGACCTGTTCGGCCTATGGCAAAGAGGCGATCGAGCGACATGGAGCGCGATTCGGTCTCTGGTTAACCCTTCGGCGCCTCGCGCGCTGTCACCCTTGGAGCAAGGGCGGCTACGACCCGGTGCCTTGATGGCTCTCGCTCTGCTCTGGTAGGAGAACACCTCGGTGCAAATCTTTAACGTCTTTTTGCCCTTTCAGGATCTGTTGCGGTGGTTGATCACGTCCTTAACCGACGCCACGCTCAGCTATGGCCTGGCGATTATTCTGTTCACCATCATCATTCGCGGGATCCTGGCGCCGCTATACGTCATCCAGATCCGTTCCTCGCGGAAGATGACCGAATTGGGCCCCAAGATCAAGGAACTGCAAAAACGGCATGCGAAGGATCGCGAGTCTCTGACCCGCGAGACAATGGCCCTCTACAAGGAGCACAACCATAACCCCGCCCTGGGTTGTTTGCTTCCTTTTATCCAAATCCCCATATTGTGGAGTCTGTTCCTCGTCCTCCGCAGCCTGGCCCAGAATGCCTCCGTACTCAAAGCGGAAGGCCTAGCGCACTACCAACTCTATTCAGCCCATTTTCTCTGGCTGGATCTGGGCAAGCCGGACGCCTACCATATTCTGCCGATTGTGGCTGGGATCACGCAGTGGATCCAGCAGCGAATGATGCTGCAGCCCACCAGTGACCCGCAGCAGCGGCAGATGCAGCAGATCATGCAGTTTCTGCCCCTGATGATTGTGGTCTTCGCCTGGCAATACCCATCCGGCCTGGCGGTCTACTGGGTAACCTCCAACATTATCATGATGATCATGCAATACCTGATTTCCGGCTGGGGTTCACTCTGGACGTCACCCATGAGCATCCCCATGCCCGGTGACGTGGCCCCCTCGTATAGTCCCGCCGCCAATCTGGCCCGCGGGGGCATGGCGCGCGCATTTACATCCCGCCAAAGCGCCGCCACGAATGGCGCCAACACCTCGACCGGGACGGCGAGCAAGCCGGACGCGAATGGGGCCGGCGCGGCCAGCGGCAAATCCGCGCGGCCCGCCCGCCCCGCGGAGGCTCCGCCCGCCCCGCGGCTGGAAGCGCCCGCACCCGACGAGCCGCTGCTCCCGTCCAGTAGCCAAAGTAAGATGGAACGCTACGCGGCACGGCATGGCCGAGGGGTCTCACGAGGGAAGCCGAGCGCAAAAGGAGCGAAGAAGTGACCAACGAGCGTGGGGCTCAGAGTATTACCGTCAGCGCCAAGTCAGTCGCCGAGGCTACCGCCGAGGCCGCGCAAAAGCTGGGTTTGCCCGAGAGTGAACTCGACGTGACCGTGATCAGTGAGGGTAGCAAGGGCTTCCTGGGGATGGGCGGCGAGAATGCCCGCATCCTGGCCATGCCCAAGGCAATTCTGGCCCGCCGGGCCCCACAACCGTCAACCGCGGCCGAGCGATCCTCAACGATTGACCAGACGCCTCCCTCACCGAGGTTCCGACCGATTACCCCCAAGACGCAACCACTGCCCGAACCAGTCACGGCGGTGCCCGCGCCGGAAGTCGATCCGATTGTCCACGTCGCTGCTCGCCAGCCCGTTAGCGAGAATGAAGACGACGACGAGCAGCCCGAGGCGCTGCGTACCGAGCCTGCTATCGTGGCCGAGGTCGCGGTGGAGGTGGTGCGGGAATTGATTCTCCATATTGGCCTTGATGCCCAGGCCACGGTGCGGAGCGCCGGAAAGCCAGTGATCATCGACATCCAGGGCGACGACCTCGGGCTGCTGATTGGTCGGCATGGCGACACGCTGGGCGCCTTCCAGTACCTGGTGAATTCGATCGTCGGCAAGCGCGTCGATCGCTGGTGCAAAGTGGTGATCGACGTCGAGCATTATCGCCTGCGGCGCGAGGACTCGCTTCGTTCGCTCGCTAACCGCCAGGCGGCAAAGGTCCGGCAGACCAGCCAGGAACTCACTCTTGACCCTATGCCCGCGGCGGAACGGCGGATTATTCACCTGACCCTGCAAAACAGTCCCTGGGTGGTCACCAATAGCACGGGCGAGGAGCCGAACCGCTGCGTGGTCATAGGACCTCGGCTGGCGGAACGGTGAGCGGAACCCCTCTTGATTACCTGGTAGTCGGTCACATCACGGTCGATCATACGCCCATTGGGACCGAGTTCGGCGGTACGGCGCTGTTCGCCGCCATCACCGCGCACCAACTGGGGGCCCATGTGCATGTGCTCACCAGCATGCCCGAATCAACGCCCGGTCTGGTCATCCCTTCGGATATCGAGGTGCGCAACATCCCATCGCCGGTTTGGTGCACATTCCGCCACGAGTATCAGAATGGAGTGCGTGAGCAGTTTGTCACTGATGTAGCCAAGACCCTGCACGCCTCCGACCTTCCGCCGACCTGGCGACATATCCCGGTCGTCCACTTCGGGCCGTTGGTCCAGGAGGTGGACCACGAGCTGATGGCCTCGTTCGATCACTCCCTGCTGGGCGCCTCGGTCCAGGGTTGGTTACGCCGCTGGGACCAGACCACCGGCCACGTCACCCCCGTCGATCCGGCCCAGATGTTGGCATGGGCTCCTCCGGTCCATATCAGCTTCCTGAGCGAGGAAGACATCGGTGATCAGCGGGGCGTCATCGATCTCTACCGGAAAACACATAAGATTGTCGTCCTCACCGACGGTAGCCACGGGGCGACCGTGTACGAGGACGCGCGCGCCACTCACGTGCGCGCCTTCCCAGTGGCCGAGATCGATTCCAACGGGGCCGGAGATGTGTTCTCGGCTGCCTTCCTCGTCCGCTACCACGAGACCGAGGATGCAGTGGACGCGGCGCGCTTCGCCGCCGTGGTGGCATCCTACCATGTAGAACAGGTGGGGACCGAGGGCATTCCCACCCGCGAACAGGCGGAAGCCCGACTCCGGGAGTATGCTCGGCTCTGACGATACCATCGCGGCGATCGCCACGCCTCCCGGCCAGGGCGGCGTGGGGATCGTTCGCCTGAGCGGCCCTCAGGCCCGCGCCATCGGAGACCGCGTCTTCACTCCCTCGCGTCGTGGCGCCGGCCGCCAGAGCCACCGATTGGTCCACGGGAGCCTCCGCGATCCGGCATCCGGCATCTTGCTCGACCAGGGTCTGTGTTGCTGGATGGCCGCGCCGCGTTCATACACGGGCGAGGACGTGGTGGAGTTCCATTGCCACGGCAGTCCCATGGTCCTGGAACAGGTACTCTCCTGCTGCGTACGCGAGGGCGCCCGTCTGGCCAACCGGGGAGAGTTCACTCTCCGGGCCTTTCTCAATGGGCGGATGGACCTGGCCCAGGCCGAGGCGGTGATGGACCTGGTGCGGGCCCGGACCGCTACCGCCGCCCAGGTCGCGGCCCGCGGCCTGACCGGGGCGCTGGCCCTTCGCCTGGCCCCGATCGAGGACGCGGTAACCGGTGCCCTGGCCTATCTGGAGGCAACCATCGACTTCGTGGAGGAGGATCTCCCCGAGCAGGCAGCGCCCGATTTAGCCGAAACGGTGGCCGAGGCTCGGTTGGCGGTAGAGGAGATCCTGCGACGGGCGGCTCATGGGACAATTCTCCGCGATGGGGTGCGAGTGGTCCTGGCTGGGAAACCGAACGTCGGCAAGTCCAGCCTCCTCAATGCCTTGCTCCGCCGCGATCGGGCGATCGTCACCGAAATACCCGGCACCACGCGCGATACCCTCGAGGAGGCGGTGGACATCCACGGTCTCCCGATCTTCCTGGTGGACACGGCCGGGCTGGCCGAGACCAACGATCCGGTGGAACGGCTCGGGATCGCCCGCAGCGCGGCAGCCCTACGCGAGGCGGGAATCATCGCC
>DATBTL010000418.1:0-6464 GCA_036559345.1 Chloroflexota bacterium | reverse complement strand
CCGCTACCATCCGCCGAATCTGCTCCATGTGGTGTTCGACAATGAGAGCTTGCTTTCGGTCGGCGGCTTCCCCACCGCGACCGCGACCGGCAGCGACCTGGCGGGAATCGCCGCCGCCGCCGGCATTCCCCGCACGGCGATGGTGGACGACCTGGACTCGTTCGTCGCGGCCTTCGAGGAGGGATTGGCGACAGCGGAGTTGACTACCCTGGTGGCCAAGGTAGAGGCCAGGGGGCCGGCCGGCTTCCTGACTGATCTCCCGCTGCTGGAGAACCGCTTTCAATTCCAACGGTACCTGAAAGAATCGAGAAACCCCACCCCATAACGGACAGCAAGAGTCGTGAGCGGGAGGGACATACGGCGCGACGCCCTCGCGGGGCGCGACGAGACAAGAGCAAGGAGTAAACGATGGTCGATTCATTGGCCCTGTTCGTGGCGGAGCTGGCGGCGGGCCGTTTGACCGTGGTTGATCTGACGCAGCCCCTGGGGCCGGAGACGCCGGTGATCGAGTTGCCGCCTATCTTCGCCAACTCACCCGGCTGCTCGATCGAGGTGATCTCTCGCTACGACGAGCGAGGACCGGGCTGGTACTGGAACACGCTGCACCTGGGCGAGCATACTGGTACGCACTTCGATGCCCCCGTCCATTGGATCACCGGCAAGGATCTGCCTAATAACACCTGCGACACGATCCCGGTTGGGCGCTTCGTGGGGCCCGCCTGTGTGATCGACGTCAGGCGCGAATGTGCCGCCGATCCCGACTTCCTGCTGCTGCCCGAGCACATCCTCGCCTGGGAGGGTCGCCATGGCCGCATCCCGGCCGGCTCCTGGGTGCTGTTGCATACCGGCTGGAGCGCCCGCGCCGGGGCCGACTTTTTCAACGCGGACGAGCGTGGCCCCCACACGCCCGGCTTCCACCGGTCGGCGTCCGAACTCCTGGCCGGGGAACGCGACATCCTGGGGGTGGGAGTGGAAACGGTAGGCACCGACGCGGGCCAGGCGGGCGCCTTCGACCCGCCCTTCCCGAACCATGCCACCATGCATGGGGCCGGCAAGTTCGGCCTGGCCAGCTTGTGTAACCTGGAGAAGCTGCCGCCCACCGGGGCGGTGGTGATCGCGGCGCCGCTGAAGATCGTCGCCGGCAGCGGCAGTCCCGTGCGGGTGCTGGCGATTACCCCCTCATGACCCCCACGATGAGCCAGCCCGCCGTGCGCCCCGAGGAGTATCGAGCCCGTTTCCCCATCCTTACGCGCAAGATCCACCTGGCTAGCTGCTCGCAGGCCCCGCTCTCGCTCGATGTACAAGAGGCGCTGGAACGCTATCAGCAGTCGTTGCTCACCGAGGGGATGGCCTGGGATGCCTGGATGGGCGAGGTGCAAGAAACGCGGAGCGAGTTCGCGCGGCTGATCGGCGCCGCGCCAGCCGACGTGGCCGTACTGAGTTGCGTCTCCGATGCGATCTCGGCCATCGCGGGCTGCCTGCCGATCCGCGGCCGCCGGCATGTGGTAACCACCGTCGATGAGTTCCCGACGGTCGGGCAGGGATGGCTGGCAGGCGCCCAACGCGACCGGGGTGAGGTGAGTTTCGCCCGCTCGGCGGATGGCTTCTATCCGCCCGCGCTGATCGAGCCATACCTGCGAGCGGACACCGCCCTGCTCAGCGTCCATCTGGTCTCCTACTACAACGCGGCCCGCCAGGACATGCGGACGCTGGCCCGCCTGGCGCACGACCGCGGCGCCCTGCTGCTGGTCGATGCCTACCAGGCGCTGGGCACCCTCGCCTTCGATGTAACGGAGAGCGACGTGGATATTCTGGTGTGCGGCAACCTGAAATATCTGCTGGGCCTGCCGGGTATCGCTTTCATGTATATCAGGCCCGGCCTGAGCGCCGAACTGCAACCGGCCACTACCGGCTGGTTTGGCCGGGTCAATCCCTTCAACTTCGATGCTACGCATCTGGATTTCGCGCCCGGCGGCCGCCGTTTCGACATGGGCACGCCGCCAATCGCCGCCGCCTATGCCGCCCGCGCCGGAATGCGGCTGGTCCAGGAGATCGGCGTGGCGGCGATCGAGCGGCACGTACAGGCGCTCTCGCACCAGGTGATTGCCGGGGCCGGCGAGCGGGGTCTGGAGGTAGCCAGCCCACTCGACGTGACCAGGAAAGGCGCGGCGACCGCCGTGAGGATGGGCGCCGAGAGCGCCGGGCTGGAACAGCGGCTCCGGGAGCGCGGGGTGATCGTCTCCGCGCGCGCCGACGTGCTGCGGATTGCGCCGCATCTGTTCACCACGCCGGCGGACATCACCACCGCGCTGGATGTGCTGGTGGAGGCACGCGACCAGTTGGCACGGTAAAGCAGCGCCGGCGCGGAATCCGAAGGGCATACCGGCGTTTTGTGATCCCGCAATGCTCCAATCGTTCGCCGTGGCGGGTCGGAGTGGGGCCGAGATTCGCCATGCGCTACACTCATGGGGCGATGAGGGAATGTCAGTCCACCGACTACAACCTTGATTTCACCGACGACCGCCTCGCCGCCTTGTATGACGTGTTCTTTCCACCAGAGCGGCGAGACGACTTCGCCTTCTACCTGCCGCTGAGCATGGCCGCGCGAGCCGTGCTGGACGTTGGGTGCGGGACGGGTGCGCTCTTGCGTCGGGCGCGGGAGGCCGGGCATACCGGGCGGCTGTGCGGGCTCGACCCTGCCCCCGCCATGCTCAACCAGGCGCGGGCGCGCTCGGACATTGAGTGGGTTCTCGGTGACCTCTCGTCGGTCGGCTGGGACCGAGAGTTCGACCTGGTCGTCATGACCGGTCATGCCTTCCAGGAGCTCATCGAGGATGACGAGATCCGCACCGCGCTCGCCGCGATCCGGACGGCCCTCACCGAGGGTGGCCGTTTCGCCTTCGAGACGCGCAACCCGCTGGTCCGGGCGTGGGAGCAGTGGGCGACGGAGTACACGGCCGAGGTGACCGACCCTGCTGGTGTCACCGTGCGGTGCGAGTCCCAGGCACCGACGCTGGTCGATGGGGGCATCGTGCGTGGTGCCGGCACGTACACCAGCCCCGAGTGGGATGGTCCGCTGGTGAGTTGGGGCATGCTGCGCTTCCTCGACGCTGCGACGCTGGCTGCCTTTCTCCGCGATGCCGGCCTGACGATCGAGGAGCAGTTTGGCGACTGGACCCGGCCGCCACTCACTGACGCCAGCCCAGAGATCATCACCCTCGCGCGCAAAGTCTGAGCCGGGCGCATTTCACTCAATTTGCAAGCTCGATCCGAAGCTTGCATAAACTCAGCAGGACCCAACAGAACCAGTTCTAGGTTGGCTCGCCGACTCTTGGCGTCATTACTTGATCAGACGGAACGCAGGGTCCGCCAACGCCGCACGGAATGCCTCGCAGCCAATCACCGAGACTGTCGATCCGTGCCTCGCTCATCTGCTCCCGGAGAGCCACGGAAACGGTTGGCCCTGCCATGACCTCACCTTAATCCCAAGCATTATCCTTGGGTAAATGTACCAGGCAGGACCAGACTCAGGACTACGGTGGCATGAGGGATCGGTAGACTGAGCAGCGGTCAGGTACCTGTATGCCGCAGGAACCCATGCTGAGACCTGCCTTGCTTGTCTGGATAGTAGCCGACGATATCCCCTTGTTGATTAATCCCGGCCGCGACACTGCCGAATATGCTGGTGGGATCATCAATCGTCGTGTAGTGGCCCTGATGCAGCAGAAATCCATGACTAAGCCCTGCTTTGTCTTCATAGTACCCTACAATGTCCCCTTGTGGAGTGATACCCTCGGCCTAGGTTCCTACCCCGTTGCCTGCTACGCCTTTCGGGGCATCAATGGTCGTGTATTTCCCTTGGTGCAGCAGGAATCCATGGACCGCGTCCGCGCTGTCGAAGTACGACCCGACGATGTCGCCGCGCGGATTGATTCCCGAGGGGGATCGTGCCGTCTGAACCCTTCGGATCATGTAGAGAGGTGTAGTGACCCCGATGCCGCAGGAACCCGTGTCTCAGTCCAAGCGTATCAATTGAACTATACGACCCCACGACATCCCCTTCAGGATTGATGCCTGTGGCATACGTACCCAGTTGCGCCCGCGGATAATCTATAGTGACGAAACTGATCTGCTGATGAGCGGGAGCGGTCGGCACGGTTGAAACTGCTGCTCGTGCCGGCGAGCCCACCGACAGTAAGCCACTCAGGAGCACAAGCGTCGCGAGAGAAGACCAACGACCACGATGGCGCGCCATGGCTACCACTCTCCATGAAAGGATACGCCGTTAGGTACGTCTTGTGATCCACTCTGGGTCAACCTGGTTGCATCCTGAACCCGTGGAGAGGAACTGCCAAGCCCACCACTAGATGAATCAGATACGGCTGATCGATCTCGGTACGTAGAAGATATGCACGGGCCGGGACGCGTCAACTAGATAGATGACCTGCCGCACGAGCTGCACGAGCCGCTCAGGGCCGCTCGAACACCGCCGCCATGCCCTGGCCGCCGCCGATGCACATGGTGACCAGGCCGAGCCGCCCACCCCGGCGGGCCAGTTCGTGCTGGAGCTTGATCACCAGGATGGCCCCCGTGGCTCCGATCGGATGGCCGAGCGCGATGGCCCCGCCATTGACGTTCACCCGCTCGGGATCCATGCCGGTTTCCCGGATCACGGCCAGCGTCTGGGCCGCGAAGGCTTCGTTTAACTCGATCAGATCGATCTCGTCCAGGCGGAGGCCCAGCCGGTCCAGCACCTTATGCACCGCTGGGGTAGGACCCACGCCCATGACCTCCGGCGCCACTCCGGCCACGGCGCAGCCAAGGAAGCGGAGGACGGGGGTCAGGCCACGCCGCTGAGCCTCACTCTGGCACATCAGGACCACGGCGGCGGCAGCATCGTTGATTCCGGAGGCATTCCCCGCCGTCACCGTGCCGTCCTCACGGAAGGCCGGCTTCAGTTTGGTCAGCCCCTCGATGGTGGAATTGGGACGGGGATGCTCGTCGGTGCCGATCTCCACCTCTTCCTTGCCCTTCCGCACGATGACCGGCACGATCTGGGCCTGGAAGTAGCCGGCGGCGATCGCCGCCGCTGCTTTGTGCTGACTCTCCAGGGCGAACGCATCCTGGTCGGCGCGAGTTATGCCATATCGCTCGGCCACGTTCTCCGCCGTGCAGCCCATTTGGTAGCGGCCAAAGGGATCGGTCAGCAGTGAAAGAGTACCGTCGAGCACGGTCCGATGACCAAGGGTCTGGCCATCGCGGGCGGAGAAATCCAGGAATGGCTGCATGCTCATGTTCTCGTCGCCCCCCGCCACCACGATAGCGGCGTTGTCGGTTTGCAGGATCTGAGCGGCGGTCCAGATCGCCTGCATCCCCGAGGAGCAGAGCCGGTTGACCGTTTGCGCGGTGGACGTGACGGGCAATCCAGCGGTGAGCGCGCAACGGCGCGCGTTATAGGCATCGGGACCAACCTGACCCACCTGGCCCATCACCACTTCATCCACTTCCGCCGAGGTTACGCCCGCCCGAACCAGGGCGGCCCGGATCGCCGCCGCCCCCAACTCGTGGGCGGGGGTGCGGATGAAGCCGCCACCAAAGCGGCCAATCGCCGTGCGCGCGCTCCCTACCAGTACGACTGGATCATGTGTCATCGTCTGTTCTCCCTCGCCCCGCCTCACGGAAGGATTCCAGTCCGGCGTGGGGCACTCGACTGGAATCTTGGTTTCAACATCTCACTGTCGCCTCAAGGCCCTGACCGGGCGGGTCCGCGCCTCGCCGGCATCAAGCAGCAACTCGCGCGCGGATGCGAAATGGCTCAGGCCGCAACGCTCGGCCACCCGCCGGGATGCCGCGTTCCCGGTCCGGCTGCGATAGAGCGGACGATGGCCGCGACCGCTGATCACCCGCGCGGCGGCCAGGGTGACCGCCTGGGCCAATCCCTTGCCGCGCCAGCCTGGCGCCGTGTGGACATGGGTGATCTCTTCCACCGAGCCGGCGGGAAAGCCGCACGCGGCATGAGCAACCAGGGTACCCGCCAGCAGCACCCCGTACGCCTCGCCACCACGGGATACCTGCCCGGCCAGCGCGCTCAGATTCCAGGCCGATGATCCGGCTCGTAACCCCTCGATGGCTTCCAGAGTCAGGGGAATGACCGGAGCAACCTCCTCGCGCGGCTCCAACGCCACCTCACCGCTAAACAACTCTATCCCGTGGCGGACCCGCGAGGGGCCAAGCTCCCTCGACACCACGGCGTCCATCCAGGGGCGGTGGACCAGGAACCGGCGCGACGGGCGGAGGGTAGCGAGGAGACGGCGCAAGGCCATGGGGCCGATCGCGTCCAGCCAAATCAGAGGCGGCTCCCCGCCCGCGGGCCGAGCGGCAATCGCTATTCCCACCACTGCCTCACCGCTTTCGGCCATCCCCGCCACCGATCCGTCTTCATACAGCAATATCCGCGCGGCGGA
>DATBTL010000417.1:0-10270 GCA_036559345.1 Chloroflexota bacterium | reverse complement strand
GCCCAACTCAATACGTACTATGCCTCGCAATATAACTACTTGATGGCTGGCGCGGTCATGGTCATGTTGCCGCTGGTCGCCGTGTTCGTGGTGACCCAGCGATTCCTTACCGAGGGAATCGCGATGACCGGCATCAAGGCGTAGCTGAAGGTTGGAAAGTCGTGTTTGAGCGGTCCGCCGATAACCGGATTGTGCTGATGCACGGTCGCGAGTGTACCTATGCCATGGGAGTGACCGACGATGGTCGCTGGGTAAGTTTGTTCTGGGGCGCCCGCGTCCAGCTCGGTGATGTGTTCGCGCCGGGAACACCGTCACACCAGGCCTTGATCGGCCCCGAGGATGACGAGTTTCCTGGGTGGGAAGGACTTCGGTACCGTGAGCCGGCACTGAAGGTCACATTCGCCGACGGCGTACGAGACGTCCAGCTACGGCACCAAAGTCACCTTATGCGGGAGGATGACGAGCTGGAGGTGCTGCTTGCCGATGACCACTATGGACTGACGGCCCGCCTTATCTACCGCATGGTGGAAGAGTGGAATCTGATCGAACGAACCGTCGTCCTGGCAAACCATGGGCGAACTGCTTTCACGATCGAGCAGGCGCTCACCGGCGCCCTCCACCTCGCCTGGCAACCGGCCTACCGGCTTACGCACCTCGCGGGCCGTTGGGGCGAGGAGACGCGCCGCCAGCGTCAAGACCTGGCGCTGGGAAAGGTCGTGCTCGAAAGCCGCTTCGGGCATACCGGCTTGTGCCACGCGCCCTGGATAGCGATCGACGATGGACGGGCCACGGAGGATCAGGGCGAGGTGTGGTGCGCCGCCCTTGCCTGGAGTGGGAACTGGAAGTTTGTCATTGAGCGCGAGGCTCCCGGCCACCCGCGGTGCGTCGCGGGCGTGAACGACTTCGATTTCGCCTATCGTCTCGATCCCGGCCAGGAATGGACGCTGCCCTTGCTGCTCGGGGGCTACAGCCCGCGCGGCTTTGGCCTGATGAGCCGCCAGTTGCACGCCTATCAGCAGGCGGAGATTTTGCCCGCGCCGTTCGCGCGGACTATCCGGCCAGTCATCTACAACTCATGGTACGCAACCCAGTTTGAGGTCACCGAAGAGAACCAGCGCCTGCTCGCCGGCCGGGCCGCGGCGCTGGGGGTGGAACTGTTCGTGATCGACGACGGCTGGTTTGCCCGGCGTGATAACGACCACACCGGACTGGGCGATTGGTGGGTCAGTCCGACCAAGTTCCCGCACGGTCTTTCGCCGCTGATTGACCATGTCCGCGGGCTGGGCATGGAGTTCGGCCTCTGGGTTGAACCGGAAATGGTGAACCCGGATAGCGACCTCTATCGCGCGCATCCTGATTGGGTATACCACTTTCCCGGCCGTTCCCGCACCGAATCGCGGCATCAATTGGTGCTCAACCTGGCTCGACGCGAGGTCGAGGACTTTATTCTCGCCCAACTCGACGATCTCCTTTCGCGGCACGAGATTCGCTTCCTGAAATGGGATTACAACCGCGCCTGGAGCGAGCCAGGGTGGCCCGATGCGCCGGAAGGGCTCGCGCGCGAGGTATGGGTCAGGCATGTGGACGCGCTCTACCGGATTCTGGCGACCCTCCGCCAACTCCACCCCAATGTGCTGATTGAAAGCTGCGCGAGCGGCGGTGGCCGAGTCGATCTGGGCATCCTTCGCTACACCGACCAGGTCTGGCCCTCGGATAATGTCTTTGCCCAGGATCGCCTCGTGATCCAGGATGGCTTCAGCTATGCCTATACGGCAAAGGCGATGGTCGCCTGGGTAACGGATAATGAGAGCGGCCGGCTGGCGCCGCTGAGCTATCGTTTCCATGTCGCCATGCAAGGTGTGTTGGGGATCGGCGGCAACCTCCGTTCCTGGACGGAGGCGGATCTCGCGGAAGCATGGACCTGGGTGACCCTCTATAAGGAGATTCGCCAGATCGTGCAACATGGTCATCTGTATCGCCTCTTGTCGCCCGTGGAGTCCGGCGATGCCGCCGTGTGGTACACCGCGCACGATGGGCAGGAAGGAGTCGCGTTCGTCTACCGTACATCCGCCCCTCCCTGGGCGGCGCCGGTTCGCCTGAAGCTACCAGGGCTACAAGATGGCACCTATCTTGTGCATCATCCAGACGGCACGACCGAGACGCGGAGCGCCGCCGGCCTGGCCTCGGTCGGAGTTATGGTGCCACTTGTCGGCGATTTCGTCAGCGTAATCCTGCGGGTCACTCCCGCGCCGTGAGCCCCGTGCCGCGCACATGCTGCCGGTTCGCGGCGTGGGAACAAGAGTGACGAGAGGAACGCGTATCCAATGACGGATGGACAGGCCCAGCCAGACGCCCCGTCAACGGTCCGCATGTGGGAAGAGGAGATTGTCTTCCCAACATACGCGCCGCTGCCCCCGGATCGTCATCCGATGTTCCTGGAGCGCCGGGTCTATCAGGGAAGTTCAGGCGCCGTCTACCCGCTGCCGCTCATCGATCGCATTTCCGGCGATCTGGTCGAGCGGACCTACCATGGTGTGTACCTGGAGAACGAGTACATCCGCGTATTGGTGCTGCCGGAGATCGGCGGCCGTATCCATTCGGCGCTGGACAAGACCAATAACTATGATTTCGTGTACCACAACCATGTGATCAAGCCGGCGCTGGTTGGCCTGGCCGGCCCCTGGATCTCCGGGGGGATCGAATTCAATTGGCCGCAACACCATCGGCCGACCACCTTCATGCCGGTCGATTATCATCTGCAAGCGCATGACGACGGCAGCAAGACGGTCTGGGTGGGCGAGATCGAGCCGATGAACCACATGAAGGGTATGATCGGGATCACCCTGCGGCCAGGCAGATCGTGCATCGAGGCAAGGGTTCAACTGTATAATCGGACCCCGCTGCCCCAGTCCTTCCTCTGGTGGGCCAACCTGGCCGTGCCGGTCAATGAGCACTACCAGGCGCTCTTCCCTCCCGATATCGACTACGTGGCCGATCATGCCAAACGCGCAGTGTCCGACTTCCCCATTGCCCACGGCGCCTATTATGGGATCGAGTACGGGCCCGGAACCGACCTTACCTGGTGGAAGAACATTCCCGTGCCAAGTTCCTACATGGCGCTGCGTTCAGCCTATGATTTTCTGGCTGGCTACGATCATGGCCAGGAGGCCGGCATTATTCATGTGGCCGATCACCACCTCTCACCAGGCAAGAAGATGTGGACCTGGGGCGCCGGCGAATTTGGCCGGCGCTGGTACGAGCAGCTGACCGACCACGATGGCCCGTACATCGAGTTGATGGCCGGGGTGTATAGCGACAACCAGCCGGACTTCTCCTGGCTGCAACCCTACGAAACCAAGACTTTCAGCCAATGCTGGTACCCTCTGCGGCGGATTGGCGGCGTGAAGAACGCGACCACGGAAGGCGCCGTTACCGTGGAGCAGCGTGATGGACACGTCTTTGTTGGGGCGAACGCAACCGCCACGCACGCGCACGCGACGCTTACGGTTACCGACAAGGGGCGCGTGCTCTGGCGCCAGCAGCTAGACATCGCGCCGGATAAGCCGTTTAGCTGCGAGTTGGCGGACCTCTCCGTGGCGCCGGACGCCCTGTTGGGCGTGACGCTGGGAGCGTCCGATGGGCGGGAGCTTGTACGCTACCAGGCCACTGCCCGTCTCCGGCAGCCGCGTCCGCAACCGGCCACCCCAACGCCGCCGCCGCCTGCCGTACCCACGGTCGAACAACTGACCTTGATGGGCCTGCACCTCGAACAATATCATCATGCTACCCGCGATCCCGAGCCCTACTATCGGGAGGCGCTGGCCCGCGATCCCGGCGACGCGCGCGCCAACACGGCCCTCGGGCTGTTGCTGCTGCGGCGTGGCGCGTTCGAGGCCGCGGTTGACCATTTTGCCCGGGCCATCGCCACGATCACCCTCAAGAACCCGAACCCCTATGACGGTGAGCCTTACTACCATCTCGGGGTCGCGCTCCGGTTCCTCGGCCGCGATGAGGATGCGTACGAGGCATTCTACAAGGCTACCTGGAACGGCGCCTGGCAAGGCGCCGCCTCCTATGCCCTGGCGGAACTTGCCTGTAGGTCGGGTGACCTGACGCAGGCGGTGGCCCACGCTAGGCGCTCCCTGGAGCAGGGCTATCGCAACACCAAAGCACGGAATCTGCTCACCTGCCTGCTGCGTATCTCTGATCGGTTGCGGGAGGCGGAGCAGATCGCGCGGGAAACCGTCGCCATCGACGCGCTGGACTTCTGGTCCCAGTGGGAACTGGCCGTGATCGCCGCGCGGCAAGGTCGCGATGAAGAGGCGAACGCGCGGCGCGCGACCCTCCAGCGGTTGATGCGCGGCCATGCGCCGTCCTATCTCGACCTGGCTGGTGACTATGCCGGGGCGGGTCTCTGGGGCAAGGCAACCGCCGTGCTGAACCAGTGGGTTGAGCGGCGTGGCGATCAGACCGATCCGCTGGTCTTCTACTACCTGGGGTACTACACGGCGCGGCATGGCGATCACGAAGGCGCCCTGTCGTACTACCAGCGTGCCGCACGGGAAAGCCCCGACTACTGTTTCCCTAACCGGCTCGATGATATCGCCGTGCTTCGCCACGCGCGGCAACTGAATCCAGACGATGCCAGAGCGCCCTACTATCTGGGCAACCTCTTCTACGACAAGAAGCGGCACGCCGAAGCGATCCAACAGTGGGAGCGGGCTCGGGCGCTCGACGACACCTTCTCGATCGTGCATCGCAACCTCGGACTGGCCTACTTCAATATCGAGCGCGATCCAGAGAAAGCCCGCGCGGCCTACAAACGCGCCTTCGACGCCAATCCGACCGAGCCGCGCTTGCTCTACGAGCGCGATCAACTCGACAAGCGCCTGAATACCGCGCCAGCCGAGCGGCTCGCGCGCCTGGAAAGATTGAGCGATCTGGTTGAGCAGCGCGACGACCTCTATCTTGAGCGCGTGACCTTGTGCAATCAGATGGGGCGGTATGACGAGGCGCTCGCGCTGCTTACCCGCCGCCAGATCCGTCCCTGGGAAGGAGGAGAGGGCATGGCGATCGAGCAGCACGCACAGGCGCATCTGCTGCGCGGCGCGCACGCGCTCCGGACTGGGCGCCCTGACGAGGCCCAGCGCCACTTCGAGGCCGCCAGAACGTATCCGTCGAGCCTGGGCGAGACACGCCACGCGGTATTCACCTCCGAGGCGCGTGCCTTCTATTCCAGCGGCCTCGCGTATGACGCCCTGGGCGATGGGCCGGCCGCGGTTGCCGCCTACGAGCGGGCGGCGGGTGAGACGGCGGACAACGCGGTCCTTCCCTACTATCGCGGGCTGGCCGGTCTAAGGCTGGGGCGCGACGAGGAGGCGTCGCGGCAGTTCACCTCGTTGCTGGAAACGGCGGACGCGAAGTCGGCGTCAGGGGGCGGCATTGACTTCTTCGCCGCATCCCTGCCAACCTTTCTGATCTTTGAAGATGACCTGGAGCTACGCAATCGGGTCGAAGCGCACTATCTCCGCGGCCTGGGTCTGGCCGGGCTTGGACGCACCGAGGCGGCCCGAGCGGAGTTCGATGCCGCCATCGCCCTGGACATCAATCATCTGGACGCGCGAACGCATCTGGAGCGCCTCACGGATCCGGGCTAGTGCGTGGGGAGCGGCGGGCCGTGGACGAGCTACATGCCTCATCATTACCCACATTATTCTCTCTAGAGGAAGTGGGCGAGGTGCAGCCGGGTAGGGGTACCCGGTGCCCCTACCAAAATGCGGTGTCAGGCGCGCTTTGTGGGCAATGATTAGGCTACAGGCGGGCCCCAACTGAGGGTGAAGGCGAGAAAGAGAGCGGCATGGCGGATCAGATCCAGGTCACGCGCACGGAGACGCGGGGATTCCGCGCCTGTACGGTCGCCAACCAATCTCTTTCCTTTACGATTGTGCCGGACCTGGGCGGGAAGTTAAGCAGTATTCGTGATCCGCGCTCTGGCCGTGAGTGGTTGTGGACCAACCCGAGTCTGCCGTATCGTCAGTGGAACAGCCTGATCGCGGCGCGGCATCTCCTCCGAGGCTTCCGCGTGCCATCAGATCAGCGCGGTATGTACCTCGGACGCTCAGTGCGGACCGACCGCCTGAGTGCCGCATGGGCCGCCGTCCGTATTTTCGGCAATTTCCACCTCCTGGCCATCCATGGTCAAGATTGGGCGGTAGTAGAGCGACATCCGCTCCGACGAGCGCCCGATGTAGTGGCAGATGAAGGAGCGCCGGAAGCGATCTTTCGACCGGTTGGGCGGAGAGCCATGGACCAGGCTGCCGTTGAAGAACAGCACGTCGCCGGGGGCCATGTCCACCGGGACCGCCGCCAGCCCCGGCGGTATGGGAACGAACTCGCGGGTGAAGGAGGCAGTGCTGTCCGCCTCCTCGGGGCAGAAGATATCCATCCGGTGTGTGCCGGGCACCACCTCCAGGCCACCGTTCTCGCGATCGACTCGGTCCAGCGCCACCCAGGCCGCGATGCAGGTGCCCGGCTCGACCTTCAGGAAGAAGTTGTCCTGGTGGAGCGCCTGCCCCCGCGCCCCCGCCGGCTTGAAATAGAGCATGCTCTGCGCGGCCAGCGGCTCTTCCCCGAATAGATCCCAGAGGATGGCCGCGATACGCGCGTCAAGCAGATAGCGCAAGGCCACGTCGTTGACGCGATGGGGGTGCATCATCCGCGGGTACAGGTCGAGAATGTCCTGCCCGGACAGGGGGCGAGTGACTGGAGTCAGTCCCAGGTCTTCCCCCCGCGCTACGTCTACCACCTCGCCCTCCGGGGTCAAGCGCGCCTTGGGCAGGAAACAGCCGGGGATCGGGCCGCCCGCGTGCATCGCCATGAAGGTGTCGATCAGTAGTCGCACTTCGTCCGGCGGGAGCAACCCAGGGACGACCAGATAGCCATGCTCCTCGAAGGCTTGCCGCTGCTTAACCTTCAAACTCCGCGTCATGGTCACCATCCGCCAACCTCCCTCGCGCGCTGTATCACCATGTGTTCATGCTCGGTACTGGGGCCAGCATACACGCTCCGCGGGCCGAAGGTGAATGGACGGGGGAGTCGAAAACCTGTACGATCCTGCTATGCCGCCCAAGGATACCACGACATCGCCGCCCGATCTGCTGGTCACTGGCCACTACGACGAACGCGAGGGCTACGCCGTCTTTCGGCGGCACGGTTCTGGCAATTGGCTGATCACCTATACGCTGGCCGGTCAGGGCCGGTATCGCCAGCCCGGATTGGCGCTGCCGGCCAATCCTGGTGACCTCGTGCTGCTGGGGCCGGACGCCCTGCACGACTACGCGGTGCCACCCGGCGGCCGATGGGAGTTCCTGTGGGCGCACTTCCACCCGCGGCCAGCCTGGTTTGCCTGGTGGGTGCTCCCCGAGGTGGGGCGCGGCCTCTTCCTGGTCCGCCTGCGCCCTGCCGTCCATGCTCGCGTCCAGCAGGCATTTGCCACGCTCCATACCGACGCCGCGGTCGACCACCCGCTGCGGCGTGAGTTGGCGCTCAACGGGCTGGAGGAGGTGCTGCTGCTGGCCGCCCAAGAGAACGCGGCGGCCCGGCGCGCGCTCGACCCGCGCGTACAGGAGGCGCTCGACCTGATCGCCAGCGACCTCACCGCCCGGCACAGCGTAGCCTCGTTGGCGCGGGTGGTATCGCTCTCGCACTCCCGCCTGGCCCATCTGTTTCAGACAGAGGTCAACGACTCGGTTGGCCAGACTATCCTGAGCCTCAGGATGCGCCAGGCGGCGCGGCTGCTGGCATTCACCACCCGCGGCGTGGCGGAGATCGCGGGCGATGTTGGCTTCCACTCGGCCTTCTATTTCAGCCGCCAGTTCCATCGCCGCTTCGGGATGAGCCCTCGCGCCTACCGCGCCGCGATGGTCGAGAGCGGTCCGCGGACGGAGAGCTATCCGTTCGGCACGCTCACGGAGCACGTTCCCGTTTGAGCCGGCACGAATCCACGATTGTGGTGGATTGCGCTCTGCCGCGATGTGTCTTGATCTCGTGATCTCACGTTTTCGGCAGGCGGGACGTTTACTTAGCGTGACCCGGCAACACGGGCACGACAACTGCCAGGCTTCTGGGTAAACGTGGAGATGGAGAATGACATGTCGGAAGAGAACAAGGCCATAGTCGGACGTTGGTTTACCGAGTTCTGGGGAAACCCGTGGAACCCTGATGTCATCGACGAACTTGCCGCTCCGGACATCCGCTTCGAGTACTCGATGCATGCGCCCTGCCGCGGCCGCGAGGACGTGAAGAAGTTCGCCACCGAGTTTCGCGCGGCCTTCCCTGACCTGAATTTCTGGGGCACCGCCGATCTGATCGCCGAGGGCAACTATGTGGTCGGACAGTGGGAGGGCGGTGGCACGCATACAGGGGAAGCCTTCAGCGACCTGCCCGTCGGCTCCTTGCCGGCGGGCTCGGGCAAGAAGATGCGCTTCACCGGAACCTCCGTGCTTCGGGTGGAAAACGGCCTGATCACCGAGGAACTCGGCATCGATGACGGTGTGACCGTGCTGAAGCAGCTCGGCCTGATTCCCAACTCATGACGGACCAGGCCGCCGGGGTGTGCCTCGTGCACACCCCGGACGCCCCGCGACGAGCTTCAGATGAAGCTCGTCGCGGGAACGGCAACCCAGCTATCGGCGGACCGGAGACCCATCCGATCCTCGCGCGCCGACCACACGATCTTCGCTCTCACGGCGCTCCTGGCCGCGACAATAGCCTATCGATCGACTCACCGCGCCGGCATCCATGCCGACGCCCCAGTTCAGCCGGACACGATCACCCGCCACGTACACGCCAGGGCCGCGGGCCGGGCCTAAGGGTGCCCAGTCAGTTCCAAGGAGGATGCTATGACCAGCATGCACACCACGTTCCGGATCAGCGCGATCCCGCCCCGGATCCTCGACCGTATCCGGGCTGCCGGGAAAGACGATTTCGGCAACCCGTTGGAGGTGATCGTGGATGAGCAGGGCGGCTCGCCCTTGCGGTGCTGCCTGCGACCGGCGGCGCCGGGCGACCAACTGGTGCTGATCGCCTACCAGCCGTTCAGCCGTCCTGGCCCATATGCCGAGGTCGGACCCGTGTTTGTCCACGCCGAGCACTGCCCCGGCTACACCGAGCCGTCTTGGTATCCGGCTGGATACCGAGACTGGGCCACGATGATCTTCCGCCCATATCACTTCGACGGCCGCATGTCCTATCCGGCGATCGCCATGGTGGATGGTCCCCAGGCCGAGCAGGCCATCGAGACGATCTTTGCCGATCCGACGATCGAGGTCATCCACACCCGTAACGTCTACGCCGGCTGCTACATGTTCGCCATCCACCGGGCGGAAGCTGAACCGTCCGCTTAGCGCGCGAGGCCCTATGTCGAGCAATCGTTGGCGCCCTCTAACCGCCGGCCGGCCTGGGCGCCGTCTCCGACAGGCTCTCGGGTGGGACTGCCGCGCGGGCCGGCTCTTCGGTGGGTGTGGGAAGGCTGACCACGAAGCGGGTCCAGCCGTCGCCATCGCTCCTTGCCTCGACGCGGCCGCCATGCGCGGCCACGATCTCGCGTACGATGGCCAGCCCCAGGCCGGTGCCCCCGGTCCGGTTGGCCCGTGAGTGGTCGGTGCGATAGAACCGCTGGAACACGCGGGTCAGATCCTCGGTGGAAAGACCCGCCCCCGTGTTGGCAATGGTCAACACCGCCTCGGTTCCGCGCCGCTCGGTCCGGAGGGCCACGCTTCCCGCCGGGTCGCAGAACTTTACCGCGTTGTCGAGGAGATTGACCAGCACTTGCATCAGCCGGTCGCCATCGCCGGCAATGGCCAGGGGGCCGGGCGACCGCTGGTCGAGGAACCGCAGGGCCGCGTTGGCCGGTAACTCGGCATAGGGGGCCAGCGCCCGGGCCGCCAATTCGTTCAGATCCAGGACGGTGCGCCGCAACTGTAGCTGGCCCGCCTCCAGACGCGAGAGATCCAGCAGATCGAGGGTCAGGCGCTGTAAGCGGCGGGCCTCCTCATTGATCACCTGGGCCGCCCGTTGCTGGGTGGGCTCGGCCGATTCGTCGGCCAGGATCTGGCTGAAGCCCAGGATAGAGGTGAGCGGGGTCTTCAAGTCGTGCGAGACGTTGGCGATGAACTGCCGTTGCACCTCGCGGGCCGTACTTACCTCGCTTGCCATCCGGTTAAAGCTGCGCGCCAGGTGGCTCACCTCGTCGGCGCCGCTCTCCGGCACC
>DATBTL010000416.1:0-22108 GCA_036559345.1 Chloroflexota bacterium | reverse complement strand
GGATGCCGTGCCGCCAACCGTGAAGGTGGTAGTGGCGACCGGTAATGCGCCCAGCGTCAAGGTTACTTTATATGTGCCGTCGGAAAAGGTCAGCTTTGGCCGCTGAACCCAAAACATTTGCGCGGTCCCGGAAGCGCTTAGAGCGTGTTTTGAAAGTTAGGCAGCGCGGGTTCCGGGTGCGTTGAGCGGGCGCGGCTGGGCCTGCGCTGCCTGCTGAGCGGCGTGGCGTGGACGAGCCAGGCGCCGTACCATCAGGCTGATCATTGCCACCTGGATGAGCGCCTCGCTGGTCTGTGGCAGCACCTCATAGTCCTTGCTTAAGCGACGCCATTTGTTCAACCAGCCAAAGGTGCGCTCCACGATCCAGCGCTTAGGCAAAACCACGAACGCCCGCTGGGCCTCGTTGCGCTTGACGATCTGGAGCACCCAGCCGCAGGTCGCCGCCGTCCACCGCACCAACCGCCCCCGATAGCTGCCATCCGCCCAGATCAGACGGAGCCGCCCGAAACGCCGCTTGGCGCGCAGGAAGACCATTTTGGCCCCGTCGCGGTCCTGGATCTGGGCCGCCAGCACCACCACCACCAGCAGGAGCCCCAGGGTGTCTACCAACAGGTGCCGCTTGCGTCCCCTGATCTTCTTGCCGGCATCGTAGCCCCGCTCCCCTCCCTGGTCCGTCATCTTGACGCTCTGGCTGTCCACAATCCCGGCGCTCGGCTGCGCGTCTCGCCCCGCCTGTTCGCGCAGCGCGCCGCGCAGCAGGGTATGGATGCGCTCCCAGGTGCCGTCCCGCCGCCAGGTCCAGAAGTAGCCGTACACCGTCTGCCAGGGCGGGAGGTCATGGGGCAGCAGCCGCCATGCACCGCCCGATCGCAGCACGTAGCGGATCCCGTTGCAGATCTCCCGTCGGTCGTGGCTGGCCGGGCGTCCCCCTGGCTTGGACGTGGGCACCAGGGGCGCCAATACGGCCCATTCCTCATCGCTCAGGTCCGTCGGATACCGGCGCCGCTGCTCCATCGCACGACCTCCTTTGCTCGCTGACTCCGTTCACTCCTCAGCTTACCACCCCCTTTCAAAACACGCTCTCAGGAGAAGCAGCCGGGTAGGGGCACCGAGTACCCCTGGGTGGTGGGTGCCCTCGGGCCAGCCGCCAAGGGCACCCACACAGGGTGGCCCTACCAAATGCGTGTCAGGGCGTGATTTGTGGGCAATGATTAGCTGGTAGGCCGGCCCACGCGTTTATGCCGCCGCCGTACTAAACGAACGAGCGGCGATGACGACCGCGACCACCGCTAGAATGGCCACCACCTCCACGGTCCCGCCCCTGGTCTTAAACACCTTCCGCAATCCGCTGGTCTTGACGATGGGCGTTCCAGCCTCTGTTTTCCCAATCATGCCTCGATACTCCCCTTCTCCGCCCTTGGGCTGGGAACAGGGTTCCGATCCCACGCCCAGGCTGGTCGCCCGCTCTCCAGATCACCGACCAATGACCGTACCCATTCCAATTCGGCCCGCCAGAGCATGAGCGTGTGCTCCTGTTCGAGCAAGAGCACCCGATGTAGGCCCGCATCGTCCGTAAGGGTCTTAATGGCCTCCGCCAATCCATGTGCCCGTGCCTCCAGTGCTCCCTCGCGGGTGCGAAACATTCGGGCTACTTCCGCGGGCGGGTAAAGGGCCTCGACCCTTGGGTTCGGTCCGTGGGCTTGGCTAGCTGGAGGGGCGGATGCGCCGTTGGTGGCGCTGAGGCGTCAATGCGAGCAAGATGCTCGCGCTCCCAGGAAAGGTGCTCTGCTATGATTGTGGGGATGAATGCACGGATCTGGAGGAGATGATGGAGTTCAACCCCACGCTACTGGCATCCCTACGCGCCGACCTGGCCGAACTGACCGCCCTGCATGGGCCCTCGGGATCCGAGCAGCCGGTGATTTCCCGCCTCCGTGACCTCTTCGTGCCGTTAGCGGATCGGGTCGCGGTGGATCACATGGGAAACCTGACCGCGACCACGGATGGGCCGAGTGGAACCCCTCATGTCGTGGTCGCCGCTCACGCGGATGAAATTGGCGCCACGGTGGCCGCGATCGAGCCGGACGGCTTTCTCCGCCTCTTCGCGCTAGGAGGGGTTCAGCCGCGGCTCCTGGAGGGCCGGCCCATATCGGTACAAGGACAACCTGGCGTGATCGGCGCTCGTTCCGGGCACCTGGTTCGCGACGACCGCGGAGCCGGCATCGCCGATCTCTACGTGGACCTGGGGGTTGATAGCGCGAGCGAGGTGGCGGCTCTGGGAGTGCGCGTAGGCGACCCGGTGACCGTGGTCTCCGAGCTACGCGATCTGGCGGGGAGCAGGGTGAGCGGAAAGGGCATCGATAACCGGGCAAGTTGCGTTATTCTGCTTCACCTTCTGCGCGCTATCCGCGATAGGCCGCTGCCCTATACCCTGACCGCGCTGGTCGCGGTGCAGGAAGAGGTGGGACTGCGGGGCGCGGCCGCCGCCTTCACCCGCCTGGCCCCTGATCTGGCCATCGTGCTCGACACCGCGCCCGCCGGAGGAACCCCGGACACTCGCCACCTGGCCTATCCGATTCAGATTGGCCACGGGGTGCTGATCCAACCAGCGGGCGGCTCAGGCGATCTGGGCTTCTTGATGCCCCGGGCGGTACGGGATTCCCTGATCGCGGCGGCTGAGCGGGCGGGAATCCCCTATCAACTTGGCGTCTCGGCCGGAGGAGTGACCGACGCGGCGGCGGCCCATCTGGCGGCCGGAGGGATCCCTACCCTTCAGATCCAGATTCCCCGCCGCTACTCCCACTCCCCGGTTGAGTTACTGGATATGCGCGATCTCGCCGCCGCCCTCGCCCTGTCCGCGGAACTCTTGCGGCATCCGCCAAGCGCGGAGGCCCTGGCGTTTTTGCCTACCCCTACTCCTTAACAAAGGCGATCAGCAGCCCGTCCTGCCCGTCGCGATTGGGGACGATAATCGCGTCAAGGCGGGGATTCGAGGCGGCCGCGCGATTCGTCGCGTCGATCTCTCGTACTCCTTCGTCGTTGTTGGTCGGGTCGGCAACCCGGCCATGGAACAGCGCGTTGTCGGCTACGATCAGGCCCCCTGGCCGAACCAGACGGAGACACCATTCCAGATAGGCGGGATACGAGGGCTTATCGGCATCGATGAAGGCGAAATCGAACCGCTCCTCCGAGGCGAGGGCGGGCAGCAGATCAATTGCTCGCCCGAGCCGCACTTCAGCCCGGTTCCCCAGGCCCGCGCCGGCCAGGTTTTCGCGGGCGACCTCGGCGTGGGTGGCGCTTGCCTCGAGCGAGATGAGGCGCCCGTCCTCGGGCAGGGCGCCGGCCAGATGGATCCCGCTGTACCCACCCAGTGCCCCGATCTCCAGGATGCGCCGCGCGCGCACCGAGCGCGCCAGAATGGTCAGCAGCTTGCCCACCTCCGGCGGCACCTGGATTGCGGGCAACCCAGCCTTTTGGGCCCGGGCGAGCGCCGCGTCGAGCCGATCGTCTGGCGCTAGAAACAGGTCGCGAATATAAGTTTCCACATCAGACCGCTCGCTTGTAGCCATATGCCAGTGTCCTCCTGTCCTCATGGTACGCCCATGTTGGTTTTTCGGTAAATCACCGATTGGTATTTTCGTGGCTTGGTCTTTACAGCACTAGCCCATTTATCCTTTGGCCCTGGGCCGGATGGCTGATGACCGTTCCCACCACTTCAGAGAGTGTATACACATGAGTCGCGGTCGCGGCTTTGCGGGTCCGCGGCGGACCCGCCTTGGAGAAAGGAAGAGACCGTGGACGAGGAAACCATCAAGGGTAAGGCGGAACAAGGGGCCGGTTACGCGAAAGAGAAAATGGGCCAGGCAACCGGCGATCCAAATCTGGAGGCGCAGGGGAAGAACGACCAGGCCTCGGGCAAGGTGCGCGAGGGGTTTGGCAACGTGCGAGACAAGGTGAAGGATGGTGCGAGCACCCTGGGCGACAAGGTGAGCGAGGCCGGCAGTCGCGTACGCGATGCCGCCGATCGGGCAGGCCGGTCGGTTGACCAGAGCACGGATCAGACCCGCTAGCCGCATTGACCTGGGTGGGTTACGCCTCGGTAGCGAGGGCACGAGCGCATCTCGTGCCCTCGCTACCGAGCGATATCTGGTGAACGTGCCCTTAAATACTGAAGGGAGAAACATCATGGCCCGTGCGATTATTGGCCTCTTCAATACGCAGGTTATGGCCAACGCGGCTCTCAGGGATTTGAGGGAGAACGGTTTCGCCGACGAAAACCTTGGCCTGGTGGTGAAAGATCTCGAGCACGGCGGCGTCCTGAGTACGGCCGAGGCCGACGCGGCGTTGCGTCCGGAGCGGGTGACGGAGGACGCGGTGACCGGAGGAATACTCGGAGGGGCCCTCGGGGCTTTTCTCGCGGTGAGCGGGGCTTTGGTGATTCCGGGAATCGGTCCCTTCATCGCGGGGGGAGTCCTGGTAACCCTCCTTGGCGGCGGTGCCGGATGGTTGGTGGGTGGATTGGCCGGGCTGGGGATTCCCGAGGAGGATGCCCGCTATTACCAGGAGCAGGTCGAATCCGGCCGAGCCCTGGTAACCGTACTGGCGGGCGATCGCGAAGAGGACGCGGTTCGGATTCTGCTTCGGCACGGAGGCGAGGTGAACCGGCTTGGCGGGACCAATCTGCCCCTGGAGGCGGAGCCGCGGACCGCGCCCGCTCCAACCTCCGAGGATTACCAGCCCGCCATGAACGGTTCCTCCGCGATCCCGGCGGGGACCGCGAGCACCTGAATGGAAGTCAATATAGCGGCCCGGGATACCCGAGTTGGCTCTATGTTTTGGTCAGCGCGTTCGCTCGCGGCGCCAGATGGTCGTGTGCCTCCAGCGCCACGGTTGCCGCTCCCGCCGCCCAGAAGAGCGGCTCCGCCAGGGTCATCTCGTCCACGCGCACGCACCAGAGACCGCGCTCCTTCAGGCAGGCGATGATCCGCGGGAGCGCCGCCAACATGGGAAGCGGGCGCCCCAGGCGAATCGCCGCTTCCTCATTCTCCGCCCCATCATGAAGGACGATAATTGATCCCGGTCCCAGGCTAGGGTGATCCAGTACGGCCCGCACGATGATGTCGGGATCCGTGGTCTTCCAGTCGTCGGCGTCGATATCGCGGCCAATGGTGAAACTTTCTGGCAGGCGGGAAATGCGTGACTGGAAATAGGCCTCGTAGTTGAAGGTATGTGGACGCAGGTACCGGCTCGGGGTGCCGGTAAGATGACCGATTACCGCCTCCGCCTCGTCATAGTCACCAATGCATCCCTGACCCGAATAGCCATGGTTCCCAACCAGATGACCAGCCGCCAGAACGCGCTCCACGGTTCGGGGAAACCGCTCGGCCCACTTTCCCATCGTAAAGAAGGTAGCGCGAGCGCCGGATTCGGCCAGAATCCGGAGCAGTTGCTCGGTCCGAGGAGGATTCGGTCCGTCATCGAAGGTGAGGGCGACCTTTGGCTCGGTCGCGATGCCGCGCACATACACGGGATACTTGGTCATGAGCACCTTTCCTTTATTGTCACTATTACAGCTTGGCGCAAGTCCGCCATCGGTTGTAGGGGCACCCCTCGTGGGTGCCCTTGGCGGCTCGCACGAGGGCACCCACGAGGGGTGCCCCTACTTCCACCCTGATGAATTAGTAACTCACCGAGCCATCGATGGTCGTCCGATCAACGATTGCCGAAGGGCTTCGCCCCCAGCCTGTCCTCGCCAGATCGGCTTCGAGGCCGGTCATCATATATTGCACCTCGCTCGCCAGGGCGCAAAACTGGAATCCCTCGGCGATCCGCCGGCGAACCCCGGCGGCATCCGAGCAGTGAATACCGGGAGCGACCCCGTGGCGCCGACACGCCTCGCCAATCGTGGTGATTGCCGCCTGAAGCTCTGAGTGATCGCTTTCCAGCGGCACCCCCACTCCGATGCCCATCGAGGCGGCAAGATCGTTCGGCCCGATGAAACAGGCGTCGATCCCAGGCACGCTCAGGATAGCGTCGGCGTTCTCGACTCCCCTGATGTGTTCGATCTGTACTACTAGCAGTAGCTCATCATTGGCATGGCCAAAATAGTGGGCAGCATGAGCGTTAAAGCTCACCCCATGGCGGCGACCACCCACGCTACGGCTTCCCACCAGGGGGTAGCGCATCGCGGCGGCCGCCTCTTCCGCCTCGGCCCGGGTGTTGACCATGGGGACCACCACGCCCCAGGCCCCGGCGTCCAGCACGCGCTTGAAATGCTCCGGGGTATTCCAGGGAATGCGGACCATTGGCGCCACCTGCGAGTGCGCCATGGCGGTAAACATCAGAGCCAGGGTTCTGATGTCGATCGGGCTATGCTCGGTGTCCACGACCAGCCAGTCGAACCCGAGCCCGCTGACGAACTCCGCCGCTTCGGGCGAGGGGAGCCCCAGCCACGTCCCAATTGATGGCTCGCCCGCCGCCAAACGCTGCTTCACATGGTTCGCGCGCATGTTTCGCCTCCCACTCTCTAAAAAAGTACGCCCTCACGGCGTCCTACCCGCGACGAGAGTCACCTCGTCCCTGTCAGCCGACCGGAGTCGGTGCCTCCCTGCTATCTTCCTTGACCACTACGCCTGAGCGAACGCAGCCTTTTGGAGCGCGGGTCTCCAGGCCCGCTTGGGTGACCCGCCGCGGGACTCCATCGCGCTACCGGGATGCCGATCCGTTACCGAAACGTGCGGGCCTGGAGACCCGCGCTCCTAGATCGTGACCGTGCAGCCGGTCGGCGTCGCCTCCTCGATCGCGATGCGCACCTTACTCGACTAGTGTGAGTATAGCCAGCCCGTGACTCCTGTACACTAGGAACGCACGCGCCTGGCGACCCGTTTCGCCGCCGACCCGGTACGCCGGACCCGGTCGCCCTGCTATACTCACCCTGTTTCATCGATTTACTTGAATAATCCGGCAAGCGCGCGTGCCGGCTGATTATTGTGATGGTCCAGGCTGCCGTAAGGGCGCTGGACCGGAGAGAGGAGCGTTTAGGGGCTTATGCGTACTCGTCGTCTGGTCGCCCATCTCGGCGCGGCGGCCGTTCTCAGCGTACCGGCGGTTGGGCTGGGCAACCAGCTAAGCGCCCCGCGCTCGGTCAGGGCAGCCGCCGGCGGATCGATCACGGTGGATTATAGCATTGATGCCGCCACGTTCGACCCGGCGGAGTCGATCAACCCGCCCGATAACGGCATCACCACGGGCGCCTTGTTCAGTGGCCTCTATCGGATAAACGTGAAGGGAAAACTGATCCCGGATATTGCCGCTGGGTTCCCTCAGGTATCCGCCGATCAGAAAGTCTTCACCGTTCACCTTAAACACGGGGTTGAGTTCAACGGGGTCGACTTTACCGCCCGCGAGCTGACCGCCGCCGATGTGGTCTATACGATCAACCGGACCCTGAATCCCAAACTCAAGCCGCAAGCCTCTCCCTTCGCGGGCGACGACATGGCTATTCAGGGCGCCGCCGCCTATGCCGGCGGCAAGGCAGCCAGCGTCTCCGGGGTCCAGGCGCTAGACAAGTACACGGTCCGCTTTACCCTGGCTCGCTCGCTCTCGTCCTTTCCCTATGCCCTGGCTTATACAGGCAACTTCATCGTTCCCAAGGAAGCGGTGGCTAAGTACGGGGCTGACTTCGGCTCGCATCCAGTGGGGACCGGCCCCTTCATGCTCAAGCAGTGGGTGAAGGGTCAGAAAGCGATCCTGGTCCGCAATCCCCTGTATTTCGTCAAGGGCCTGCCGTACCTGGATGGTATTACCTTCGAATTCAACGTGGGGAAGAGTCTGGAAGTGTTGCGATGGAAAAGCGGCCAGATCGACGCGATCGGCGATTCCTCCGATTTGAGTCCCGAGACCGCGTTTGAATTGTCGAACGATCCGGCGTTCAAGCAATACGTCGAACCAACCCAGCCATCCGGCACCACCAATGTGCTGTACATCAACAACTTGATTCCGCCGTTCAATAACAAGCTTGTCCGCCAGGCCGTGGCCTACGCGATCGACAAAAAGCAACTGGTGAAGCGCTATCGGGGTCAGGCCACGGTCAGTACTCAGATTTACCCTCCGGCCGTCCTACAGCACGATCCTGGCTTCCAGGACTATGGATACAATCCCGCCAAGGCGGCGGCGTTGCTGAAAGCTGCCGGTTACAATGGGACGCCAGTGGAAGTGCTGGTCGATGAAGGGGCATCGAACGATCCGGTGGAGGAGCCGGTGGTGGTCCAGGATCTGCGGGCCGCCGGCTTCAAGGTGAAGGTGAAAGGCGTCTCCGATTCGGTGGCAGGTAACTTGATCTTCACCAATAAGGGCTACACGATTATCTTCGGCTATTGGGGAATGGATTATCCCGATGCCTTTGATTTCGTGGATCCCACCTATACCGCGGACGGGTTCAATGGCGGCTTGAATTTTAGCCGCTACCAAAATCCGAAGGTCGATACCTTGACGGCGCAGGCCGAGGCGCTGCCGTTCGGCGCCGCGCGCAACGCGGTGTATGCCCGGATCCAGCGGATCTTGGTGGACGACGTGGCGGCCGTCCCGTTATTCTACCGGTTGCGGTTCAATCTGGATGGACCTCACGTGGCCAGTCTTGGCTGGACTCCGGCCTATAGCTTTAACGAGTGGGCCTACGCCCAGCGGCGGTAGTATGTATGGCGCCGGGCACGGAGAGCCTTGTCGTGCCCGGCGCCGGAGTGTGAAGAGTGCAGGACGCCGCCGCCGCTCGCCTTGAACTGGCCGGGCCTGCCGATGCCCAGAGGCGGTGGTCACGATCGGGAACCCTGGGGAAGCTTCTCCGCGATCCTGGGGCCGTGATCGGGGTCATGGTGGTGATCGTCGTGCTCTCGCTGGCCCTCCTGGCCCCTCTACTGTCCCCTCATGATCCCAACTTCATTTTTGATGATGGGACCAACGACACTGGGGGGCCGCTCGGCCACACGGCGAAGTTTCTCCTCGGTACCGACCCGCAAGGCCGGGACGTATTGAGCCGGCTCCTCTGGAGCAGCCGTGTCTCGCTGGCTATCGCGGCGGTTGCCATGGCCATGACCGCTCTGGTTGGCGTTGCGGTAGGCTGCCTGGCCGGGTATCTCCGCGGCTGGGTGGATGTTCTCTTGATGCGGGTAACCGACGTGCTCCTCGCCTTCCCCCCGGTTCTGCTGGCCATGGCCCTGGCGGCGGCCTTCGGCGCCGGCTTCGGGAGCGTGGTGGCCGTGGTTGCCGCGGTCGCCTGGCCGCCCCTGGCCCGAACCGTCTATGCCCAGGCGCTGACGGTCCGCGAACGCGACTACGTCGAGGCGGCCCGCGCCCTGGGCGCCGGCAACCTCAGGATACTAGTCCGGCATATCGCTCCCCAGGTCGTGCCGATCATGCTGGTCTACACGACCCTCGGGGTCGCCACGGCGGTGAGCCTCGAATCCACTCTCAGTTTCCTCGGGCTGGGCATTCCCGCCACCGATCTCTCCTGGGGCGTGATGCTCAACATCGCGCTCGATTTTTACCAGAGCGATCCACCACTCCTTCTTTATCCCGCCCTGGCGATCGTCCTCACCGTATTGGGCTTCACGCTGGTGGGTGAGGGTCTGCGCCGGGCCACGGCGACCGGATGAACGTAAGGGAGCGGCGGCGGTGCTGACCTTCATCGTAAAGCGGATTCTTTTGGCGGTGCTCGTGCTGGTGGGAATCTCCATCCTCAGCTTCGCGTTGCTGAGCCTGGTGCCGGGCGACCCCGCCCGTTTGCTTGCCGGCCAGCAGGCGACCCCGATCGTGGTGGTGGAGATCCGCCATTCGTGGGGGCTCGATCAGCCAGCCCCGATCCGCTACTTGACTTATATGAGTCATGTGGTCCGTGGCGACCTGGGCCGCTCGTATATGCAGGACGAGGATGTGCTCCCCGCCATCCTCTCCCGCTTCCCCAACACGGTGAAGCTCGCGCTGGCGGGGATTATCTGCGAGATGTTGGTGGCCTTCCCGCTGGGTGTCCTGGCCGCTGCCCGGGCGGGTGGCTGGCTGGACCGCGCCCTCCTGGCCCTTACGGCTGTCTCGATTTCCACTCCCACCTTTATCGTGGCTCTCCTTCTTCTCCTCGGTCTCGGCTCGGCCAGCCATCTCCTGCCCCTGGGCGGCTACGGGGAGCCCTGGCCGAAGTACGTGATCCTGCCGGCCCTGGCGATTGGGATTCCTGGGGGTGCCTGGTACTCTCGGCTGCTGCGCACCTCGTTGCTGGAGACCAGACGGCTGGAGTTCATTCGGGCCGCGCGGGCCAAGGGAGTCTCGCGCCGCCGCCTTCTGCTCCGCCACATCCTCCCGATCGCTATTCTCCCCCTCCTGCCGATCATCGGCGCCGATCTCGCTACCCTCCTGGGCGGCGTGGTGGTGGTGGAGAGCGTGGTCAATTGGCCGGGGATGGGCCTCCAGGCATTTATCGCGCTCAAGTCGCTCGACATCCCCCTGGTCATGGGCACCGTGCTCCTGGCCGGCCTGGTGGTCGTGGCCCTCAACCTGATCGTGGACATCGCGGTGGCCGTGCTGGATCCGCGGGTTCGGCTGGGGTAGAGAGAGATCGCGATGCACACCGTTTGGTGGATCCGCCGTCGAATCGCCTAACCGGCGCTCACGCCGCCGGCGCGGCCGCTGGTCGCACCCGATCTTCTCTGCCATAGGCGCGCGCCGCCAGGTGGGCCGGGCGCTCGACTACGCGGTACAACAAATATGATCCTACCAGCAGCGCGACCAGTTCCACCAGCAAACGTGGTGACTCACTCAGACTCGGATTGAACAGGTGTCCCACGTATATGGCGATCGGCGCGTGAAAGAGATACAGGGAATAGCTCCAGCTTCCACACCACTCCAGCCACTTCCATGGCCGGCGGACGCTATAGTACGCAATCTCGGTGCCCAGCCAGAAATAGATCAGGATACCCAGGGCGGGCTCCGACCAGTAGTAGCCGATTCCCTGGTGGAATCGGAGGGTGGTTATGGAAAAGGACGCCAGTACGATACCGCAGCGGAAGAGCCATTGGACTTTCCACCCATGGGCCCGGAAACCGGCGTGCTTTTCGGCCAGAAAGCAGCCCAGGAGCCAGCAGGGGAGGCCGAGAATCCAGGTCAGGCCCGCTCCCAGGGAAGGGAAGTCTCCGTCATAGGGGCCCCCCATGCGCGAGGCGACCACCGCGTACGCCAGAAGGAAAGATCCGCCGATCAGCAGCGGCCAGCCAAAACGTCGCTTGAGGCCGATCAGGAGCGGATAGATCGAGTAATAGATTATTTCGCATAGGACGCTCCACAGCACCGAATCCTGCAAACTGTGGAAGCCGCTTTGATAGAGGAAGATCCCTGCCACCACCGCCGGCACGCCGACTCGGATGTAGCGGCGCACGATGAACTGGCGGAAGTTCAGCTTCTTCGCATTCCGGTACGGATAGTGAATGCAGAATCCCGAGATAACGAAGAAGACGATGACCGCGTTTGGCCCGTTGGGGATAGGGATGCCCTGGTTGACCGCGACCGTCACCCAATAGACCAGGCCGCTCGGCCCGTGGAGGTGATCCAAGATCAGATAGCCAGAGAGGCGCAGATGCCCCTGTACCACGCACAACGCGCAGAGGAAACGCAGGGCATCAAGCCCAAGAATGCGACGACCCACCAACTCCCCTTCCAGGCTGGGCAGCCAGCCATTGCAAGGTAAAGTTAAGTGTACCGTACGGTTCGGTTACGTTCTTCTCCGGAATGACGGTGGTGCATGGCGGCGAGGTGGCTGGAAGGTGTACTAGCCAGTCACCTCGACCAGGTGGACCGAATTGAAACACCAGCGCAGCCAGAGGGTTGATTCAATGTCCCAGTACGGGGCGGCGACAATTCCTCGCTCGGCCGGGAAGTAGAGTCCCTGGGACGCGGTGATGGCGCGCAAGGTCATATGCACCGCGTCCCAGTCGCGTGCGGCGGCGCTCCAGTCCGGGTACAGCAACTGACCATCCTGTATTGGGTACGATCGCACAAAATCCACCCAATCCGCGGCGGTCGTGATCTCGCGGATCCTAATCTCGCGACGAGGTTGCACTGCCCAGGTATGCCAGGGCAAGGGAGACAAGGTGGAGCCCCAATTGAGATCAAGGTAGAGGCGCCACATACCGTGAATGGCGAACCCACCGGTCGCGGTGAAAAGCCCAAGCCCAAATGGCTTGGTGCTTGGTCCGGCCGTCGCTCTGTTGGCCGCGGTGATAAAGCTGGATTCGCTTAGGGTTCGATCCCCAGGCGGCACATGGCTTGGCTTGCCGGTGGCGATCCAGTATTGAGTGTCGAGGCGGAGTGGGCCGGTGACGATTTCCGGCGCCGCGGCCTTCAGACGGGCCAGGAGCCGGCAACCCCCGACGAGCGCGTCCGCCTCCGACGCCGTGACCAACGGCATGCGGTGGGTGTCTCGGATCGGGCCGGTGCTGGTTACCTGTTCCATGACCACGATGCAGCGGACAAGGTCTGGGTCGGCGTCAGTGGCAAGATGAGGGTAGCCCAACGTGCCGTCAAGGTCGGCTATTCTGCGCGCGAGATATGGGAGTCCGTCCATCCCCATAGCCTAACGGAACGGCTGAGGTTTCGCGAACCGCGCCAAGAGCTTACCAGGCAACGCCTCGGCGCGAGCCGGCGCGCAGCGAGAGAACCTCCTCCAACCGCATACATGAAGCCAGGGACGGAAGAACGATCAGCGTACCCTCAAGAGGATCGCCATCCACGATCAGGCTCGATTCCACCAGGATGCCATAGGACTGTTCCTGTGCTACCTCAACCACGACGGACTGGAGTACCGCCCCCCACATGTCATGGACGACGCAGGGCGGGGTGGGGAAGACGGTGAGCCCGGCCTCGTTCGCGACCGCGTTGAGAAAGGCGGACGCGATGATATTCCCGAGCTCTCCCACCATCGAATCGGCCAGAAACAGCAGTTCGGGCGTGTCGAGATCGGTGTCGTACATCAGGAGGATACGGGAGAGGCGCCCGGCCGCCTCTGGAGTCATGCTCAACACCACATGGCCATCGATCCCGCCAGAGAATGCGAGATAGACTGCGGTGACCGGGGTTTCCGGCCCATCCGCGTGACAGAGTGGCAACTCCTCCAGACGAACGTAGGCCACATTTGAGCCACGAAAGATAATATCCCGCTCCACCAGTTCGGCCAGTTGGCCGCCGGCATGGGCCAGGGCGTCCAGAAACACGGTCGCCAAGGAGGCATTGATTACGGGAATCGCCTCTCGCACGGATCCTGCCATCATCGATTTCTCCTTGAGGCCGCTGTGGATAGGTCTGTTACACACTACATCGGCACGGGGAACAGAATCACCAGTCCTCACGGCTCTATTATCCGAGGTTTGTGCCGACTGATAGCCTATGATCCATCCGAGAAGCTCCGGAGTGCCGCTATGACGTTGCCCGCAGTCACTGGAAGTTCCGCGCCGGTCGCGCCGATTCAGATCACCAAGAGGATGTTACAGACCCTTGCGCCTCTCCCGGCCACCGCCGTGCGGATGTTGGCCATGCTTCAGGATCCCAATGCTTCCACGCGGCGAATCGCCGAAGCGGCAAGCCAGGACGTTGGGATTTCCGCCGCGATTTTACGGATGGCCAACTCGCCCGTCCTGGGAATGCGTGGGCGCGTCGGGAGCATTGGCGAGGCTCTTACCCTGATTGGCACCGAGCAGGCCCGATTGATCGTGCTGTCTTGCGGGGTGGCCCAGGCGGGGCGGAAGGAACTGCGGTTATACGGTCTGCAGGCAGGGGCCTTCCAGCGCCACAGTGAGTTGGTCGCCACCCTTACCATGGGGATCGCGCGGCAGCGAAAATACGCGGCGGACGGAGTCGCCTACAGCACCGGCCTGTTGCATGACATCGGCAAAGTGATCCTCAATGGGATGGCCCTCCAGGAGGGCCTTGAGGATCCGAAGTATGAGCGATTTTCGCTGGCCCTTCGGGGGCCGGAGCCCGACGTCCCATTTTTGGAGCGAGCGTGCTTTGGCGCCGACCATCTGAGCGCCGGGCGCGACGCGGCGGTACATTGGGCTCTTCCACCGGAGATTGACGAGGCTATAGTGCGGCATCACGATCCAATGGATGGCAGTGAGCAGGGCCTACCGGCTTTCCTGTACCTCGCGAACGCCGTCGCGGGAGCGGCTGATCCCATGTATCCGCGGTCACGGCGGGCACCGCTGCCGGAGCAGCTGGTCGTGCCCATTGAGCCGCTGATCGCCATGGCCGTTGAGCTGGTGAAGGGGAAGCACTAGAATCAATCACCAGACTTGGGATTCGCGCCCGGGCCTCCAACTCTGGTCGGATGGAAGGTACGACGACTGCGGTCGGCTGTGAGGCGGCGAGAGGTTATCCAACCACATGCGGGCCCTGGACTCCCAGGGGACTGGCCGGCCGCGGGTGATCGCCGTGTTTGATCCGCATGGCAAGCATCTCGCCCAGGGTGATGATCCCCAGGCCGATCAGGAGATGGAGCACCTGGATGATCCAATGCCCATTTCCGGTGAGCACCTGGGTTTGGGACAGGCCCAGAATCGGAGCCACCAGTCCCCAGACCACGGCAACCGCGATGATTCCGCTGCTGACTCCGGACCGTCCAGCCACATAGGCGAGGGTCCACAGGGCCAGGACAATTACGATCCCCAGGAAGCGGTGCAAGGAGATGATCTGATCGGCCTTGCCGGTCCAGATGACGATTCCCAGGATAACCAACAGCAGTCCGAGACCGCGGATGAGCGCCTGGGCTATGGTGGTGGCCTTCTTCATGGTTTGGTCTTCTCCTATTTGGAGGCCGCGGTGATCGCCGCCGCCAAAGCCGAATATGGCTGTTCGCCGGTGTTGGCGTAGCGGATCACTCCCTGCCGATCCACCACATAGAGGGTGGGATAGCTGGTGGCATTATAGGTGTTCACGGTAGCGAACGTGGGATCAATGAGGGTGGGGTGCTGTACACCGAAGGTCTTCTCGAACCACTGTACGTCGCTCTTGGTGACGATGCTCAGGTCGCTGCCGCCGCTCGAATCGTAGTTTCGCCCGTAAGGGCTGGCCAGCACGGCCAGGGTTTGCAGCCCCTTGGGGCCAAACTTGGTATCGAGCTGACTGATCACCTTGGCTTCGCGCTGGCAGTGCGGGCACCAGACCGCGAAGAACTCCAACAGCACTGGTTTGCCCTTAAATTGCGAGAGGCTGTAGGGCTTGCCATCGACCGTCTTGAGGGTAAAGTTCGGCGCCTTGGTCCCCACTTTCAGCACCTGGCTCCCGGGATTGAGGTCATTGGCGTTAACCATTCCCGTCGAACTCATGCTGTTGCTCGCGATCAAAATGGCCACCACGATCACTACCAGGACCAGGGGCACGCCGCCGAAGAGAAAGGCCCGACGTCGAGTGCGCGCCTGGCGGATCTGTTGGGCACGGGTCGGACGCCGAGTGGGCCGGAACCCTGTCCCGCCTGCCCGCGGAAGCGCTGGCGCGGCCTGCTCGGTCTCCGGCCCGCGAGTCGCCGCTCGACGGTGCGACGAGCGGGCCCCCGCGGGTCGGACAGGTGCTCCACCGATCGGCCCAGGCTCCTGACTTCCCCGCGTGCTCCTGTCACTGGTTGAACCCGACCGCTCGCTCATCTCTTTCTCCATGCACCATTCACCAGAGTGATTCGTCGTTCTCGCGAAAATGGGCCACCCGAGCCGCCGCCTAGGCGGACGGGGCCGCCAACCGACCGCAGCTCGCTACTACATTAAGGTAGTATATTACATGTCCCAATCCGGTCAAACTGGTCGGACCTCGCTTGCGTCCAATACTACCACTATGTAGGATGTGATGATGGGCGGCGAGTCGGTCGTCCGATCCGGGGGCTGGCGAGTGGGCCGGGGAGAGCGGTAATGGTGCGACGCGGGCGGAGGGACCAACGGCATCTCACGGTACATGGCGAGCAGAAGTATCTGGGTGAATTGCAAGCTCGGATCATGGAGGTCGCCTGGGAACGAGGAGACGTGACCGTGCGCGCGGTGCTCGATAGCCTGGCAACCAATCGTGAGCTCGCCTATACCACCGTCATGACCGTGATGGCCAGGCTGGCCGATCAGGGGGTACTTCTCCGCGTGAGGGTGGGAAAAACCTATACTTACCGAGCCGCCTGCACGCGGGAGGAATTCCGGGTCGGAATCGCCGGCACCCTGGTCAACGACTTAGTGGACGACTTTGGCGAGCTTGCCCTTTCGCAATTCGTTGACGCCCTGGAACGGGCGGATCCCACCCGCCTGGATCGTCTGCGGTCCCTGCTTCTTGAGCGGGAGAGGCTGGATGATGGCGCGTAAGCCTTTCGCCAGTCTCCTGGCTCTGGCTGGAATCGCGAGCCTCCTGGTCTGCGCCCTGGCGCTCGCGGCCGTTCCCTGCCCCTATCCGATCAGGCACCTGGTGGATCGTTGCACCCATGCAAGCGATAGTTGTCTGGCCCTGGTACGGGCCGGCCGCGCCTTCGGCGCCCCCGTGTTGCTCGCCTTGCTTCCCTGGTCGATGGCCCATGGTCTTGGGGCGGGATGGAAGCAATGGCGGTTGACTCGGGCGACTTTGGCCCGCCTTCAGTCCCGTGGGGTTGCGGCGCCGTCCGGCGCGCTCCGTGCCATCTGCGCCGCCGCGGGACTCGCCGGCAAGGTCGAGATCATTGACTCGCGCGCGCCGCTCGCTCTGTGCCGGGGTCTCTGGCGGACTCGAGTCTGGCTCTCTACCGGCACCCTGTCCTTGCTCACCCCGTCCGAACTGCTGGCGGTTCTCCGCCACGAGCGCGCCCACCTGGTCCGTCGCCATCCGCTTCAACTGCTGATCGCCCGGTCCGCCGCGGCGGCCTTTCCATTTCTGCCCGCGATCCGTGAACTGGCCGCTGCTCTCCCGCGGACGCAAGAGTTAGCCGCCGACCGCGCCGTGATCCATGCGGGGGAGCGCCATGCCCTGGGTCGGGCCTTGCTGCGCATGGTGGACTCCCTGGGTGACGCACCGGTCGCTCCCCTGGCGCTTGGGATGACCGGGGCCCTGAATGCCAGACTGGATCAACTTGCGGGCGACGCGCCACCGCCCACCATGGTATCCCGGCAGGCTCTTGTTCGCACGTGCGTTGTGCTCGCGTCCGGGCTGGGCCTGCTCGTCATGGGCACGCTCGCGGCGGGGACGCCCCTGGCCGTCCTGCCGTTTCGCCTGGCACCAACCTGGCCTGATCTGGCCGCCTGGCGCGAGGTAGCGATCCCCACCCTGCTGTGCCTGGCTTTGCTTGAAGGGCAGGCGGGCCTCCGCCGGATGGCAGGACGTTCCGGGCGCCAAGCCAGGCCGCGGAGATAGAGGAGAATTCGTGCCGGATAGAGAATCCTCAGTCATCGTCGCGCTCCGCGAGCGACGCAGCGCCGGAAAACTCAAGCCCGATCCAGTACCGAGAGCGCTTGTCGAGCAGATGATCACCGCCGCTACCTGGGCTCCAAATCACCGCCTGACGGAACCATGGCGTTTCGTGGTCCTGGCCGGCGAGGCGCGGGCGGCCCTGGGTGAGGTAATGGCCGGCTCCCTGCGAGCGCGACTCGGGGATCCGCTCGGCAGTCACGAGGCCGCGCAACTGGAGAAGGAGCGGCATAAACCCCTGCGGGCCCCGATAGTGATCGTGGTAGCCGCCCTGCCCTCACGGGAGCCGGGGGTGATCGAATCAGAGGAAATCGCGGCAGTCGCGGCGGCGGTGCAAAATATGCTGCTGGCCGCCGAGGCCCTGGGCCTCGGCGCGATGTGGCGAACGGGAGAAGCGGCCCGCGACCCGAGGGTGCGCGAACACCTGGGCCTCCCCGCCGAGGCGCACCTGGTGGCCTTTGTCTATGTGGGGTATACGGAGCATACCCAGCGGCGAACGCGGGAGGGCGATGGCGCCGCCTTCACCACCTGGAAAGGCTCGTTTCCCAGCGACCTATGACCGGAATTGCGGCAGCCACGCTTCCTCAGCCGCGAATAGGTCCGAGACCATGGCGCGAATCTGGTCGAGCGTACACACCGCGGCGGTGAGCGGATCCAACATCACCGCGTGCACAACCGCTTCGCGATCTCCGTGGACTCCTCCGCGAGTAGCAAGATCCTGCACGTTGATGTTCGTGCGATTCAAGGCCGCCAATTGCGCGGGCAGCGTCCCTACCATGGTCGGCTGCACCCCCATGCCGTTGACCAGACAGGGAACCTCAACACACGCGCCCTGAGGAAGGTTGTCGATCAGCCCGCTATTCGGCAGGTTACCATTGAACGCGAAGGGCTCGTTCGTCTCCATGGCGTTAATGATCCCGGCGCCGTACTCGTCACTCCGTCCCTCCGGCAGCGGTTTTTGACCGGCGGTTTGAGCGCGAACGTCATCCAAATAGGTAGACAATCGGCGGCGGCACTCCTTGAGGTAGCCGCCGGTGTGCCCCCAGTCGAACCATTCATCGCGCGGATTGGTAAATCGGGCCCGAAGTTCCTCGATCATCTCGGGTGATTTGCGGAAGTACGGCGCGTATTCGGAGGCATGGCCGCTGCTTTCGGTGACGAAGTAGCCGAATTGGCGCATCAGTGCAACCCGTACGGGCTCCTGGCCAATGACATCCTGGTCGCGGATCCGTTCCCGGAGGCGCGGATAGACGTCAACTCCCCGATGCTGGAGCGCCAGGAACCATGCCTGATGGTTAATTCCCGCTACCCGGTAGGTCACCTCGTCGTACGGGGCGCTGAGCCAGTCCGCGAGCATGCGCGAGGTACCCTGCACGCTGTGGCACAGGCCCACGTGTGGCCGACCAGTCGAAGCGACAGCCCAGCAGTTGATCGCCATGGGATTGGAGTAATTGAGCAGCAGCGCCTCGGGCGGGCAAAGATCCTCCATCTCGCGGCACAGGTCAAGCAAGACGGGGATCGTCCGCAAACCGCGGAAAATGCCGCCTGGGCCGAGGGTGTCGCCTACGCACTGACCCACCCCGTATCGGGCTGGGATCTCGATGTCCCGTGCGTATGCCTCCAGACCGCCGGCCTGAATCGTCACGATGACGTAGCGAGCGTCGCGGATCGCCTCCTTCCGATCCTGGGTCGCGAGGACGCGAGCCGGAAGCCCTCGGTGGTCTATCATGGTCTGAACCAAGTCTCGGGCCAGGGCTAAACGCTCGGGGTCAATGTCCATCAGGCTGATAGTGGCGTCCTCCAGGGACGGAAACGAGAGCACGTCTTTGACCAGATTCCGGGTAAAGACGACGCTTCCGGCGCCGATCAGGGCAATTTTGGTCACGGCGTCTATCCTTTCAATCAGTGAGTGGCTCGCCACAGGACGCCCGGACGACCAGGGATGTCGGCGCCACCTGGATGATCGGTGGCCACTCTGGGTGCTGAATCCGTTCAATCAGGCGCCGAACCGCCAACTCCCCCATAAACTCCTTCGGCACCTGAATGGTGGTTAGGGGCGGATCGAGGTCGCGCGCGAAGGGAATGTTGTCGAAGCCGGTGATCGCGAGATCGGCCGGCAGGCGGAGTCCACATTCCTTCGCCGCGCGAATGGCTCCGATGGCAAGCGTGTCGCAGGCGCAGACCAGTCCCTCCAGTTCGCCTGCATGATTGGTCAGGAGCGCCCGAGCACCGGCGTAGCCTGCCTCGGTGCTAAAGCCAGATTCTACGTACAGGTCCGAATTGAAAGGGATGCCTCGCCGATGCAGCGCGTAGATGAATCCATCGCCCCGGCGGTCGGTTTGGGCCGACGGGCCTAAAAAACCAAGGCGGGTTCGGCCCAACGCGACCAGGTGACCGACTAAGCAATCCATGGCCGCGTATTTTTCCATGGTGATCACGTCAAAACGTACGTCGGATTCCCATCGACCGGAGTCGGAGCCGGCGACTATCACGATGTTTTTGGTCGACGCCAGGCCGAGAATCTCGTCGACGAGCTCCATATCGCCCATGAGGACAAGGCCGTCGATAAAGCGTTCGTTTACCAATCGGCGACGTTTATCATGCGAAAGATCATCGACGATATAGGCAAAACCAATGTGGTATCCCTGACGCAGAATCTCCCCCGTAACCCCTTCAAGGACTTGCGACCAAAAGGGGTCGGTAATCCGGTAGGTCGCTCGTAGCAGGAGACCAATGTTGTATGTGCGGCGCGCGCTTTCGCCCACCGCCTTGTCGAGCCCCGCTCCCGCGGCTGCCTGCCGGTAATTGAGTTGGACCGCCGCCCTGCCAACCAGGGCTTGCTTTTCCGGCGACACCGCGCGGCCCCCCGTCCCATTGAGAGCGCGTGACGCGGTAGCGACCGACACACCAGCGGCCCGAGCGACATCACGGAGAGTAGCTGCCACGTCCGTTTCCTGTTTCCTACAAGGTGTTTCCAAGATCCACATCATACAGCCGGGAAATCGGGGTGTCAATTATGGGTTTGGGAAACGGAATCCTTCAAAGTGCCGTATTGACATGCCCGCGATCGGTGGGCTATAGTGGTACCACTCCGTGGGTCTTGACCAGTTGTTCACTCTGCGAATCCACCTACTGGTACCTATTTTCGGCTTCGTGGCTGTAACGCACTGGAAACGCTTCGAACCTCGGCGGCTTCTGAGAAGCGCATCCTGTCGGATTCGATACGTGTGAAATTTGGCATGAAACAGGCCCGCGACGTAAGAGGTCGCTTCCGGGCAATACGCATGCGGAAGGAGGATACGTAACCCTAGACTAGCGGCAGCGCGGTACCACCGTCTGCCTGGAAGTCTTCGCGGAATCGATGTCCGAATCGGTCGTTATTATCGACGTGGTTATCGAAGAGGAGACTATGCGATGGCGCCATCTCGACGAACATTCCTCAAGGGGGCCGGCGCGGCGGCGGCGGTAGCGGCGCTCGGCAACCCAAGCGCCTTGCGGCGTGTGATGGCGGCGGGGAAGACGCCCGTCACTTTCTGGTCAGTTCCCTTTATCAACGGTCAAGATACAAAGGTCTTTCTCCCCTGGTTCCTCAAACACAATACCCTGTCGGATGCCAAGTTCACAACTGATTATGGCCCGGGCGACTACGGCATCCAGCAAAACAAGTTTCTTATTCAGGCAAAAACGGGCTCTCCCGATATTCTGGAGGGCTTGTGGGAAAATATGGTGGCCTATGTTCGGGCCGGTATTCTCTCGCCGCTGACCAGCGAGTTCGCCGCATGGGCGGATCATGCCAAGTTCTTCCCCTCCACGGTGAACGCTTTGACCTACAACGGCCAGTTGTATGGCGTACCCTACAACACCAACGCCCGAGGCATGCTGGTCCGCAAGAGCATCCTCAAGCACTATGGGCTCAAGATACCGACCACCTGGCCCGAACTGCTGGAGACCGCCTCCTATATCACAACCAAAGGCCAGACTGAAGCCTCCTACGGACCGGTACTTGGCATGTCTGGCTTTGGGGTGTGTACCAATGTCGCGTCGGTTCGCGGGCCGCAGGAGTGGATATCCTGGTTCTTCCAACTCAATCGTCACCTGTTCAAGTTAAATCCCGCTACCAAAAAATGGTCGCTCAACACTACACCCGCCGAGATCAGCAAAGTGTACCAACTCTACCACGACCTCTTCTATGGAGCGTCGGGCAAGATCTCTCCGGCGGCCGATCCGCAATACCGCGGGATTGACTACAACTTCCTAGATACGGGCTACGTCACCGGCAAGTTCGCCATGGTTCCCGAAGGCCCCTGGATGTTGTCCTATCAGTCATTTGGCGGGCAGTCCAAATACATTATCGAGCAAGACACGGCCATCGTGCACCTGCCTGTCGCCCCCGGCGGCGGCAGTGGCACCTATCTCGAGGTCAAGCCGCTGTTGCTCAACAAATACAGCCCCAACCAAGCGGCGGGCTGGGAGGCCATCCAATACCTATCCTCGAAGAACATCCTGGGTACCTGGGCCGCCGATTCCGGCTTCATCGCCCCGCGGACGGACGTGGTGGCAAACGACTGGTGGCATAAAGAGTTCACGAGCATCGTTCCCTCGGGGGTTGCCCTCGACCCCCTGAACTGGACTGCGGTGTTCGATTCTATCTTCGCCGTGCTGCAGACGGTCG
>DATBTL010000415.1:0-14136 GCA_036559345.1 Chloroflexota bacterium | reverse complement strand
CCGCCCGGAGCGCTCACCCTCGCCTGCGGGAGCGGCTGCACGCGCCGCCTTGATCGCGTAGGCCGCCGCGCCGAGCTCGTGCGCGGCGACGTGCGCCACCGCCGCGGCTTGACCGGCAGCATACGCGGCATGGCGCGCCGCTCCGCTCAGATCCCTGGCCGCCGCCATCGCATGGCCGGCCGCCGTGCGAGCCTGGGACATCCTGATCTCGCCGCGCACCCATGCCCGAATCTGCTCGATCGCCAGACGGGGCCGCGGGTCCGAGGGCTGCACCGACTCGAAGAGGTGCAGAACGTGCTCTGCGCACGCGGCAGCCCACCAAGCCAGGAGCCGATGGTCGGCGTCGGTGAGCGTCCCCCCGCGGCGGATGGTGATGAAGCGAGGATCGCGCTCTTTCGGGAGGATCACGGCTGTACCCTGCTACGTACATCTGCCCAACGGGCAGAGTGCAGCCGCTTCGTAGACCGGTTCAAGACGGCCCAGCGGATGACGGTGTAGACCAGCGCGGGTCCGCTCTGTGGTTCGACAAGTCGCGCTTTACCTGATCTGCTCAGCCAACTCGAGAATTATGCCCTCCGGCCCACGAACGTAGCAGAGCTTATACGTGCCTTCAAAGTCTTGTATCTCACTCAAGGTTTCCGACCCTTTCTCTTTCAGCTTGGCAACAACCGCCTCGATATCCTCAACGGCAAAGGCGATATGCCGGACACCCAGGGTATTCGCCAACGGTTGCTGGATACCGTTCTCGTCTGACGGCGTATGGTATTTGATGAGCTCGTGAGCATTTCCTCACTCAAGCGAGGCCCTCCCAGCAATGCGCGAGGACCCGTTTGGGGGAGCGGCTGAGGTCGGGACGGCCAGCCTGGTGGGCGGCCAGCCCGACGAGGAGGACGGCGGTGTAGGGCAGAGCCACGCGGGTGGTCAGGGCGGCCCAGCCGGCCAGGGGTGGCCGTTGCAGGCGGAAGAAGAGGAAGACGCGGGCAAAGAAGCGTTCGATGCTCGAGCGCTTGCCCAATTCCTGCCTGGTCCCGGTGGGCGGGAGGCACGAGCGCTGCTTGGTCCGTTTCGGGTTCCAGGGGATCACGGCGCTGGCCCCCAGGGTCTGGTGAATCCAGGCGATGAGGGCGCGGCCCCAGCATCAGGCTGTTTTGTGCCAGTACCGACGAGCGACTCCCTGTACCGTCCGAATAACCGATTGCTCAGGCGGCAGGGCGATAGTAATCGTGCAGGATGCCGTCCAGCCCATCGTGACGCTCGATGGGCCCGTGGCGCGGACCCTGGGCCAGCGGCACCGGACATGCCTGGCCCAGGCCCTTGGGCGCCGGCGGGATCCGGTGCCGCTTGAGCACAGCGCTGATCGTCGAGCGACCCACCCGACAGCCCAGCTTGGCCAGCTCGCCCGCGATGCGGCGGTAGCCCCACGCCGGGTTCTCGCGCGCCAGCCGCGGGATTAGCGCCTCGAGCTCGGCGGTGATCGGCGGCCTGTCCGGTGCCCGGCGACGGCGGAAGGTCCACGTGCGGCGGACCAGCTCCCGGTGCCAGCGCAGGGCGGTCTCCGGGCTGAAGAGCTGGAGGCCCCCCGCACGCGCGAGCGCGCCTCGGCCGGCAGGGAGCGCACCTTGCCGGCGAGGACGGCCAGGCCCAGCTTCTCCCAGCGGGTGGGGCGCACCGGCCGCGCCTGGGCGCGCTGGAGGAGGGCGAGCTGCCGGCGGAGCAGGAGGATCTCCAGCTCCTTGTCACGGGCGGACCGCAAGCGCAGGGTGGCGAGATCGACGAGCCAGGAGAGCAGCGAGGCGAGCACGAAGAAGAACATCTCCCGTCCATCCACTGGTGGATCCTCGCACAGGATAGCAGGCCGCAGGCCGCTCCGCCGCGCGGGTCGCAAGGCCGGACGACCGGGCTCGTCTCCTGAAGAATGCAATTATTGGACATTACAGGTTATTCAAGGTACCGCGCCGGCTCTAGGATGGCGCGGTCTGTTCCTTGTCCCGAGAAGATTCCCACGGCGCGTACTCGCGCCGGGCCGTCACCCTCGGCGCGGCAACCAGATACCCTACTAGGGTCGCATGCATGGCATGGGACACGGCCGGAATCCCTAGACTTTGAGGAGGGTGAGCATGACCTATCAGCCCGCGCCAGATCGCTACGCCAACATGACCTATCAACGCTGCGGCCGGAGTGGATTGCGGTTGCCCGCGATCTCCCTCGGTCTCTGGCACAATTTTGGCCACGACCGCGCGCTGGACAGCCAGCGCGCCATCCTGCGCCGCGCCTTCGATCTGGGGGTGACCCACTTCGACCTGGCAAACAACTATGGACCGCCCTATGGCTCGGCCGAGGAGAACTTTGGCCGCATTTTCGCCTCGGATCTCCGGCCCTACCGTGATGAACTGGTGATCTCCACCAAGGCCGGGTACGACATGTGGCCGGGACCGTACGGGGAATGGGGCTCGCGGAAGTATCTGACCGCCAGTCTGGATCAGTCGCTCAAGCGGATGGGCCTGGAGTACGTCGATATCTTCTACTCCCATCGCTTCGATCCCGAAACACCGCTCGAGGAGACGATGGGCGCCCTTGACGCGGCGGTGCGGGCCGGCAAGGCCCTCTACGCGGGCATTTCCTCCTACTCCGGAGCCAAGACGCGGGAGGCAGCCGCGATCTTGCGTGCCCTGGGGACGCCGCTGCTGATCCACCAGCCGTCCTACTCCTTGCTGAACCGCTGGATCGAGGAGGATTTGCTGGACGCCCTGGAGGACGTGGGCGCGGGCTGTATCGTGTTCTCGCCCCTGGCCCAGGGCATGCTGAGCGACAAGTATCTCTCCGGTATCCCCCAGGGATCCAGAGCCAGCGAGAATACGTCGTTGTCCCCCAAGCTGCTGACCGAGGAGAATCTGGCGCGGATCCGGGGCCTGAAGGCGATCGCGGATCGGCGCGGCCAGTCGCTGGCCCAGATGGCCCTGGCCTGGACCCTCCGTGACCCCAGAGTCACCTCGACCCTGATTGGGGTGAGCAGCGTGGCGCAACTGGAGGATAGCCTGGGCGCGCTGGAGAAGCGGGAGTTTAGCCAGGAGGAGCTGATCGAGATTGATCGCTACGCGGCCGAGGGGAAAATTAACCTCTGGGCGGCCTCCAGCGCGGTCTGATTCGAGCAGGGACACCGGGATAGCCGGTTCTCCCGCTATCCCGGCGGCCCTTCATGCGCCGTGGCGGAGTGCCCAGCAGATCTGGTCGACCGCCCGGCGCCATCAACTCCGCGTCAAACCAAACCGTTCGGCCAGCAGTTCATAGGACCGTAGTCGATCCTGGTGCCGATGGATCATGGTCATAACCATCAACTCGTCGGCGCGCGTGTGATCGATGAGCGCCCGCAGCCGCCTCTCTACCGTCTCCGAGCTACCCACCGTGCGGTGCGACTGGTATGCCTGAATCTGAGCCCGCTCCGCCGCCGTGTAGGGATAGGCACGGGCCTCGGCTGGGCTGGGGAGCAGGCCGGGGCGGCCACTCCGGAGGCGGAGAAAGGCCAGGTCCATCGACGATCCCAACTCCTCGGCCTCGGCGTCGGTACCCGCGCATACAACCGAGACCGTGAGGATGGTCCGCGGGGCCGGGAGGTGAGAGGATGGCTTGAAGTGTTCGCGGTAGGCGCGCATGGCCGGCACCGCGTACTCGGGGCTGATGTGATGAGCGAAGGCGAAGCCCATCCCCTGCTCGGCGGCCATCAGCGCGCTGTAATCACTGGAGCCAAGCAGCCAGATGGGCGGCAGCGACACATCGTTGGGGACGGCGGTGACGGTCTGGAAGAGATGACCGTCGGGGAACTGGTTCCGCGAGAAGGCCAGCACCTCCGCCAGTTGCGCCGGGAAATCCCCGGCCCCAAGAGCCTTGGGCGAACGGCGGAGCGCGAGAGCGGTTACCTGGTCGGTGCCGGGAGCGCGCCCGATCCCCAGGTCGATCCGGTCCGGATGCAGGGCTTCCAGGACGCGGAAGGTCTCCACTACCTTCAAGGGCGTATGATTGGGGAGCATGATGCCGCCCGAGCCAACGCGGATGCGCGTGGTGGCGCTCGCCACATGCCCAATCAGGATTTCAGGGGCCGAGCTGGCTACGCCGGGCATGTTGTGATGCTCGGCCAGCCAGAAGCGAGTGTAGCCAAGGCGGTCAGCCAGCCGCGCCAGATCAATAGTGTTCCGCAGAGCCTCGGGGCTGGTCGAACCGGAGGAGACGGGCGAGAGATCAAGAACCGAAATCGGCAGGGCCATGGGACATTCCTCTTGATGACGGTGGAAGCGGCGGCAAAAATGCTCGAGGGTGCGTCGCGAAGCGAATGGTGCTCCTTCACAGTATGCCGTTGCTTCCCGCTAACCGGCCGCCTCGAGGCGGCGGGACATTCGGCGGAGCCCCGCGCGGCCCTTCTCGCTTGCCGGGGCAATTTGGCCTATGCCGGAGGGCGCTCTCTCTGGTGATGCCGCCATCCGGGATAGACCGAACAGGGGATTGTGCGGCCGGGTGCCCCGGCTGATGATCGGTCCATCTATCTGGAAGTCCGAGCCAGCGGGAAGGAGGCGCCTTGGTGCGGTGGATCAGCATGGCATTCACACGGTCACACGGCTCTGGCGGCGCCTCCACTGGCCCGGCGCCCCATGAGCCGGTCAATCCCACGTACTGGCGGGAGTTGGCGCCCTACGGCCTGGCGGCCCTCCTCGCCGCCCTCGCCCTTTATCTCCATCTGAATCGAGACTCCAACCTGGCGCTGGGCGGCGCCATGGTCGCCGCGATCATCTTGAGCGGGTTGGTCCTTTGCCGGCAGGGCCTCGTCCTCCTGGAGAACCGTCGCCTCTATCACCGTCTTGATCGGGCGTACGCGGCCCAAAGCGTGCATCTCGCCCGACGGGTCGCTGATCTGGAGTGGCTGCAAGATGTCACGCGGCGGATCAATGCCGCCCGCACCCTGGATGAAGCCCTCGATATCGCCTATGACGGGATTCACGATGGCCTTGGCTACGACCGCATCGGCATTGAGCTGTTCGATCAGGTCGCGGGCACCTTCGAGGATTGTATTGGCACCGACGCCCTGGGGAATAAGTTCCGGCCCCAGGCTCGTGAACTCCAACTCGGGCCCGACAATCCGATCTGGCGGTTCCCCGGAGTGGCGGCGGTGCTGGAAGGGGCGGAATCCTACTACACGGCGGATGCCACCGCCGATTGTCCCCCGGATCTGCTCTATCTCTTCGACGGCAGTCCCAGGGATAACCTGGTGGTGGCCTTGCGCGCCGGACAGGCCGTGGTGGGCATGATTTCGGTGGATAATCTGATTACCGGACGCCCCATCGCGGCGATGGATGCCGGACCCTTGCTCCCGTTGGCTCATCAACTGGGGGTGGCCGTGGAGCGGGCCCGCGCGGTCGAGACCCTGCGCGCCAGTGAAGCCCGCCTGGCCCTCCAATATGCCTCCACGCGGGTTCTGACCGAGGCCACCACCCTCGACGGCGCCGTAAGCACTCTGCTGCGGATCCTCTGCGAGCATCTGGACTGGCACGCGGGCGCTTTCTGGGAGGTCGATCCGGTCCACGAGGCGCTGCGACGCCATACGGCCTGGTGCTGCTCCAGCGCGGATGCGGCCGGGTTCGATGCCTTTAGCGCCGAGGGCGCGGTTTCCCCTGGGGTAGGGATCCTGGGCCAGGTCTGGACAACTGGAACGCTTGATTGGTCGGATGATCTGGCCCAGGACATCCGATCCCCCCGAGCCGCCTCGGCCAAGGCGCGCGGATATCATGGGGCGCTCTGGTTTCCCATCGTGGCCGCCGGGCGAATCCAGGGGGTCATGGAGCTCTTCAGCCTACGGACTCAGCCTCGTGACGATACGCTGCTGGAGGCCATGGCCACCCTGGGCCGGCAGTTAGGCGGGTTTATCGAACGCTTGCAGGCGGAGGAGGCGTTGGTCCATCAGGCCGCTCACGATGCCCTCACCGATCTGCCGAATCGAACCCTGCTGCGAGACCGGCTGGAGCAGTGTCTTCAGGGGGCCTCCAGGGATGACGTCCCCGTCACTCTGCTCCTCCTTGATCTCGATCACTTCAAGGAAATCAACGATACCCTGGGGCACGCGGCGGGTGATCGGGTCCTGGCCGAGGTCAGCGCTCGGCTGGTGGAGGCGCTCCCCGAACCGGCCACCGTGGCCCGGCTCGGTGGGGATGAATTCGCCATTCTCCTTCCCGAGTGTGACCGGAACGGCGCCATGGCCGGCGCCCGGCGAGTTCTGGTGGCCCTTGGCCACCCCTACATGCTCGATGGCCAGGCGCTACACATCGAGGCGAGCATCGGCGTCGCCTGTCGCCCGGATCATGGCACCGATGCCACCACCCTCTTGCGCCATGCCGACGTGGCGATGTATTCGGCCAAGCGCACCCAGCGCGGCGCCGCGATCTACGCGCCCGCCGAGGACGCGCATAGCGCGGGCCGGTTGGCCCTGATGACCGATTTGCGTCAGGCGCTCGCGGCCGAAGGACAGCTTGAGCTCTATTACCAGCCCAAGGCCCACGCTGTGTCGGGCGACCCGTGCGGGGTCGAGGCGCTGGTGCGCTGGCGGCACCCCACGCGCGGCATGATAGCGCCGGATGCCTTCATCCCGCTGGCCGAGCAAATGGGCGTGATCGCTCCCCTTACCCGATGGGTACTGGATACCGCCGTCCGCCAAGCCCAGATCTGGCAGGCCGATGGACGACCCCTTCCCGTCGCCGTGAACCTCTCCACGCAATCTCTCCGGGATGGCGACCTGCCGATCACGATCGCCGCCCTCCTGGCGGACGCGGATCTGGCGCCCGAGCATCTTACCCTAGAGGTCACGGAGAGCGCTTTGATGGTTGATCCGGTCCAGGCACGCCGGGTGCTCGAGGATCTGGCGGCCCTGGGGGTGCGGATTGCCATTGATGACTTCGGCACCGGCTACTCCAGCCTCGGGTACCTCAAGGATCTTCCGGTACATGAGATCAAGATAGACCGCACCTTTATCCTTGGGATGGGCATGGATGCCGAGTCAGCCAAGAATACGGCCATCGTGCGCTCGGTAATCACCCTGGCCCACGCGCTGGGCATCCAGGTTGTGGCGGAGGGGGTAGAGACCCAGGCCAACTGGGATGCGCTGACCGCGCTCGGCTGCGACATCATCCAGGGCTACCACCTGGGCCGGACCATGACGGCGGCGGACCTCGCAAGCTGGGCCGATAGCCGGACGGCCCAGGCGACCGTGGCGGCCGCCTGATCCGAGCGGAGGGGGCCGAAGATGGGCTCGTCTCTTGAAAAGACGGATCGGTCCGATCGATCCGATCCGTCGCTAGTGGCTAATCGATCGCCACGATGTGGACCGTGCGCATCCCGGCCGGAGCATGGACATCGACATGGTCGCCCGCCTTGTGGTTCAGCAAGGCCCGGCCCATGGGGGATTCGTGGGAGATCCGGCCCTGGTTGGGCGCCGCCTCCAGGGGGCCGACAATCGTATAAATATCCTGGTCACCATCCTGATTGATCGTGACCCTGGCTCCCAGTTGCACCAAACCACCGGAAGGGCTTTGGATCAGGACCGCGTGGCGGCGGAAGTGCTCCAGAGCCGCGATCCGGCCCTCCAGCAGCGCCTGCTCCTCCTTGGCATGATCGTAGGCGGCGTTTTCCGAGAGGTCTCCGTCGTCGGCGGCGGCTCCGATTTGGGCCGCGATCTCGATCCGACGCACCTTCACCAAATGCTCATACTCGGCTTCCATCTGAGCGCGCCCCTCGGCGGTCAACGGGACAGGCTTGTCATTCATCAGGCGATTTCCTCCTCCACGATTTCCGAGGCGGGGGTGGCGGCAAGGGGAAATCCAGCGCCGTGCAAAGCTCGTTGCGACTATCCGCGACACATCCGTGGGATTTCCATGGTACCACGGATACGGGGTACTACGCGGGGTGAGGCGGCATATCGAGTTATTGGGGCGGCCGCGAAACCGGAGCACGGGTTTCCAGGCGGCTATGACGCGGCGCTCCGACCGCGCTCACTGTCAAGCATCGCCATCTGGCGCGCGTCATAGCGGTCGCCCGCGGCGGCGCCGGCCGGCACCGCTCGCTCGATGCGCGCCAGGTCGTCCGCGGTCAGGTCGAGGTCGAGTGCCGCCAGAGACTCACTGAGCCGATCACGCCGGCGCGCCCCGATCAGCGGCACGATGTCCGTACCGCGGGACAGAACCCAGCCAATGGCGACCTGCGCCACCGTTGCGCCTCGCGCCTCGGCGATCGCGCGCAGCGCTTCGACAAGCGCGAGGTTGCGATCGAGGTTCTCGCCGCTAAAGCGGGGACTCCGGCTACGGAAATCTTGCGGCGCTCCGGCACGTTCCCTCGACCAGTGGCCGCTGAGCAGGCCGCGTGTGAGGACGCCGTAGGCAGTCACGCCGACCCCGAGTTGGCGGCAGGCCGGTAGGATCTCGGCCTCGATCCCACGCGAGAGCAGCGAGTATTCGATCTGGAGGTCGGCGATTGGATGCACGGCATGGGCCCGGCGCAGGGTCTCAGCCCCGGCCTCCGAGAGACCGACCTGCCGGACATAGCCGGCCTCAATCATGTCCGCGATGGCCCCGACCGTTTCCTCGATCGGGACCGCCGGATCGACGCGCGCGGGCCGATAGATGTCGACATACTCCGTGCCGAGCCGGCGCAGAGTGTAGGCGAGAAAGGTCTTTACGGCGGCGGGACGCGCGTCGTAGCCGACCCACTGGCCATCGGGATCGCGCATCGCCCCGAATTTGACGCTCAGCACGAACTGCTCGCGAGCGCGGCCCCGTAAGGCTTTATGCAAGAGCATTTCATTGGCGCCCATGCCATAGAAGTCACCGGTGTCGAGCAGAGTGATTCCCGCATCGAGCGCGGCATGGATCGTGGCGACGCTCTCGGCCTCGTCCGCTGGGCCGTAAAGATCGGACATGCCCATGCAGCCCAAACCAATCGCGGACACCTGGAGGCCGGTAGAGCCAAGAGGGCGAGTACGCATGATAATCTCCAATCGGAAGCAAGCATCCATCACCCATGTGATGGCAAGAGAGAACATACCGCGGACCTAAAGTACCATTATCATTTCGAGGATACTCTCGATCTGCCCTTTCAGTAGGTCGCGGCATAGGCGGTGAACCAATGAATACAAGCGGAGCGGTCACGGACGAGCGGATTCGCGCGTTGCCCAAGGCGCATCTGCACCTCCATTTTCCCCGCACCATCCGCCCCAGCACACTGATCGAGCTTGCCGGGCGGACCGGGCTCTCGCTTGCGGGCTTTCACGAATTCAGTAATTTGCCCGAGTTCCTGGCGCGTCCACCAATCAACCAATGCATCGGCAGCGTCGCCGATCTCCAACGGATATGCACGGAGCTGGTCGAAGACGAGGCCCGCGACGGAGTTCTGTATGCCGAACCAATGATCGTGCTCCATCGTTTCGCGCCCCGACTCGGCAGCATCGACAAGGTGTTCCGGCTGATACGCGAGGCGTTCGACCAGGCGGGCGCGGCGCATGGGGTGGAAGTGGGGATCATGCTGGGCTTTAGCCGCCACGGGGACACACCGGAAGAGATAGAGGAGCTGGCTCGCTTCGCCGCCCGCCATGCCGGGGACGGGGTGGTCGCTTTCGGCTTCGGGGGCGACGAGGAACGGGCCGGGTCGGAGCCCTTCGCGCACGCCTGCGCCATCGCCCGCGCCGCCGGACTATTGGTGGTGCCCCATGCCGGTGAGTCAATGGGGGCGGCCAGCGTGGCCACCGCCCTGGACATTCTGCGTCCCGATCGGATCGCCCATGGGGTGCGGGCCGTCGAGGACGAACGGGTTCTGGCCCGGCTGGCCGAGGAGTACGTAACCTGCGATGTGTGCCCGACCTCGAACCTCCGGCTCGGGGTGGCGCCGCGGATCGAGGAGCATCCGCTGCGGCGGATGCTTGAGGCGGGAGTGCCGATCACCCTCAATGCCGATGATCCGGTGGACTTCGGGGTCACCTGCGGCGGGGAGTACGCGCTAATCCGCGAGGCGTTCGGCCTCTCCGACGAGCACCTGGCGGCGATTGCCCGGACGAGCGCGCGGGCCGGAGGAGCATCCGCCGCGACCAAGGACAAGATCGCGCACGGGATTCGGCGCTGGCTGGCAGACGCGCCGGACTCGCGCTCTTCTAATCGATACACGACCTAATGGATGAACGGGGATATGTCATGACCAGTCCCGGCAGCGCCCATGATGAGATCGTCCGGCGGGAGTTTACCCGCCAGGCCCCAGCCTACGCCGCTCTCCCGGCGGTCACCGATCCCGAACGGGTCGAGCGCGTGATCCGGGCCGTCCAGCCCGTGCCGGAGGCGCGGGTGCTCGATGTCGCCACCGGGCCGGGCTACGTGGCGATGGGCTTCGCCGCGGTTTGCCGGGAAGTGATCGGCATCGATCTGACCGCCGCCCCGCTCGAATTGGCGGAGTCGATGCGCGCCGCCAGGGGCCTGACCAATCTACGTTTCCTGACCGGTGATGCCCAACACCTGCCGTTCGAGCCCGCCAGTTTCGACGTGACGGTCTGTCGTCTGGCCTTCCACCATTTCGAGCATCCCGACCGCGTGTTGGGGGAAATGGCCCGGGTCTGCCGGGTGGGGGGTACGGTCGCGGTGGAGGATCTGATCGCGAGCGAGCATCCGGCCCGCGGCGCCTACCAGAATCACTTCGAGCGCCTGCGCGATCCTTCCCATACGCGAGCGTTGCCCCTGGGCGAGTTGTTGCGCCTCTTCACCGATGCCGGCCTGGAGGTCGAGCAGGTCTACACCGATCGGTTCATCCAGCCGGTCGAAAGGTGGCTGGGTTCGGCGGAAACCCCACCCGCGCAGGCGGATGAGGTGCGGGAGTTGCTGGTCCGCGACGAAACGCGGGATCTGAGCGGAACCACACCCTACCACGAAAATGGCGCCTTCTTCTTTATCCATCGTGTTTCCGCGGTGATCGGGCGGAAACTGGCGGGGTGAAGCCTAGCTGTGTCATCTGTTCGCATCCGTGCTAGCTGTGTTTCAGGAAGGGCGACGTAACCCGCTACGACGGGGTAGCCGGCGTGGCGACCATGCCGACCGGTGAGACCGCGGTGGGCGTATCCTCGTCCTCGATTTCCTGAGGCTCCTTGATCCAGATCGTCACCGCCAGGCAGACGAGGGCCAACACGCCCGCCGTACAGAGAAACACCGAACGGATGCCCAGGGCGCTGGCAATGGTGCTGCCGCTGATCTGGCCGATCGCCTGGCCCGCCGCGTTGGCGCCCGCGCTGAGCCCAATCGCCGCGCCGCGCCACTCGCGCGGGGTACCCAGGCTGAGCATGGTGATGGAGGTGGCCAGCATCCCGCCCAGCATCAAGCCCTCCAGACCACGGAGGATGTAGAGTTGATTGATGTCGATGACGAAGGCTTGCGGCACGTTCAGGAGGGCCGAGCCAAGGGTGGCACCGATCAGGACCAGGCGGAAGCGGCCCCGGCGGTCCATCAGCCGTCCGGCAAGCACGGCGGTGAGCGCGCTGCAGATGCCGGCGATCGCGAAGACGTTGCCGGCCAGGGCGGCGGCATTCTTCGAGTTGCCGCCGAGGTTCTGGACGAAGACCGGGAGGATGGGGCCGACAATCTGGCCCCCGAATTGCACCGCGCAGAGCACCAGAATCAACAACGCGAGTTGCCGGTCCCGAAGGATGATCCGCGCGTCCTTCCAGAAGCCGCGGCGCGGGGTGGCGCGACGGGCCGCGACTGGAACAAACTCCTCCTCGACCAGGAACAGGACCAGGAGCGTGGCAATGGCCAGCATCAGCGCGGCCACCAGAAAGGTGGTCTGAAAGCCGAAGTGCACATCCAGTTGACCGCCCAGGAGCGGGCCAATGGAGTTACCGGTGAACAGCGCCGTCTGCATCAAGCCCATGGCGAAGCCGAGCCGCTCGCGGGGGACCACCGAGGAGACCAGCGCCTGCGAGGCGGCCACGCTGCCGGACAGGACGCCCTGCATGATGCGGATCGCCAGCAACTCCTCCGGGTTCCGCACGAAGATCATCAGGAGGATGAGCAGCGCCCCGCTGCCCATGGCCCGGACCACCATGATCTTCCGCCCATAGCGGTCGGACATCGAGCCCCAGATCGGGGCGAATATGGTCATGGTCACGGTCGTGCCGGCGTAGAGCGCCCCGGCCCAGATCAGGACGGAGTGCTCGTCATGCACCCCCAGATGTTGGACGTAGAGGGGAAGAAAAGGGTAGACAAAGCTAAAGCCCACTATCGCGAGGATCTGGGCGACCCAACTCACCCACAGGACGCGCCGCCAGGACTCGATCACCTCTTCAGTGTACGAACTTGCGTCGTAGCGTGGCCTGGGGCGCCATTCGCCAGTACCCCTCTGGTGAGCACGGCCACCACCTGGGTGGCCAATTGATCCGCCGATTGGGTACGCACGCCGCGACTCCATTGGCTGCCGGCGCCGAAGATTGCCCAGCTTATGATCGTGGCAACCGTGTTCGGGTCCGCTTCTCGCGGCAGATCGCTGGGCTGTCCCTGAAGGAGCCAACTCGCGATGAAGCCGTGGAGGACGTCTTGCACCGCTTTCTCCAGCAGCGGCTCGAACTGATGGTGTCTTGGCTTACAGTGGTCCTGTAGCCAAGCCAGGTAATCGAACACGGCTCGGCAGAGGGTGGAGAGCTCGGCGCTCGTGAAGGCGGCGGTAACAGGGATGCTGTCGGCCAATGCCTGCTGGAACCCATCGCGCATGATGCTGTCCATCAGATCATATTTATCTTCAAAGTGCGCGTAAAAAGTGGCCCGATTCAGGGTTGCCGTCTCGGCAATGTCCTGCACCGTGATCGCCTGAAAGCTCTTCTGGCCCATCAGGTCCAGCATCGCCTGCTGCAAGAGTTGGCGGGTCCGCTTCACACGCGGGTCATTGCGGTTCACCTGTCCCACCGGCATGGCAGGCTCCTTCCACTGGAGGCGCGAATCAAGGTGCCCGGCGCGGAAAAACCGCCCCGGCTGACCGCGTCGGTTGAGATTTGCCCTATTGACTCTATTGACTTAATAGACAATAAGCCACTTCTGTTGTGTAGCCGACAAACCGCCTCCTTTGCCGGTTGAGCAGAGGCATACTAAACAGTAGCATAGTAAGCGACACTTGTCAGGTAGTCAACCAGCCGCACAGGTGACGGAGGGGCGGGGTGGCGCTCGTCGCCTCCGAGGAATCCCGGACCGGCGGCATGCCGGCTATCGCGAACGTACCCACGAGAAAGAAGACGGAGAGTACCTATGGCAATCGACGTGACAGAGGCTACCAAGCTCGCGACCTGGACTATCGACCCGGCCCACTCCACGGCGGAATTCAGCGTGAAACACATGATGATCTCGAGCGTCAAGGGGCGCTTCGGGGTAATCAGCGGCGCGCTCCAGTTCGATGGCGCCGATCTTACCACGGCGTCCGTTGAGGCGACTATCGAGGTCAACTCGATCACCACGGACCAGGCGCAGCGTGATGCACACCTGCGATCCCCCGATTTCTTCCATGTCGAGGAGCATCCCGGTATCACCTTCCGGAGCACGGGCGTGGAGCATGTAGAGGAGGATGCCTACCGCGTCCACGGCGATCTGACCATCCACGGGGTCACGCGCCAGGTAACCCTGGAAACCACCTACGAAGGCCAGATTACCGACCCCTATGGCAATCGCCGGGCCGGCTTCGCCGCCGAGACGGCTCTCTCTCGGAAGGACTACGGGCTGACCTACAACTCTGTTTTGGAGGCGGGCGGAGTCGCGGTCGGGGACAAGATCAAGATCACCATCCACCTGGAAGTCATCCGCCAGGCGTAGTTCCTGTCGGCGCTGAAAACAGGCGAGGGATCCCGTGCCGGCACGGGATCCCTCGCCTGTTTTCAGCGTGTGTCTGGCGGCTGGCCGGGACGTGATAGGCGGATTACAGTGAAAGTGGCACGATAGGTCGCCCCTTGACGGGCGCTGGATATATGAGAAGCAGGGACAACGCGACATGAAGGTAGAGATTTGGTCTGATATTGTGTGCCCCTGGTGTTACATCGGCAAGCGGCGGTTCGAGGCTGCCCTGGCCCGATTCGAGCACCAGGACGAGGTCGAGGTTACG
>DATBTL010000414.1:0-18615 GCA_036559345.1 Chloroflexota bacterium | reverse complement strand
GATCAGCAGCGCCCAGATCGGCGCCACGCGCGAAGCCGAACAACGGGCCGCCTGCCACGCGGTGGGCGTGGACACGGTAGAATTCCTCCATTATGAGGACGGCATGGTCGAGCCCACCCTCGCCCTTCGCCGCGATATCGCCCGCGTGATCCGCAGGCACAAACCGCAAGCTACCATCTGTCCTGATCCCACGATGTTTTTCAGTGGTCGCGATTATGTGAATCACCCAGATCACCGCGCGGTGGGCGAGGCGTCGCTGGGCGCCGTCTATCCCTCTGCCCGCGATGGTCTGACCTTCCCCGAGCTTCTTGCCGAGGGGTATGAGCCGCACAAAGTGACCGAGCTCTTCGTCGGCTTCACCGAGCATCCTAACCTAATGGTGGACATTTCGGAGACTATCGAGCTCAAGGTTCAGTCGCTCCGCGCCCATGCCAGCCAAATGGGTGACTGGGATCCCTCGGAAATGATCTACAAGTGGGCCGCCGAAGCGGCGGAGAGCTATCCGTTCAGTCACGGCGAAACCTTCCGTTACCTGAAACTGGACTGAAGGTCGTCGCCTCAGGTCTCCTCGGGATGCGGCGCCAGCCCGAGGACGCCCTGGCGGTAGTGCTCGTCGGCCCGTCCCGCGATCCGGCGTACCTCGGCCTCGGGCAAGTAGCGAGGACCGCCACTGGCGAAGGCCAGCGTGAGGGCCGCCGCTGCCTTCACCGCCATATCGGTGATCGCCAGCGCCTCCGCCGAGGAATGGCCGAGGGCGATAAACCCATGGTTCTCCAGATACATGGCTTTTGGCGGGACACCGTGGGAACGTAGATGGCCGGCCAGGGCTGTCTGGAGGGCGCGGGCAAGCGAAACTCCAGGATCGTGGTAGGGAAGAAAGAGCGGATCGGGTCCGCAGACCACGATTTGGTCTGGGAAGAGCGCACCCCCAACCAGGGCTTCCGCCCGATCGGAGCACAGCAGCCCAAGCATGGCCGGCGGGTGGGTATGCGCGACCCAGCGGGCTCCAGCCTCCGCGATCAGCACCGCATGCACCGCCGTCTCCACCGAGGGGCGGGCCGCGGTGTCCGGGTCGGCCAGCGTGGCCCGCAGCGCCGTTGCTATCTGATCGTCCGTGGCTAGGGCCGGGTCGGTGAGGGCATGTGCCCGTTCCAGATCGACACGGACTATCCCTTGCTCGGTGGAGCGGGCCATCATCATACCGCTGGCCTTGATCAGCATGTGCTGATCATCGACCCGAACCGAGACGTTTCCCTCGCCCAGTATCGCGTACATCCGCGGCGGGCTGGCCAGGGAGCGGGCCAACCAGAGCAGATCGCTCATGGTCTCTCGTATCTGGTGAGCGGAGGCGCTCCCGGATCCGGCTCGATCCTCAAACCAGTGATTCACCAGCTCGCCTGCTTTCCGCCCACCCGCTCCCGCTCGATCCGTTGCTGGTAGCCGCTCTCGGCGTAGGCCGCCAGTGGGTCGGGCGCCCCACCCAGCTCCGCGCGAACCGCCGCCACAAGAGGGCGCACGTCAGTCTCGAAGGCATCGAACAGCAGGCGATGCGCGGTCACTACGTCCCCTTCCGCTTGCGCGGCGCGGAGGGCGGTCCGGTCAACCAGCAGGGCGTGCGCATAGGCGGCCTGGCAGCGGGCTACGGAGAGCAGCATGGCCGGAATCTTCCGCTCCACGTTATGGCACTGATCGAGCATGTAGGCCACGGCGCGCGCGCATCCCGCCACCGCCGGATCGTCATCATCCTCCGCCTGGGCCAGTTCATGAAAGATCAGAAACAACTCCAACGGATTGGCGCTGCCCACCATCAGGTCATCATCGCCATACTTCCGCCCGTTGAAGTGGAAGCCGCCCAATCGTCCCTCAGCCAGCAAGGTGGCCACGATCTGCTCGATGTTCGCGCCCTGGGCATGATGGCCCAGATCCACCAGCACCTGGGCCCGCGGACCCAGCCGGTTGCAGAGAGACATGGCCATGCCCCAATCCGCGATGTCCGTACTGTAGAATGCTGGTTCATAAAACTTGTATTCCACCAGTAGTCTCATGGCGGGATCAAGGGCGGCATAGATTTCGCCAAGGGAGAAAAGCAATCGGCTCCTCCGTCCCCGGAGATCATCCTGTCCGGCATAGTTGGTGCCATCGGCCAACCAGAGCGAGATATCCTGGGAGCCGGTGACCCGGGCGACCGCGATGCAGTCGAGCACATGGTCGATCGCCCGCCGGCGGATTCCCGGATCGGGATTGGCCAGGGAACCAAACTTGTAGGCTTCTTCTTGAAAGAGATTCGGATTAATCGCGCCCAGGGACAGGCCGAGGCTGGCCGCATGTTCCTTCAGGGCCGCCCAGTCGGCGACCAAATCCCAGGGAATATGCAGGGCGACCGAGGGAGCCACCCCGGTAAGGCGATGAACCAGCGCCGCGTCGGCCAGCTTTTCCTCGACCGTGCGGGGCACTCCCGCCTGAGGAAACATTTTGAACCGGGTGCCCGAGTTCGCGTAGCCCCAACTCGGCGTCTCAATCCGCTGCGCCTTCAGCCTTCGGATCACCGGCTCCAGGGTCCGCCCCTGGCTGGCCAGCGTCTCCTCGATAACCCGGAGCCCCGTCGTGGCGATTGTCCCAGAACTCATGACCCTACTCCCTCCCACCAGCTCAACCGAGCAACCTGGCCGTGGCTTACGGCATAGGATACCCCACCGTCATGCACTCATGCCTTCCGCGCCGGGAAGCACGCGCCATGTTTGGATTAGCATAGCCCGCTGATGCTGGTTTGTCATCATCGGCTGTCCATTTCTGTTGTTTTCTGTCTCTTTTCCGAGCATTTGTGAGCGGTCTTCTTGACCGCGCCCATGGTTTGTGTTAATTTAAGGCGCAACGTGTGGCGTTAACCGCCAACCCAAAGCATTGGAGCTTGGGCAGTGATGACAGCGGAGCGCCGACTCGCCTTGATAGATCTCCTGGAAGAGCAGGATGTCTTTGCCGTGGACGATCTTGCCCGCCGCTTCACCGTCTCCACCCAAACGATCCGTCGCGACCTACGGGCGATGGAAGCGCAGGGACTGCTCCGCCGTACCTATGGCGGCGCCGTAACCCGTGGCGCTCTCCATAGTCTCGAGCACACGTTCTTCTCGCGGGCCGAGGAGCGCCGATCGGAGAAGGAAGCCATTGCCCTGGCCGCCTTACCGCTGCTCACTCCGGGACAGACGATCATGTTCGATGCCTCCAGCACCGTCCTCCATCTGGCCCGCCATCTACCGCCCGATTTCGAGGGCACGGCGGTGATCAATGCTCTCCCCATTGGCCTGGAACTGGGGAAACGCCCCCGCCTCAACGTGACCTTCCTGGGCGGCACCATGCGCCACACCTCGTTGTCGTTCGCCGGTCCCCTGGCCGAGGCCACCATGCATCGTCTCTTCGTGGATTGCGCGGTGCTTTCGGCTCGAGGTTGCAGCGCCGGTCACGGTCTCACCGAGTCCAATCCCTATGAAGCCCGCCTCAAAGAGTTGATCGTGGCGAACGCCGCCCGTGTCATCGCGGTCATTGATTCAAGCAAGCTTGGGCGGGCGGCGCTGATGCATTTCGCCCCCCTCGACCGAGTGGATACCCTCGTCACCGACGCTGACGCGGATCCCCTGATCCTGGATTCCCTGCGCGCCCACGGAATGACCATTGTGACAGCCGAGCCGCTGGAACCAAACTGCAAAACCGGATAAGAGAGGACAATCGTTGATGAGTTCGGCAGAGAGCGCCCCAGCTACCGTTTTGGCCCACCTGACCGCCCGGTCGCGACGCCTCGGCGCGGACCGTAGGGTTTGCAATTGGGGCGGCGGCAACACGTCGTCCAAGGGGGACGAAATAGACTTTCGCGGCCGCCGTCGTACCATCCTCTGGGTGAAGGGCTCGGGCTCCGATCTGGCCACGGTCACCGAGGCGTCGTTTGCCGGAGTCTACATGGACGATGTCCTTCCTCTCCTCGACCGGGAGCGGATGAGCGACGTGGAGATGGTTGACTACCTGGCCCGCTGCCCCTACGAGCCGGGCCGGCCCCGGCCCTCGATCGAGACTCTTTTGCACGCGTTTATCCCCGCCAGGCATATCGACCACACCCACGCCGACGCCACGAACTATCTGGCATGCGCCGCCGACGGAGAGCGGCTGGCCCGCGAAATCTTCGGCGATGCCTTGATCTGGATCCCCTACAGCCGGCCCGGTTTCGCCCTCGGTCGTCAGGTGGGGCTGGCGGTCAAGGCCAATCCGCAAGCGACCCTGGTGATTCTGGCCAAGCATGGCCTGATCACCTGGGGCGAGACGGATGAGGAGTGTTATGCCTCCACCCTCCGCCATATCGGGCTGGCCCGCGAGTTCGTCGAACGCCGCGCCCCAGCAGTGTCGTTTGGCGGCCCTCGGGTGCATGCGCTGTCTCCGGCCGAGCGACACGTGGTGGCCGCCGCCGTGATGCCAACTCTCCGCGGGTTGGTCAGCAGCCAAAGAGGTGCAATCCTGCGTTATGAGGACACGGAAGACGTGCTGGGGTTCGCCGGAAGTGTCGACGCTCCGCGCCTGACCGCGATCGGAGCCGCCTGTCCTGACCACCTGGTGCATACGAAGCCCTGGCCGCTCCTGGTCGATTGGCAACCCGATGAGGGAACCGAGGCGCTGGTGGAGGCCTTGCGCGCCGGAGTGGCGGCCTACGAGGCCAAATACGCCCGGTACCTGGACGAGAATGCCGGGCAAAACCTGGACCCAGACGCGGCGGAGCCGATATACCGAGCCGCTGACGCCGCCACCGATCCAGCGCCACGGGTCATCCTCGTCCCTGGTTTGGGGATGATCACCACCGGGAAGGACGCGGGATACGCCGATGTCTCCTCGCAGTTGTATCACCGGGCGATTGCGGTGATGCGCGGAGCCGAGGCGTGTGGCGGCTTTATCTCGCTGACCGACGCCGAAAGCTATGCGGTGGAACTCTGGCCTCTGGAGCAATATAAGCTCAAACTTGCCCCGCCGGAGCGTGAATACGCCCGCCAGGTGGTGCTGGTGACCGGCGCGGCGGGCGGGATCGGCTCCGCCATTTGTGATAGGCTGGCTCGCGACGGCGCCCATATCGTGGCCGCCGATATCGACGAATCGGGCACACAGGTTCTGGCGGAAACTCTGAGCCGCAAGTACGGGGCTGGGCGGGCGATCGGGGTAGGGATGGATGTAACCAACGAGGAAGAGGTCTGTCTGGCCTTTGCCCAGGCCGCCCGCGCCTACGGCGGCATCGACTGCGTCATCAACAACGCGGGCCTGGCGTCAAGCGCCGCGATCACCGACACCACCCTGGCCGAATGGAATCGGAATCATGCCGTGCTGGGTACCGGCTACTTCCTGGTGGCCCGCGAGGCCTTCCGGGTGCTCCGAGCCCAGGGCCGGGGCGGGAATCTGGTCTTCGTGATCTCCAAAAACGCGCTGGTTGCCGGGAAGAATGCTGCCGCCTATTCCTCCGCCAAGGCCACCGAATTGCATCTGGCCCGCTGCCTGGCCGAGGAGGGTGGCGCCTCCAACATAAGGGTGAATACGGTCAATCCAGACGCGGTGCTCAGTGGGTCGCGTATCTGGGATTCGTCCTGGAAGCTTGAGCGGGCAGCCGCCTACGGGATCAAGCCAGAGGAACTGGACGAACATTACCGGAAACGGACGACTTTGGGGGTGAGTATTTATCCCGAGGATGTCGCCGAGGCGGTGGCCTACTTCGCCTCCGCCGCGCGATCCGGGAAGAGCACCGGGAATATTCTGAACGTGGATGGCGGGGTAGCCGCCGCGTATCCACGATAGCGCGGGGACTCTGCCTGTGGGACGGTCCTCCTGCTGAGGTCGCGGGCCTCCGACTGAGTTAGGATGGCAGGATACGACGGCTGAGACCGGGTGTGGCGCGAATCCGAGGCTGGCCGCGAGTTGGAGTTGCCGCGGCGGCACAAGGAGTTGGGAATGGTCGTCGGATCGTCCGCGGGTATGCGATATCTGGCCGTGGATTTAGGCGCCGAGAGCGGGCGGGTCATCGCGGGCGCCATAATGGGCAACCGGCTGAGCCTGGAAGAGTTGCACCGCTTCGACAACGTACCTCTGCGTGCCGGCACTGGATTGCACTGGAACCTCCCTCTGATCCAGGAAGGAATTCTTACGGGTCTACGCCGGGCCGGTAGCCGCCATGAGGGTCAATTCTCCGGCATTGGGGTTGATACCTGGGGCTGTGACTACGGACTCCTTGACTCAAATGGTACGCTCCTTGGTCCCCCCTTTCACTATCGCGATACTCGGACTGACGGCCTGCGTGAGCAAGCGGTTCCACTGGTGTCGCCGGAGGAGCTCTATCGACGAACTGGGATCGCCCATCTTCCCTTCAACACGATCTACCAGCTTATGGCCGAGAGCACGGACGGCGCTGGACGATTGGAGCGAGCCTCCACCCTCCTGCAAATGCCCGATCTGCTGCATTACTGGCTCTGCGGGGAACGGGCGAGCGAAATCACCAACGCCAGCACGACCGGCGCTCTGGGGGTGGATGGCTGCTGGGTCACCGACCTCCTGGCCCGCCTTGGGGTGCCCGGCCATATGCTCCTTCCACCTATCCAGGCCGGCACGACCTTGGGCACCCTTCGGCGCCACCTGGGCGAGGATACCAATCTCGGCCCCATCCCGATTATCGCGCCGCCTACTCACGACACGGCAGCCGCCGTGGTGGCCGTCCCCGCGATCGGCAATGACCATGCCTACATCAGTTCCGGCACCTGGTCGTTGCTCGGTGTCGAATTGAACCAGCCGGAGGTCGGCGAGGCCGCGCGTCTGGCTGGATTCACCAATGAGCGCGGGATCGGGGGCACTTTCCGCTTCCTGAGCAACATCATGGGCTTGTGGCTCGTGCAAGAATGCCGCCGCTCCTGGGCCCGCCAGGGATTCCAGCCTGAGTATGCCAGCTTAACAGCCCAGGCGGCGCGGATCGCCTCACCGAACGTCGTGATCGACGTGGACGATCCGGCCTTCCTGCATCCCGACGACATGCCGTCCGCCATCGCCGCCCAGCTTCAACGCGCCAGCCTGCGTCCCCTTAGCGAGCCGGTCGCCCTGACCCGAGCGATTCTAGAGGGATTGGCCCTCCAATACCGGCTGGCCATCGCCATCGTCGAAAGACTAACCGGAAAATCCATTCGCATCATTCACATAGTGGGCGGCGGCACACGGAATGCCCTGCTCTCCCAGCTTACCGCCGACGCCTGCGAACGGCCGGTGGTCGCCGGCCCCGCCGAGGCGACGGCACTCGGCAATATTCTCGTCCAGGCCATGGGTCAGGGAGTGATCGGAGATCTGCGGGAAGCCCGCGCCATGGTCCGCGCCAGCTTCGAGGTGACGGAGTACACTCCAGAAACGGGGATCGATTGGGTGGAGCGGGAGGCGGAGTTGTTGTCGCGGAGACGCCAATGAGCGAGGACCATCGCATTCGCCCGTTGCCCCGTAAACACACGCCAATCGACGGCGTGTGCGTGGATTGCGGGCGCGAGGTCGCCGCGGCCGACGTGGCGCGCGTACTGCGTGTCGACAGCCAGGGACGGGGCCGCGTTCCGTGCTCTCCGTACCCTCCGTGCTTCCGTGCTTCAGGCGGGCGCACAGCAGGATCGTGAACTCAGTGAAGACATCTGTGTCATCTGTTCATATCCGTGCCATCCGTGTGTCAGGGGCGTATCCACGGACGCGGACTCCGTAGTCGCCCACCCTCATAGCGGCAAGTCCCCGTCGCCACCCTCCGACCCGTCGTCCAATTCCACGTCGCGGGTCGCCAGCACGATGCGGGAACGGCCATCCTCGGAGGGGCCAACCACTCCTCGATCCTCCAGGGTGTCGAGGAGGCGGGCGGCGCGGGTGTAGCCGATACTCAGGCGACGCTGCAACAGCGAAACCGAGGCGCGATTGTATTCGCGCAGTACTTTCACCGCGTCCCGCAGCAGTTTGTCGTCGCTGTCCGATTCCTCGTCTTTTGCCGGCGGCTCCAGTTCGGCATCGGGAATCTTCTCCAGGTCGTGGTGTCCATGCTGCTTCCAGTAGGCAACCAGAGACTCGATTTCCTTATCCGACAAATACGTGCCCTGGACTCGGATCGGCTTCCCCTCGTCGCTTGGCTGGTAGAGCATATCGCCCCGGCCCATCAGCTTTTCCGCTCCCGCTTGGTCCAGGATGGTCCGCGAATCCACCTGCGAACTGACCGCGAAGGCGATTCGGGCCGGAAAATTGGCCTTGATCAGCCCGGTAATCACGTCCACCGAGGGACGCTGGGTGGCCAGGACCAGGTGCATGCCGGTGGCGCGGGCAAGCTGGGCCAGCCGGCAGATCCCATCCTCCACGTCCTCGGGCGAGACCATCATCAGGTCGGCCAACTCATCGATAATCAATACGATGAAGGGAAGGCGCTTCTTGGGGTCGGTTTGCATCTCGTTGAAGCGGGCCAGGTTGCGCGCCTTGACCTCGGAGAACTTCTTGTAGCGGCGATGCATTTCCTTGAGCGCCCACTTCAGGGTGCCGGTTACTTTGGTCACGTCGGTGACCACCGGGGCCAGCAGATGCGGCACGTCGTTGAAGACGGTCAGTTCCACCATTTTGGGGTCAACCATCAAGAGTCGCAGCCGCTCGGGGCTATTATGGAAGAGCAAGCAGCTAATCAGGGAGTTGAGGCAGACGCTCTTCCCGGATCCGGTGGAACCGGCGATCAGCAGGTGCGGCATTCGGGCCAGGTCGGCCAGCACCGGGACACCCGACACATCCTTGCCCAGGGCAATTTTGAGCGGGGAGCGGATCTCCGCGCATTGGTCGGACTCCAATACCTCGCGCAGCGTCACTACGGACGGCTTGGCATTGGGGATCTCGATCCCGATCACTGATTGGCCGGGCACGGGCGCCTGAATCCGGATGCTCCGAGCGGCCAGGGCCAGGGCCAGGTCGTTTTGCAGCGCGGTCACTCGCTGGACCCGGACTCCGCGCTCCGGCTGCACGTCAAATTGGGTCACCGTAGGGCCGCTGTGGAAGCCCGTAACTCGCGCCTTCACGTTGAATGCCCCCAGCGTATCCTCGATCACCCGCATCCTCAGGCCAGTATCAATCGGGGTGGTGTCCTTTACCAAGGGAACACTATCCAGGAGGTCCACGGCGGGCAGGGCCCACTCGCCGCCCACCGCCAGGGGGAGCGGCGTCTCGGCGTCCTCTGTCTCCGCTTCGGCCTCCAGGGACAACTCCGGTCCTGCTTCGGCGATCCCGGCCCCCTTCCGGCGCGTTGCCGATCTGGACCCCGGACCATCGTCATCGCCGTCCACTGGAGCGACCAGAGAGCGGGCGGGAGCGGCGTCCGCCCCCGCCACGGCAGGAAAGCCAGCCGGTAGCCGTCCGGGTCGATGCGAGGTCCGCTGCAACTGGCTGACGTGCTTCCCAGCTCCGATCAGGGCGTGGGCTGTCATGCCGCCCCCCCGAACCCCGCGCCGCGCCGCCCACGTCGAGGCAAGCCAGAGATGCCGAACGGTCACATGGGCCGCGAGCACCAGACCCAGGGCGAGCAGGCACGCGGCGATCACCGGTACCCCGGCGGCGCCAAGGAAGCCGGTCAATTCTCCGGCCAGGGCATTCCCCAGCGTACCGCCGTGCCCCCAACCGCCACAGGCCAGCAAACCAGCCAGGTACAACGAGAGCAGGCCGTTTATCTCCTCGATCCGCGGCCACGGACTGGCGCCCTCCACTCGACGAAGAATCTCCAACCCCATGGCGGCGGCCGCGACGGGCACCAGATACGCGCTCCAGCCCACGACGTGAGCCACAGCGGACCCGGCGGGGCCATTCTTGATCACCAGCAAGATCAGGGCCAGGGCCGCCGCGATGACCGCGATTCTGGCTACGTCACGCCAATGTTCGGGCAATCGACGGGGCGCGCGCACCGGTTCGGCGGGTGGCGGCACCACTTTCACCCGCCTCCGCGGCGCGGTCTTTCCCCTGGCGTCGCGGGTCGTGGAGGATTGTCGCTGCGGTGGCGGGATTACCGCCGCCGCCGGAGCTATGGACTTTCGGATCGCCATGTGCCTCTCGTCTCGTACCCCTCAGACCTCCAGCACGACAGGGATGATCATGGGGCGGCGCTTTGTCTGTTTATGGAGCAACTTACCGAGCGCTTCCCTGATCGTGTCAGTGGTTAGAGCATACCCACCAGGTTGGGCGCCGGCTGCCTCCAGGGCATCGTACACAACGGCGCGCGCCTTTTCAATCAAGGAATCCGTATTTTCCGGGCCAGTAAAGCCACGAGTGAGAATATCCGGCCCCGCCCGAAGCCATCCGGTACGCCGATCGACCGTCAGGACCACCAGCACGATGCCGTCTCGGGCCAGGGCCTGGCGATCTCGCAGGACTGTGTCGGATACGTCGCCCACCCCGATCCCGTCAACATAGACGCTTCCCGCCCGCACTCGCCCGGCGGAGCGTACCGACTCGCCACCAAGCTCGACCACCGTCCCATTGTCCACCAGCAGGATGTGGTCTTCGGTCATGCCCATCTGCATTGCTAGTCGCATATGCAGCGCGAGGTGGCGAAAATAGCCATGAACGGGTATCAGATACCGCGGACGGAGCAAACCGATCATCAGCTTCAACTCCTCCGCCGCGCCGTGGCCGGAAACATGTACCAGCTCGTGGCGATCGTACACGACAGTCGCCCCAAGCTTGAACAGGCGGTCGATATTCCGACCTACCGACTCCTCATTACCGGGGATCGGAGTGGAGGAAATGATCACCGTGTCTCCGGCGACGATTTGGATATGCTTCTGGTCCCCATGGGCCATCCTGGTCAGGGCGCTGGATGGCTCTCCCTGACTTCCGGTCGTCATCACCACCAGTTGGTGGTGAGGGATCCGCGGCAACTCATCGAGACGGGCTAACACCCCCTCGGGCACTTTCAGATAGCCAAGCTCCATGGCCATGTGTACGTTATTGATCATGCTGCGTCCGACTACCGCCACCCGCCGGCCACTCTCGGATGCCGCGTTGACCACCAACTGGATGCGCGAAATCAAACTGGCGAACGTAGCCACGATGATCCGTCCCGGCGCCCGCGCGAAGACCCGATGGAAGGCATCCGCCACCACGGTCTCCGATGGGGTGAACCCGGGCGTATCGGCGCGGGTGCTATCGGAGAAAAGAGCGAGAACACCCGCCGCGCCCAGGCGGGCCAGCGTGTTATAGTCCGGCGGCGTCCCATCGACCGGTGTTTGGTCGAACTTGAAGTCCCCCGTGTGTACGACCGTGCCGGCCGGAGTGTGCAGGGCGATCCCCACCGCGTCCGGGATACTGTGGCACTGGTGAAACACCTCTATCCGGAAGGGGCCCAGGGTGAAAGGCGTTTCTGGCCGCACGGTGACCAGCTCGGTCTTCTCGAGCAGCTTGTGCGGGCGCAGTTTCACCTCAATTAGCCCGCGGGTCAATCGGGTAGCGAAGACCGGTGCCGGGACTCGCTGTAAGGCGTAGGGTAGGCCGCCGATGTGATCCTCATGCCCGTGGGTAATCAGGTACCCGAGCACCCGATCTCGTCGCTCCTCCAGGTAGGTGATATCCGGGAGCACGAGGTCAATCCCGTGCAGGGAGTCGTCCGGGAACAGCAAACCGGCGTCCACCACCACGATTGCGTCGTCGTACTCAAAGGCCATCATATTCTTGCCGATTTCCTCGAGGCCGCCCAGTGGAATGGCCCGGAGTACCGGCGTCGGACTTGGACTATGAACTGGGGATTCCTGGGCACTCTCCAAGTGGCGGGCTCCAATGAGCAAGGACGGAATCAGGGGCAAGAACGAGACGAGACATGGGCGTCAAAAGAGTGAAAGTTGCTGCGAATCGTCTCCCATTTCAGGAGTCGGCTCCCCGGACGCGACTGGCGGACTCGGCGGTATCCGTTCCCGGCGGGCAGCGTCCAACAGCGCGGGGATCTTCAGCATGTCCTCACGAATCACCGCCTCATGCTCCCGCCGATGCAGAGCGGCCGCCGGGTGGATCATGGGAAAGATGAACCTATTTCCGTCGCGCCTCGGCTGCCCATGAATACGCATGATTGCCTGGCCGGGAAACCAGAGGGCCATGGCGAATCGGCCAAGGGTGACAATCACCAGGGGATCGAGCAACCCAAGCTGGCGCTCCAGATACGGAGCGCAGGCGGCCAGCTCGCCCGGCGCCGGGTCGCGATTGCCGGGTGGCCGGCACTTGACCCGGCTGGTGATAAATACCTGGTCGCGCCTGAGGCTAATCGAGGCCAGCAATTCCTCCAGGAACCGCCCTGAAGCGCCAACGAAGGGGCGACCCGAGACATCCTCGTGGTGTCCGGGCGCCTCGCCGACAAACAGTACCTCGGCGTCAAGCGGCCCTTCACCCGGTACCGCCGAGTTCCGGGTCCGCGAGAGGTCGCAGTGGGTGCAGGCCAGGATCTCCGCCCGCAGAAGGGAAAACTCCTCCTCGGCGGTACTCATGTGAGTCCTCTCCGGAAGCAGGCATCCGGGAGGTTGGCCGCCTGAACGATCCGAACCCTGTACGGCATAGGCCGCACAGGGTTCGCTCGGAGCTCGATCGCCAACAATCGACGCCGCTACTCAGTATCGTGAGCGGTCGCCGCGGGGCGGGCCGCCCCGGTCACGGTCGAAGCCGCCCGGTCGGCGGTCGCGATCGAAGCCGCCGCCAGCAGGCCGCCGGTCTCCGCGCGAAGGAATTGGAGCATCCTCGAAGCCCGGCAAGGTCGCCTTATGCGAAAGATTGATCCGGCCCTGGCCATCAACCTCGACCACCTTCACCCGGAGGTGATCGCCGACCTTCACCACATCCTCGACTTGCTCGACGCGCGTCGCCGCAAGCTGCGAGATGTGGACCAGCCCTTCCTTGCCGGGGAAGATCTCAACAAAGGCGCCGATGCCGATCACACGCTTGACAATGCCGTCGTAGATCTGGCCGACCTCGGCATCCATGGTCACCGCCCGCACCTGGGCCAGCGCCTTTTCCGCGTTTTCGCCGCTGACACTGGCGATCAGCACGGTGCCGTCGTCCTGCACCTCAATGGTCACGTCGCACTCTTCCTGAATGCGCCGGATCACCTTACCGCCGGGGCCGATCAGAGCCCCGATCTTCTCGGAGTTGATCTGGATCTTGGTAATGCGCGGAGCGAACGGAGAAATGTCCTCCCTGGGCTCCTGCATCACCTCAAGCATCTTATCGAGGATAAACAGTCGAGCCGCATGAGCCTGCTTGAGCGCCTGCTCCATGATCTCGAAGGTGATCCCCTTCACCTTGATGTCCATCTGGAGGCCGGTGACCCCATCGGCCGTACCGGCTACCTTAAAGTCCATATCACCCAGGGCATCCTCGATCCCCTGAATGTCGGTCAGTACGGCGTGTCTGCCGCCCTCACCGGTGACCAGACCCATCGCCACTCCGGCCACCGGGGCGCTAATCGGCACTCCCGCGTCCATCAATGCCAGGGTGCTGCCGCAGACGGAGGCCATCGAGGACGATCCATTCGAGCTCAGCACCTCGGAGACCAGGCGAATCACATACGGAAAATCTTCCTCGGAGGGCACCACCGCCGACACCGCCCGCTCGGCCAGGGCGCCATGTCCGATCTCGCGCCGGCCGGGACCACGGAGAGGGCGCGCCTCGCCGGTGCTGAAGGCCGGGAAGGCATACTGATGCATGAAGCGCTTGCTCACTTGCGGAGTAATGTCGTCGATCGTTTGCTTATCGTTACCGGGGCCGAGGGTGCAGATCGTCAGTACCTGGGTCTGGCCGCGAGTAAACAACCCGCTGCCATGGGCCCGCGGCAAGATGCCCACTCCGCAGCTTATGGGGCGAATCGTGGTGAGATCCCGAAGATCGGGGCGAACCCCCTCATCAAGAATGCGCTGCCGAGTAAGGGCCTTGAGCTCGCTCTGGAATGCCTCGCGCACCTGCTTCTCCGACACCTCATGGGCGGCGATGCGGTCGGCGAAGTGGGCCACCAGCGACGCTTCAGCCGCGTCGGTCGCGGCCTCGCGCTCTTCCTTGCGTTCCTTGTACAGAGCCTCGCGCAAGGGAACGCGGATCGTCTCGGCGGCCTCAGCCTTCAGTTCGGGCGCCAGCACGAAGACCTTGACGTCGCGCTTCGCCTTGCCCACGGCGGCGATGATCCGCTCCTGCACGTCGATAATGCCCTGAATCGCCTGATGGCCGGCCTTCACCGCGTCCAGCATCACCGCTTCCGGCAATTCCTGGGCCCCGGCCTCCACCATCATCACCGCGTCGCGTGTCCCCGCGATCACCAGGTCGAGATCGCTGACCTTCAGGTCGCTCTCGGTCGGGTTGATGACGAAGGCGTTATTGACGTAGCCCACGCGGACAGCGGCTACCGGACCATTGAAGGGGATGTCCGAGATAGCCAGGGCGCACGAGGCGCCGCAAATCCCGAGCACATCCGGGTCATTCTCCTGGTCGGCGGAGAGCACGGTGACCGTGATCTGCACGTCGTTGCGGAAGCCCTTGGGAAACAACGGACGGAGCGGTCGATCGGTCAAGCGGCAGGAGAGAACCGCATGCTCGCTCGGCCTGCCCTCGCGCTTAATAAAGCCACCGGGGATCTTCCCAGCGGCATAGAGCTTCTCTTCATAGTCCACGGTAAGGGGGAAAAAATCCACACCCTCCCGAGGAGACTCGCTAGCCACCGCGGTAGCCAGAAGCATCGTGTCCCCATAGCGCACGGTCACCGCGCCATGGGCAAGACCGGCCAGCGCACCCGTCTCAATAATCAGGGGTTTGCCGCCGACCTCTATTTCGTCCCGGAAAATCATCGGTCCTCCTGCCTCACGCGCTGAGGCATCATAGGTTACTTACGGAGCCCAAGTCGGGCAAGCAATGCACGGTAGCGCGGAATGTCGGTTCGCGCTAGATAGGAGAGCAGACGCTTCCTGCGTCCCACCATAATCAGCAGACCGCGCCGCGAATGATGGTCGTGCTTATGGGCGCGGAAATGGTCACGTAACTCATTGATGCGCGCGGTCAAAATCGCGCACTGTACCTCGGCGGACCCGGTATCGCCCTCGGAGATCGCGTAGTCCTTGATTAACGCTGCCTTGGCTGTTCCTTCCATGCTTTCCTACCTGGCTCCTTACAACGCTTGACTCATTTTGCGCATATTCTCACCTAGTATATCCTGTCTGGCCGATGCGCGTCGGCCAAGGCGGATCGGTTGCCGGCATCGGAGGGATCGGACCGATCCGCCCGATCCGTCCGATCAGGCAGATTACGAAGGCTCGCCTAGATGCCCTTTGAACCAGCCCAGAATGCGGGTTAGCGCGTCGGCCCTATGCTCGGGGAAGCCAACGCTCAAGAAAAGGTGTGATCCGCCTGGATACCGGGCGAACTCTACCTCACAGCCTGCCTTCTTCAGGGCGATATACATCTGCTCTCCCTGGCCGATTGGGCAGCGATCGTCCGCCTCTCCGTGGATGATAAGGGTAGGGGTGGTAGCCTGATGGGCGTGGGTGGAGGGAGAGTGCTGGGCGTACCACGTGAGATCCTGATAGGGTTCGCAGCCCCATTGCAAGTCGCCAAATACGTGGCCGATGTCGCTCGTCCCATACATGGATACGAGGTCAAAGCATGGGGCGCCGCAGACCGCCGCGCGGAACCGATCGGTTTGTCCTATGGTCCAGGCGGTCATATAGCCGCCGTAGCTGTATCCCCAAATGCCCAGCCGCTCGGAGTCTACGTATGGCCGCCGGCAGGCCGCGTCCACCACGGCCTGGAGATCAAGGTAATCCTCACCGCCCCAGTCGCGGATTACCTGCTCGGCAAACGTCCGCCCATAGGAACTGGAACCACGGGGATTGGCGAAGACTACCAGCATGTCGTTGGTGGCCAGGCATTGCTGAATCGCGTTAAAGGTGTGCCCATAATAGCCGTGCGGGCCGCCATGGATGTCCAGCACCAGCGGATAGCGCCTCGTGGGGTCGAAGTTTGGCGGCAACAACAGCCACGCATCAATCTCGAACTGGCCGCGTCGGACATGCAGCCGTTCGAAACGCGCCGGCGGCGCCTCACGCAACGCCTCCGCGTTGACGGCGGTGATCACCTGAGTGGTTCCGGATTCAAGATCATACCGCACAATCTCGCCCGTCCCCTCCAGCGAGGTGTAGGACTGCACCAGCGAGCGATGGGCGTCATCCACGCTCAGTCCATAGTGGAGGGAAGACCATTGCCGGATCATCGCCACTTCCCCGGTCTGGCTGTCGATGGTAGCGAGGAGACTGGCGCCCGCATGCGCCGCGTGGAAGAGCACCCGCCGCTCATCCAGCCATACGGGCTGCGCGGGAGGCCGCACGGTGGGGAACCCGGCATCGGGGTACCAGGGCAGGTCGTCGGTTAGCCGCCGGACCGTCCCACTCTCCCTATCGTAGATAAAAAAGTCTAGCTGCGGTGTATGGCTGTCGTCACCGGCGAAAATCACCCGATCGCCTGAAGGTGACCAAGCCCAGAGGCCAATCATCCCTCCCTCGGGACCAACCAGGCGCGTCTCGCCCGAGGAGACCTCGATAATCGCCAGTTGTGAATAGAAGCCGTTCCGGTACGCCACTCTCGCGGCGAGGAAGAGGCCATCTGGGGACCATTGTGGGCCGCCAAAGTCATTGAGGAGCCGGCTCACCTGGCGGCGCTTACCGGAAGCAACGTCCACCACGAAGACCTGGAGTCGCGCGTCTCCCAGATAGCCACGATTATCTTGCTTGTAGTCGAAGCGCCGGGTGACTCGAACGGGCGGCGCCGCGTCGGCGGGCGGCTCGACCTCTTCCGGATTCTCCGGATCGACCAGGACCGTGTAGGCAAGCTGGGAACCATCCGGCGACCAGGCCACTTCCCCGATCGGACGTCCGTGCCTGGTTGTCTCCCGTGGCTCGCCAAACATATCGGCCGGCAGCACATAGATCCCGCTTTTCTTCACCCGATCGGAGACGAACGCAATGGATCGGCCATCCGGTGACCAGCGAGCGCCGTTATTCTTCTCACCCGTCCAGGTGAGGCGGCGTGCATCGGCGCCGTCCGCGGAGCATACCCACAGGTGGGCGACGCTTTTCTTGCTCGTTTCGTCGATGCTGGTCAGCGCGTAGAGGACTCGGGTGCCATCTGGAGAAATCTGGGGGTTGGCCGCCGCGCGGAGTCCGTAGATCAGGTTCTCGGGTGACAATGGATGGCTCATGCTTTCTCCCTCCCACGACATCGCGCCACGCAGGCGCGTGCCGCGCGGTATTTCCCTGGTTCACTATATCCGGCTGGCCGTCTCCGGGTCCGCCATCAAGACGGTGAGTGCATGTTTTTGGGACGCGGGTTCCAGGCCCGCTGGGCGCGATTGCCCACCCGTTGACCGCGGCAGTGCTTCCCTGATGACGATTCGTGGCAGGAACGAGCGGGCCTGGAGATCTCATTATTGCCCACATTTTCCCACCAGAGGAAGCAGCCGAGTAGGGCACCCGGTGCCCCTACGAAAACCGACCGGCTTCGGCATGGAGGGCACGATGTGTGGGCAATGATGAGGCCTGGAGACCCGCGCCCCTGAAATGGGCACTGGGCGAAGCCATCCAGGTTGCTGCCATCATGCGTATCCCGGTACCATTTGGCGGGTGTCCCTTCATGGAATCACTCGCCGCCCACCACTTCCTCAAGCAACCGCTGGGAGATCACCAGTCATGGCCACCGTACCGAATTCGGACTCATCCACGCACGTTGAGGATCTCTCCATCCTGATCGCCCGTTATGGCCAGTTAGTGCGACGTGAAATGGAGTCCGTGCTGATAAGCGCGCCGGGGCTGGAAGCCTTCCATGGGATGATGGCCTATCATCTCGGATGGGTGGACCAGCATTTCACCCCTGAGCCGGCCCGAGCTGGGAAGAGCCTCCGCCCAGCCCTCTGCCTGCTGGTTGCCGAGGCCCTGGGCGCCGACCTCAACGAGTGCGCCGCCTTCGCCGCCGGCATTGAACTACTCCACAACTTCACCCTGGTGCATGACGATATCCAGGATCGCAGCCCCATCCGCCGCGGCCGTCCGGCGGTCTGGACCCTCTGGGGTGAGGCGCAGGCAATCAACGTAGGCGATAGCCTCTATTCCCTGGCGCATCAGGCGTGGCTGAGATCGCCGCTGGCCGAACGCGATCCTGCTGCGTTCCTCGCCATTCTCCGAGCCCTGGAGGATACGGTCCTCGGCCTGTGTGAGGGTCAATATCTGGACATCAGTGGTGAGGGCAGCCTTGACGTCTCCAGCGGCGCCTACCAGACCATGATTGGGCGCAAAACAGCCGGCCTGATGGGAGTCGCCGCGTGGGTGGGCGCGCGGTGCGCCGGCAATGATCCCGACCGCCTCAACCAGGCCCGAGCCGTTGGCTATGAAATGGGCCTCGCTTTCCAGATCCGTGATGATTTGCTCGGGATCTGGGGCGAGGAATGGGTGACCGGCAAGAGCGCCTCAAGCGACATTTCCTCGCGTAAAATGACCTTACCTGTAGTCCTGGCTCTGGAATATGGCACCGCCGAACAGCGCGGCGCGCTGCGCGCTCGTTACGGCG
>DATBTL010000413.1:0-14294 GCA_036559345.1 Chloroflexota bacterium | reverse complement strand
GCCGATCTGGCGGTGGCTGACGGGCGGATCGTAGCCATCGGTCCGGATCTGGAAGGGACCGCCGATGAGAGTATCGACGCCGCCGGTCTGCATGTCTTTCCTGGAGTAATCGATGCCCACGTGCATTTCAACGAGCCGGGGCGGACCGAATGGGAAGGGTTCGCCACCGGTTCCCGCGCCCTGGCGGTGGGTGGGGGAACCCTCTTCTTCGACATGCCCCTCAACGCCCACCCGCCCACGATCACCGCCGAGGCATTCGACCAGAAACGCGCCGCCGCCGAGGCATCCTCCATCGTGGACTTCGCGCTGTGGGGCGGACTGGTTCCCGGGAATCTAGACGAACTGGAGCCGCTGGCGGAACGGGGGGTGATTGGCTTCAAGGCATTCATGTCCAATAGCGGGATCGATGACTTTGCCGCCGTGGACGACGACACGCTTTACCAGGGCATGCGGATCGCGGCGAGACTGGGGCGGATCGTCGCGGTCCACGCCGAGAATGACGCGATCACCGCCGGGCCGGTCGGGAGGGCGATGGCCGAAGGGCGGGTGGGGGCGCGGGACTACCTGGCCTCGCGACCGGTGGTAGCCGAACTGGAGGCGATCAACCGGGCGATCGTCCTGGCGGATGAAGCCGGCTGCCCGCTGCATATCGTGCATGTGAGCAGCGGGCGCGGGGTGGCGCTGGTGGCGGAGGCGCGCGCCCGTGGCGTGGATGTAAGCTGCGAGACCTGTCCCCACTATCTGGTGCTCACCGAGGACGATGTGGAGCGATTGGGCGCGGTGGCCAAATGCGCGCCCCCTCTTCGTCCCTTGGCGGAAGTCAATGCCTTATGGGAGCATCTGCGCTCCGGAACCCTGCCCATGGTAGCATCCGATCACTCGCCCGCACCGGCCTCAATGAAGACGGGCGACGACTTTTTCCGCGTCTGGGGCGGCATCTCCGGCTGCCAGCATCTTCTCTCGCTGTTGCTGGCCGAGGGCCATGGCGACCGAGGAATCGATCTGCCCACCCTGAGCCGCCGCACGGCCGGATTCGTGGCTGAACGATTCGGACTCGCCCCTGACCGCGGAGCACTCGCGGTTGGTGCGGATGCCGGCCTCGCGCTCGTGGATTTGGCGGCGGAGTTCAGCATTACCGCCCAGGATCTTCGCTACCGGCATCCGCACAGTCCGTACGTAGGGCGCAAGGTCCGCGGGCGGGTAGCTCGTACCCTGGTCCGCGGGATCACCGTGCAGCGCGATGGAGTCTGCATCGACCGGGCGGTGGGGCGGCTGGTGGCGCCTGCTCGGTAGTACTGGGCATTTAGAATCACGGAGTCATGGAAGAGGCGGATAGCACGGAAGTGTCGTGGGCCGCACCGGCTGCGCGTGACTCCATGATTCCACCCACGCCCACTACAGGCCAATGTGTTGCAAGCTCACGCCATACCCTCTATTCTAGATTACGAGATGCAATGAGCGTAAGTAAATTACGGACACCATCGTAACCAAGGCATACCTGGTGAGGACGACTATGACAGAGCAACAGGTGGAACCACAACCATCGCCGGCAATGCGCGAGACATTCGCAAGGTTTACCGGACGAACACGCGATGCGCTGCTGCGGGCGCAGGAGGAGGCACAAGCCCTTAACCACACCTCTATCGGCACCGAACATCTCCTGCTGGGCCTCCTTGCCGAACGGCGGAGTGCGGCCGTAAAGGCTCTGGCCGGTTTGGGGATTGAACCCCGGCAAGTGCGTGCCGCGGTGGAGGAGATCATTGGGCGCGGAGATCCCACCCCAGTCGGTGAGGTTGGTTTAACCCCTCGCTGCAAGGTGGTGCTTGAGTTGGCGGTTGACGAGGCGCGGCGTCTCAAGCGCGGCTATGTTTGCTCGGAGCATCTGTTGCTCGCCCTCATCCGGGAAGGAGAGAGCGTTGCCGCCCAGGTGCTGGCGGGCTTTGACGTGACTCTTGAGAAGGCACGCACGGAAGTCCTCCAACTCACCGGCGGTCGGATGGTATCCGCCAAGAACAACGTGGTCATGTGCCGCCTGGATGATGCTTCGGTCAATGCGTTGGACACCTTGATTGAGGCGGGCATCCGTGCCACGCGCAGCGACGCTGCGGCGTGGCTCGTCCAGCAAGGAATCGAGGCGAATGTGCCCCTGTTTGGGCGTGTGTCCCCAACCGTCGCGCATATCCGCCGGCTCCGCCTGGAGGCTCGGCGTTTGGCCCAGGAAGTGACGGTGGCCGCTGCCTCCACTACTCAAGCCCAAGCCCAAGGGCCAACCGCGGATGACGATGGCGAGCGTACTTCACCAGGTACAACCTAGTAAAGCCCGCGGGGCTGTTCCGCATGGGGTTGGCGTAGCATGAGGCCCGATTAGGTTGACTCTTCCTGCCAGGGAATCACAATCCCCAGCCGCGTATATCCCATCCTGGTGACCGTTCGCACGGCTATACTGAGCGCAAGGCAAGTGATGGCCATTTTCATATTTCCGCCTTGGGGATAGCCTTGCAACCGGAGAATGGCCTGTTGCGGGTGTTCGATGCCTCCGGGCGGCCCGTGCCGTTCACCCATGAAAAAACCTCGTTGCTTTCCGCCCAGTCAATGCACATCGCTGAGCTGGAGAATGATCTGGCGCGGCTGCGTCGGCGACAACGGGACGGCGGTTCCGGTCTGGCCGATTGAGACCGCCTAGTCGCACCGAGTAGAGCAAGCACTTTGCACGGCGATGCCCATGCCGGAATTGCGCGCCTCCTCATGGGTGTGCGTCGGCGCCGCTTGGCGCGCTCATGGCGCGACGGCTCGTCTTTCGACGGAGGCGGCGATAGATCAAGTAACCGATGGCCGCCGCAGGCAGCATGATGAGACTGGCCCCGCCTGCGAACCGCTGGAGCACGCCCAGGTTTGTACCCACCAGATACCCCGTCAGCACCCAGACCAGGTTCCAGATCAGCGCGGCGATCGCCTCGTAGTAGAGGAAGCGCCGGTAGGGCAGGCCGCTCATTCCCGCCGTAATCGCCACGAACGACCGGACATGGCCGATGAAGTGGGCGAGCAGCAACGCCCATGCTCCGTGCCGGGCCAGGAAGCGCCTTGCCTCGGCCAGCTTGGGCTCCAGGCGCGCCTGCCAGCGGGTCCGCCACAGCGGTGAGCGCACTCCCCAGCCCCCCAGGGCGAAATCGGCGCTGGCGCCCAGTGTCATCCCGATCCAGCCGCACAGCACCACCAGAGGCAGCGACAGCACCCCCTGCTGGGCGTACACGGCGCCCAGCAGGACCAGGGATCCGCCGGGCAATACCAGGCCGAGCAGCGCGGTATTCTCCAGAAGCGCCCCGGCCAGGATGATCGGGTAACCCCAAGCGCCATACGCGCCGCGCAGCATGTCCATCAGATCCCCCGGCCAGTCCATACACCCCTCCTTCAAACGCATGACGCAATCAGGGCGGCGTCACGGCCCCTGAGCAGCGTAGGCACGCCGGATGAGAGGTGCGTGAGAAGGCGACGGGTCGGGCGGCATTCCGACCCTGCCTGCCCTATCCATCCTTCTCACCGTGCTCTCATACGTGACCTCTATGCTGTGCCGTTGGAGGGAATCGTCGATGTTCGGGTTTGAGTTGGTCGAAGCGATTATCAGTATCGTGATCATTGATCTGGTGCTCAGCGGCGACAACGCCCTGGTTATCGCCATGGCCACCCGGCCGCTCGCGCCGGCCGAACGGCGGCGCGCTATCCTGCTCGGCGCCGGCGGCGCTATCGACTTGCGCGTACTCTGTACGGCTCTGGTTGCCGTGCTGCTTGGCATCCCCTTGCTTCAGGCGTTTGGCGGCCTGCTGCTGCTGTGGATCGCCTACAAGCTCGTGCGGCGGCGTGAGAAGGTGCATGCGGTCCGCGAAGGCGGCGCCCTGGGCGAGGCGGTGCGCACGATCATCCTGGCCGATGCCGTCATGAGCCTTGATAACATGGTGGCGGTCGGTGGGGCGGCGCACGGGAACATCGGGCTGTTGCTGTTCGGCCTCGCGCTGAGCATGCCGATCATCATCTTTGCCAGCGGGCTGATCGTCGCCCTCCTCCACCGTCTGCCGTGGCTGTTGTACGTGGGCGCCGCGATTCTTACCTACACCGCCGCCAGGCTGTTGCTCGAGGATCCGCTCGTGCGTCCCCTCTATCCGCACCTGCCCGCCTTCAACTGGGCCAGTACCCTACTGCTGATAGCCGGCGTCCTTGGCCTGGCCTACTGGCGGAACTGCCGCCCCATAGCCGGCTCTCGCGGCGCCGATCAGGAAGGGATGACGCATCTCCCAGCACGGCAGCCCGACTCCGCGCCCGCGGTACACGCAACGCTCGAACTACGGCTGGTTGGCGAGCATGGCGCGCCGCGGCCGGATGTACGGCATTAACGGGGAGATAGCCATCATAGCGTGCCAAAAGTGAATTGTTCGCGTGGCGCTTCGCAAGGAGATCCCAGAAACCGTGCCTAGCTCTCAACTCGCGGGCGGGCGGCGCGGCCGGTCTAACTGACATGAGAAGCAAACTGCTCCTCGGTGGGCTCCGCTCAACAATACCACGCTTCACTCAGCCGCGGGATCGGTGCCCAATGGTGGGCCGCCCAGGACGCCCGCGGGCCCTTCCTATCTGGTCCCTGGTGCCTATTAGAACTCTTGGCCTCCGCTTGACGCACTGGTACGCCTTCCCCAGCCAATGACCTGTATGGTCGTACCAGTTCGCCCGCCGCCGACCGCGCGAGCGTCCGAACCCTCTCGAAGATCGCGCCCCGATCCTCGCCCTCCGCGCCTGCCTGCCGTACGGTCTCCCGCACTGCCTGATATAAATCGTCCACTCGCGGATCGGGATGGACCCATGGGTAGCACAGCGCCGGCTCATCGAAGGCGCCGACCAGTCCCCGAACCGCCGGCAACTCCAGCAAGCGCGACCCTTCTGGGATCAACAACCGGATTGCATACTGTACCGGCGCCACGCTCTCCACCAGTCCCAATTCCTCGATCACGGTCAGGAGATCGAGGTACCCGGTCAGAGTCGTCCAGGGGGTGAACGTGACGAAGGTAGGGTTAAGGGCGATCCTCGCCTCTCGGCAGAGCGCCGCCGCCCGCGCGAAGTCCGCTCGGGTGTGCCGCTTGTCGAAGATGGCCAGGATAGCCTCATCGACCGCTTCCACCGCGCTGGTGATCAGGATGCACCCCGTCTCGCGCAGCGTGGGGAGGAAACGGGCGTGAGTGAGCAGATGCTCGATCTTGATTGTTACGTCATAGGTCAGGTCGGGGAAGCGATCAGGTAGCGCCTCCACGATGCGGAGCGCATGCCCCGGCCCGTTGAAGAAGTCAGGGTCGCCGAAGGTGATGTGGCGCGCTCCCGCCGCCACTTGCTGGGCGATGTCCTCCAGGACTACCGCCGCCTGGACTACCCGGAAGACGCCGCCGTAGACCGGCACGACTGGGCAATGGCGGCACAGATGCTTGCAGCCCCGGCTGGCCTCGGTGTAGCCCACGATCCGCCGCTGGCCCGCGCCCTCGTCCAGGTAGGCGTAGCGCGCCAGCCCAGGAAGGCCGGTGCGATCCGGCACCAGGAAAGCCTGCTTCGCCAGCGAGACCGTCGGCCCCGGCCGTGGATTTAGTACCGCGCCCTCTCGCAGTCGCGTGACCAACGCCGCCAGCCCGGCCTCGAACTCGCCCCCCAGGATCGTGTCCGCGCCAAGCCCGCGGAGGTACCGCTCATTCATCGGCGCGTAGAGCCCGAAGAAGCAGAGGTGCGCCCTCGGATTCAGCGCCCTGACCCGTGCCGCCAGCGGGACCGCCAGCCGGGTCGCGGTGTGCATCGGCACATGGAACGCCACCAAGTCCGCGGCGATGATCGCCTCTTCCCGGAATGGCTCGACGGCCAGATCCAGGCAGATCACCGCCGCGCCCGCGTGCCGCAGCCATGCTGCCGCCGAGGCAAGACCGAAGGGCTGGCGTCCCAATTCATAAGCGGCGATCAGCACTACCTTGATTGAGTCACCGTCCATTGCCCGTCCCCATGGCCACGCATCCAGGCTGGCGCCGCCCTACCTAGTATATCAAGAGGGCATCCGCGCCCCGGCTGCAATCCTCTCGCGGACTAGTACAGCTTGGCGGAAGCTCCGAGGCAGTTCTCGGTAGGGGCACCCATCACCCAGGGGTACCCGGTGCCCCTACAACCGGCGGTCGACTGGCGCCAAGGCGGATTACGTGACCAGGTTATCAGTAAGACATTCCCGTGTGCTGGTAGGATCGATACACCGCGACGGGGCTATCCAACTCAAAGACCTTCGTACCGCTGGGGCTGACCTCGACCTCCTTGGAAGGCGGGGAGAACCCGCCCGTGAAGGTGTAGTTCCCGTTGGGGAGCCGTTGCGCGCTTCCCAGCGCCTGCCAGAACGCGCCCAGATTGGCATTGAGCAAGAGGGTCGCGGTGTGATGCTGTTCGTCCAGCTTGTAGACCTGTCCTCTACTCTCACACCCTTTGACTTTGCCGTTTTGGCAACGGGTGTTTCCGTCATCGAAGATCGTTATGGCGGTGGGACTGACATAGTTCGCGTTATGCTGGAACGAAAACCAAGGGTAGGGATCCGATGACGTAATGGTGAAATCGCCGCCCTTACCCAGTTGCCACACTACCTTGCCGTCCCCGTGCCCATTCTTGAAGTTGACCTTGAGCACCGAACTGATTTCCCGGAACGACAGCACGAGATCGCCGTCCTGGGCTGAATAGTCGATCGCGTTGCCATGGGTCCAATCGGCGGACTTCTTATCAGGCAACGCGCACAGAACCGAGCAGGTTCCGCTGCTGGCCGGAAACGTCGCGGGGGGCGTGAAATGGTCAAACATGTCCCAGGTCCACACTACCTGAAGGTTGCCGTCCAGTACCACGGCCATGTCGCTCATCACGTTATGCCCGTTGAACTTCTTCTGGGTTGCTCCGAGTACGGCGGTATCGCCGTTTGGCAGGCGGATAGCATCGTGGTGAAACATGTAGATGATCTCTTGCCCACGGCGGGTGAGCTGCGCGTTGACCGCGTCAAGATTGGTCTCGCGCACCGGATTGCCCGCCAGATCAATCTCACGCAATACGTTGTCACCATCAGTGCGGTAGCGATCCTTCCCCAAGATCAGAGCAGTACCTCCGGGAAGGCTATTCACCGGCCAGATGTTGGTGAGACCGGAGCGGAGTGTATCGTAGTACCACACAAGATGGCCGCTGAGATCGGTGCCGATTGGATTGGCGGTGGTCGGTGGGAGGTTAGGGATCAGGGCATGGAAGATCACCTGAGACGTGTGATCGGCCTGGGCCGTGGGCGCTTGCTTCACGGTGAAGGGTGTGATCTTCAATCCGGTCGGAGGCTTACCCGTGGTAAAAGTGAGTGCCGAGGATGGTGCTCCACCGGATACAACATGCCGCAGGACGTAGGGCGTGCTCGCCCGCATTCCCGCTACCAGTTCGTTTATGCTCGTCCCCCCGCCACAGGGCTGTGGGGCCGTGGATTGCCAGCTGCCCCCGGAGGCGGGACGAAATTGCACCACCAGGGTTCCCTTGGCGCAGGCCGGGGCGCTATAGAGGGCAACCAGCGGGTTCGCGGTAGGGCTCACCACGGCACCGTTGTCCTTGGCGCGTGCCACAATCGTGAAGGAGGCCGACGCACCGCTCGTGGCGGTGGCCGCGAAGCCGTCCTTCACGGCGGTATTGATCGTGTAGGTGCCCTCCCGCAACGGCGTCCAGCTGAAGGTGGCCGCGAGGCTGTAATCTCGGACTATCGTGGCGGGCTGGTGGGTCAGGCCCACGCTAAAGCGGTAGACCGGGCTTTTGAGTCCGGAGGATGCGGCGGTCCAGGTGATCGTGGTACCCACCGGTTGGCCCGAGGGTACACTGGGCTTCAGGGACGGGCTGGAGGGCGCCGCGGCGGCAACCCCAACCGTGGGCAATGGACCAACGGTAGCCAGCACCATGGCGATGGCGACCCAGCGTCCACCGCGGCGAAGGGCGGAACGCCGTGGTGGACGTGCCGCTGAACCCAAGACTAGCCCACATCCGTGGTTGAGGCGAGGGTGCATACAATCTCTCTTTCTTGATCTCAAACTCGTGGTACAGTCGGGAAGGTGAATGCGCCAAACTACCGGCCACGGCGCCGCATCCCGCGTTCCAGTTGACCTTTGATTAATGGTACCATCTGGACACTTAAGGCAATCGCGGCCGGAAAGCCGCGAGGGAATTCTCCTAGACACCTGTCCGGCTCGAACGCTCAGTCTTGTACTCTATGTCATTGGGATGATCGGTTGATGACACATGCATGACATTCCGATGACAGAGATTGCGGCATGCCTCAAAAGGCAAAACGTGGTTGTGTCCCATGCTGAGCGTGGGGTATGCTGTCCCCTGATGAAACCCGCGCCCAGCGGCGCCCCTCCCGATCGGGCACGAGTGGATGCAGGATGAGATTGTCGACCCTTACAGTGTTCTTGGCCTCTCGCGCACGGCCAGCGCCGACGATCTGAAGCGAGCCTATCGTAGGCTGAGCCTGGCCTGGCATCCAGATCGACACGCGAGCGGGAGTGATACCCAGCGGGCCGACGCCGAACGCCGGTTCAAGCTGGTCAATCAAGCGTACGTGGCGATCGGCGAGATCCTCCGCACTCAAAGCGAAGCGCAAGACGCCGCGAGCCAGGAAGTCACCGCGCGGTCCGATTCGCGCATCGAGGCCATCCGGTCGGTAGTGGCCAGCGCCGCGCTCCGGGTGATCCCCAGCTTGCCTCGGCGTGATTTTCTGAGGGTCGTGAGCATGGTTGAATATATGCTGTTGGATACGCTCGCGGTCGGCGACCGCGCCTTTCAGTATGGCTTTGAGGCAGCGGTGCGTGACGCGATGGAGTTTGCCAGCCTGGGGCCAAACGAGCGAACGTACTGTATGAATGTGCTCGACACCGCCGTTGACGACCTCGAATGGCGGGGAAAGGGGGCCGACCCCAAGACCTGGCAGGCTCTGCTCCGTCCTCTCGACCAGGCAATGCACCCTGATCGCCTGGCTACCGCCGCGCCCACCGCTCAGGACCCGACTCCCACCGTCACCATGCAGTCGCTGCTCCGCTCCGAACCGGAATGGCAGGCGGTCCAGGTAGGCGCGGCCATCGTGTTCGTCCTGTTACTCCTGCCCTTCGTGCCCTTGCCCGGACTGCTTCGCGTCGTGCTTCTCCTTCTCGACCTGGGCGGACTGGCCTATGTCACATTCGCTCCTCATCTTGATCAAGCTCAATAAGCCGCAAGACGAATGCCCTTAGATGTCAACCCTGTTACCCGCTCCGTGCGTCACGCTACCGTGGCTGGTGAATACCCATACGTTTCGGGCGCCGCTCACGCGCCAGGCGGCGCCGTTCAGGCGGGTGAGCGCCGTGTCCTCCTCGATCCCTAGCAGCACCGCGCCTTCTGGGACGCTTGCGGTCACTCTGTCCACTACGTCCTGACCGACAAAAGCGGCCATCCGGTCGTAGTGAGGAAGCACAATCAGCCGCGGAAGGAGGCCCAGGGCGGGAATCCAGTCCGGTTGTCCATCGTCCCGGAGGGCGCGGAGCCGCGAGGTCCGGCCGCAAATCGCCATCGCTCCGGCGCTGCAGCCAGCCAGAACGGCGCCCTCGGCATGGCGGCGGAGGATCGCGGACCAGGCGGGGGTGTCACGCATTGTCTCGATCAGATGGAGCGGATTGCCGCCGGAGAAGTAGAAAAAGCTCGCCCCTTCCAGGATAGGCAGCCAGCGAGGATCTTGGGCATCCTGGCGGCTGAGGATCGGGACCGCCTCCACCTGAGCCCCAAGACGGCCAAAGTGCTCCACTCCCATGCGGGCCCAGCGGGCCGGACTTCCCGGTTCCTCCAGCCCGGACGCGGTGGGCAGGACCACCACGCGGGTCGAAGTCGGGCCGCCCAACTGTTCGAGGAGCGCCAGATCGGTCTCGTCCATCACCGGGAGGAATTCACCGGACCCAACCAGGGCGATCGGGCCTCCGTGATCTACTTCCTTGTTCATCATGACTGATTCTTTACTCTTCCCTTGGGCGCGCGTGGGAATGCGCATGGGTGTGGGAATGGTCGGGCCAATGCCGGTGCTCGTGCGAATGAGATTGGTTTTTGATCGGCAACTCACTGGGTGAATGGGGATGGGTTCCACCGACGTGATGCTCATGGTCGTGGCCGAACCAATGGTGGCTGGGATCGTAGTTCGCCGCGAGCAGGCTCTGCCCGTGATGCCAGCGACGATAAAAGAGGTCAAAGTTACGCTTGCTTCGCGTCGCGCGCTCCTCCTCGGTGAGCGCGAACCACTCGCGGTGTGGGTGTTTGATCACTCGCGCCGCCACCTCGGGGACCGCCTGAATCAGGTACCCCGCCGCCTTGCAAAAGAAGCTGAGGTGGATGTCCGCCAGCCGGTAGAAGCGGAACCGCTCGTCAAATAATCCGGTCTCGGTCAGCAAAGAGCGCCGACAGGCAATCAGGTAGCCTTCCACGGCATCGGCGTTCCCTGTCGCGATTTCGCTGAAATCCTTGAGGTTCTCGGTGACGAGGGCGTAGGGACCAACCAGGCCAATATGTGGGTCGGCCAGGGCGGCTTGCAGCGGGGTCCAGATGTCACCGGCGATCTCGATGGAAGTGTCCATCACCACCACGATCTCGCCCCGAGCGGCCCGTAGGCCGGCATTCCGCCCGGCCCCAAAGCCCATGTTGTGGTCGGCGAGAAAGACCTGAGTCGCTACCGGAGTCCCTTGCACGGTGGTCAGCGGCTCGCGCGCCAATTGGCGGGCGTAGTCCTGAGTGCCATCGGTCGATCCATTGTCCACCACGACGAGTTCCAGGCTGCCGTCCGGTGGATGGCGGAGGATACTCTCCACGCAGCGCCGCAAGTCGTCGAGGCTGTCGTGGGCCAGGAGATGCACGGAATAGGCGTAGGTGGACGGTTCGGCCAACCGATCCGCGGTATCGGCGGACCGCGCGATCACTGGGACGTCGCGGTCGGGACGCCGGGTTATGTAGGGTCCAGCCGGTGTGTCGCGCACCGCGAAGCCGGCGGATTCGACAAGGGCGCGGATCTGATCGGCTCGTTCGTAGTCCCGCTCGGCGCGGGCGCGGGCGCGATCCGCCGACAAGGCCAGCACTCGCGGACGAACTTCCAGTCCGTCGTCAGCCTGAACTACTGGGGCGGGGCCGGAGTGAGCCGCCAACCAATCGGCAAGGCCAAGCCCCAGAATCCGGTCGAAGTCCAGCACCAGTGCCCGGCGAACGGATGAGGAGAGATGGTAGCGGTTCCGGCGTGCTAGATCCCAGATGATGGCCAGGGCTCGTGGCAGATGAAGATTGCTCTCTAGCGCGGCCATGAAGTCGGCCCGACACTGCCGGACTCCGGCACTGTTATCCGCCTCCTTGGATTCCTCTCCCTCGGGCATGTCCAGCAGGGCCAGCCGGAGGCGGTTGAGTCCCGTTTGGGCGGCACGAAGGGAGGCGAAAGTAAAATTAATCCGGCTCCGATAGTGCACGGTGCAGAAGAGATAACGGAGGGCCATGGGGTCGAATCCGCGACGGATTAGGTCTTCCATGGTATAGGCGTTGCCGGTGGACTTGGCCATCTTTTGCCCATCGGACAGAAGGTGCTGGGTATGAACCCAAATCCGCGCGAAGGGGACGCCCGTATATCCTTCGCTTTGGGCGATTTCATCCTCATGATGGGGGAAAATGTTATCTACCCCGCCGGTATGCAGGTCGAGAGTGGGGCCAAGGTGGGTAATCGCCATGGCGCTACATTCAATGTGCCAGCCGGGAAACCCGCGGCCCCAGGGACTCTCCCAGGCCATTTCCCGATCCGGCTCGGCGGCCTTCCAGAGCGGAAAGTCTTCCGGATGGCGTTTCCCCAGAGCCTCACCGTCCTCGTCCAGGGCCAACGATTGATCGAGTTGGTTGCCGGAAAGCGCGCCGTAGGATGGGAAGCGGGTAACGTCGAAAAACACGTTTCCCCGTACCTCATAGGCGAGCCCCTTGGCTAGTAGATCGCTCACGATCGCCAACATCTGGGGAACGTGATCGGTGGCGCGGGGCGCCACATGGGGTGGGAGGATATTGAGCGCCCGCTCGTCCGCCTGGAAGGCCGCCGTATAGAAGGCGGCGATCTGGGCGGCGGTCCGCCCCTCCTTCCGTGCCTGCGCGATGATTTTGTCCTCGCCGCGGTCGAGAACCTCCTGCCGCATATGCCCGACATCGGTGATGTTCTTGACCATGGTCACCCGGAGTCCCTGGTATTCCAGGACTCTCCGCAGCCAATCAGCGGTGGCGAAAGACCGCAGATTCCCGATGTGAATGTTGCGATAGACCGTGGGACCGCAGGTATACATCCGAATTTCCCCCGGATGCAGGGGAATGATCTCGTTCAGAGATCGAGTAAGGGTGTTATAGATCCGCACTGGATTACCTTCTCCGGTAGGTCGCTCCCCCTCAGTGTACCCGGTGAGCCCGTCGGTCCGATCGGTCCGATCCGACGGATCCGACCGATGAGCCTGCCAGCGCGACCGCCGTTAGCGTAAGCGTTGGCCCAGTTGCGTACGGCCTGCGAGCAACCGAGGCATCGGGGCCTGCCCGGCTCGCCAGATGCTCAGGGCCCAGCACAGCCCGGCGCCGATCAGGGCGACCGGGAGGAGGAAGCCGACCCCGGTCTGCTGATTAGCCATGGCCAGGGCAATCGTGAACCAGAGTGGAAGCACAATCCCCAGCCGGGTGAGGAGAAGGTTCCGCGCCTTCCGCTCCGCCAGCAGTGTATTGGGGCCGGGGGTGGCGAGCCGGCGCCGGCGCAGCCCCAGGAGTGGGCCCACGTAGAGCAGAGCCGGCAGGTAGACGGCGATCAACAGGAGGAGAACGGCGCTTGGCGAACTGGTGTCGGGCCCAATCAGTCCCCGCGCCACATGCAGGCTCACCAGGGATAGGGGCCCCGTAACGCCTGGGAGAATGGTGATCCAAAAATAGAAAGGCGCGGCGACCGCTTGCAACATCTCATTACTGGCGGGCAACGACACACGCAGGGCATCGCGCATGTCCAGGGCGCTGGCGAATCGATCCACCGGCGCGAGAGCCAGCGCCTTGGCGATCAGCGCGTCGGTGCTTGGCCGCGCATCCGGGCGGAGGGTCCGAACCGGCGGGAGACGGAACGGCTGCTCCTGATCGGGATTGTAGCCGGTCAGCAGCCGATGGAGCGTGGCCCCCAGGGCGTAAATATCGCTCCGCGCGTCGGCCAAGCCCTGGTATTGTTCTGGGGCCGCGTAGCCTGGAGTCCCCACGGCCGTGCCCTCGACGCCGGGAGTGGCGCGCCGCGCCACGCCAAAGTCAACCAAGACCAGCTCCCCCGTATCAGCTCGCTCAAGGATGTTCGCCGGCTTCAGATCCCGGTAAATGACCGGCTCCGGCTGATGATGGAGGAAGTGCAGCACCTCACAGATCTCTACCCCCCAGCGCAGCACCTGATCCTCGGTTGGCCGGTGATAGCGGGCTCGCATCTCCAGACTGGGGCCAGGTACCGCTTCCATGACCAGGTAACTCCGATCTTGGTCAAAGAAGCTGGCGTGGAGAGCAGGTAACGAGCGATGACGGAGCGTGCTGAGGAGGTGGGCCTCACGCAGGAACCAGGTCAGGGCCTCGGCGCGTTCGGCCGGTGGGAGGCTGGCGAAGACCAACTCCTTGAGCACCATGGCCGTCTCCCCCCGGGCCAGGTCCACCACGCGATAGACCGTGCTCATGGGACCGCGATGGATCTGGTTGAGAATGCGGTAGCGGCCCGCGACCAAGGCGCCAGTTGGTCGGGCCAACTGCATACCGTTAGTCAGGGCCAGGGCGACTGAGCATGCGGCCCGGTCGAGATGATGCAGCCCACAGGCCGCGCAGGGCGCCACCGCTGCCCGCATGGTCTCACCTTTAGTTCCCAATACATGGAGTGTCAGCCCTCTCATGGTACCTGAACGTCAGGGCCGATCGCGGACTTCCTCTGTGTAAAGAGTCACAGGGAGGGAAAAAACGGACACGGCAGCGGAAGCCCGCCCGTGCGCGAATGTACGCGGACGGGCTTTCCACTATGGATGATTATGTTGGCGAAATCGCCGAATGACGAGACTGCCTGGGATGGCGCAGCACCTGATCCGCTCTGCCGTGGGAGGTCATGTCCTGGTAGAAGGCCGCCACGGCATCACCAAAGTCCTTCATCAGTTTGGGATGGGCTATCGCCTCCTGGGCGTGGTCGTCGAAACCACCCTGGGTGACCAGGAACA
>DATBTL010000412.1:0-3984 GCA_036559345.1 Chloroflexota bacterium | reverse complement strand
ATCTTCACCAGCCTGATCGCCATGGGAACTATCGTGGGAGTCCTTCTACCCACGGCCATGGTGGTGAGCTTATTGCTGGGGGTTCAGGTGGTGAACGGCGTGCTGCTTCCCGTACTTCTGGTCTTCATCATCAAGCTGGTGAATGACCCGGACGTCATGGGCGAGTACCGGAATGGCCACATCCATAACATCCTTGCCTGGGCCACCGTGGCCGCCATTGGGGGCCTCTCCATTCTCATGGTGCTGACCACGGTCCTTCCCGCCGTGGGTCTGAACCTCAGCCTCTGAGCCTGAGCGGGCTTCCGGCGATCGAGGGAACGCGTTCCAACACCTTACGCTACCAGGCAGCCGGTATCATGTAAAGGAAGATTGGAGGAGGAACGAATGGAATACACGCGACTGGGCCGGACCGGCCTGAAGGTAAGCCGGCTCTGTCTTGGCACGATGAACTTTGGCCCCCATACCAGTGAGGCGGATAGTTTCCGCATCATGGACCGCGCGCACGAGCGCGGGATCAACTTTTTTGATACGGCGAACCGCTACGGGCAAATGAATGGGGTGGGCCAGGTCGGCGTTACCGAGGAGATTATTGGCCGATGGTTTAGCCAGGGCGCCGGCCGGCGGGAACGGACGGTCCTGGCGACCAAGATCTACGGCCAGATGGGTGAGTGGCCGAACGAGAGTGGGGTGAACGCGCTCTCACTCAAGCGCCAGTGCGAGGCCAGCCTCCGCCGCTTGCAAACCGACTACATCGACATCTACCAAATGCATCACATTCCCCGCGGTACGCCCTGGGAAGAGATCTGGCAGGGCATGGAGCAATTGGTACGCGAGGGCAAGATCCTTTACGTCGCCAGTTCTAACTTTGCCGGCTGGCATATCGCTCAGGCCAACGAGGCGGCGAAAGCGCGTCACTTCATGGGCCTGGTCTCCGAGCAAAGTCATTATCACCTGCTCGAACGCACGGTAGAGCTTGAGGTGGTGCCGGCGTGTCGGGCTTACGGGCTCGGCCTTATCCCCTGGAGCCCGCTCGGTGGCGGCCTGTTGGGGGGAATCTTGCGGAAGGCCGCCGAGGGTCGACGCGCGTCGGCACAGGTGGTGGCGGGCATCGAGGCGAACCGGCCCGCGCTCGAGGCATACGAGGGATTGTGCCGGGATCTCGGCGAGCAGCCGAGCGACGTGGCGCTGGCCTGGCTGCTTAACAATCCGGTGGTCACGGCCCCGATCATCGGCCCCCGCACCCTGGAGCAACTCGACGGTTCGCTCCGAGCGCCCACCATGACGCTCTCGCGCGAGACCCTGGAGCGCCTGGAGGAGATCTTCCCTGGCCCCGGCAAAGGCCACGGCGCGCCGGCCCCCGAGGCGTACGCATGGTAATGGATGATTAGGATCATGGGCGCCGGCGCGGGCGCGCCGGCGCCCATGATCCTAATCATCCTTGAAAAATGGTTGGATACGCCATGCCGTTGAAGTCCTCGGTGGCGGTTGTATAGGCGCCGGTCTGTAGGAAAACAAGGCGATCACCAATCGTAAGCGGCGGCATGGGCACGTCGTGGGCGATGATGTCTGACCCATCGCAGGTTGGTCCCGCCAACGTGACCTGGTTGAGGCCCTCGGAAGGGATACAACCGCAAAGCACATCCTTTTCGCGGAAGACGCGGTAAGCGATGCCTTCCAGAGTCTCATGCAGACCGTTGAAGACCCCGGAATCAAGATACACATAGGAATGGCCATACCGGATCGCGGTGCCAAGTACCGTGCTGACCAGGGCAGCGGCCCGGTTGGTCACGATCCGCCCTGGCTCAATCGCAAGCACTTGACCCGGCGCCGAGCCGGTGTGGAAAAGATCGCGGGCGGCGTGCAAGATGGGCGGCGCCAACTCCTCTATCTCGGGGACTGGATGCGTATAGGCCACTGGGAATCCGCCGCCGATGTCCAGCAAGCCGAGCGGCATGCCCTCCGCCGCCGCGTGAGCCCAGATCGGCCGCACATGGGCGATGGCGGCCAACCAAGCTGAGGCTTCGAGACACTGCGAGCCAACATGAAAGCTGATGCCCCAGGGCCGCAGGCCCAGCCGGCGCCCATGATGCAGGAGTGGAAGCACATCGGCATGGTCGGCGCCAAACTTCTGCCCCATTCCGGCCATCGCGCGCGCCGGCGGGACCGCCGCGCGGACGATCAGCCGGCACCCCGGCGCATTGCGGGCCATGCTCTCCACCTCGCCTGGGCTGTCGGCCACCATTAGATCCACTCCCACGTCCGCGGCCTCGCGAATCGCCGCGGCCCGTTTGAAGGGGGCGCTGAAAATCAGGCGCTCCGGCGTAAACCCGGCGCCCAGCGCGGCCCGCAGCTCCGGGCCAGACGCGATGTCAATCCCGCCTCCTCCTTCCCGCACCGCGCCCAGGACAGCGGGATGCGGATTGGCCTTCATGGCATAGAAGATCGCCGCGCGGGGGAAGGCGCGGGTGAAGCGCAGGACGTTCGTCTTCACCTCGGACGCGGATAGGACCAACAGAGGCGTGGGGCACTGGGCAGCGTCGCGGAGGAGGGAGACGATCGCGTCAGATACCAGCGGCGGGGAGTGAGGCGGGGCTTGCAGCGCGGACTCAGGCATGTACTGGTTTCCCTCAAGAGCAAAAAGGCGGCATCAACCATGGTTGTGGCAGACAGGCACGCGGCAAGAAGGGGTATGATACAACAATCTGGAGTTCCATCATGGACGGTCAACCCTACCAACAGCACCTACAACTTCTGCTCGGCCGCGTGCGGGATGCGCTGGCGTCTGCGCGATCCCAGGATGGGCCCGATCCTTCGGTCCAGGCGGGTCGAGTGGCCGGCCTCCTCCGCATGCAGGCCAGCCTGGAACGGAAGCTCGCGGATCATACGGCCGCGGAGGAGCAGATTGAGCTGGACGTGGTCATGGGGCCCGCGCCGGGGATCGCCTGCCCCGATGATGGTCAATCGCTGGAGGAGAAACGGCGCCAGTATCAGGTTCTGGATGGTGAGATCAGTCAGACCAGGGGCAGGTTACCGCAAATGCGGGCCGACCTGACCGTGGCAGCGTTCCATGCCCTGGCCGAGCCATCCGAGATCAAGAGGAAGCAGTGCGAGGTTGATGCGCTGGTCGATAAAATCGCCCGCTGGAGTGCCCGTCGCGACTGTCTGGCCCGTCAACTCAGCCAGCAAGAGCCGTAGTCCCATCGCACCTGGGTTTTGACATCGGGCGTGCCTCCTGGGAAGAAGGTCGCTCACGATGCCTGCCGCTCCCACACGCGGGCGAGCCAGCCTGGACTCGGCGTACCGACGAGCGCGGCCAATTCAGCCGGAGTGACAAAGCGGAACCGATCGATCTCTACCCCATCCGGGCACGGCAGGCCAGTGATGGTCGCCGCGTAATACAATGTGAGATGGCCGTTCTCGACCTCGCTGTCCAGCAGCGAGCCGATCCGCGACTCAGTCCCCAACTCCTCGCGTAGCTCACGCTCCAGGGCGGCGTGCGGTGCCTCGTGCTTGCCCACCAGGCCGCCCGGTAGGCCCCATCCCCGGCCCCGGTAGGTATGATGAGCCACCAGCACTCGTCCACGCGAGTCGCCGATCACGGCGCAGGCGCCCAGGGTGACCCTCTGAGCCACCAGGCTGAAAGCCAGGCGGCGGGCCAGGCGGGGCAGAAATGGCCACACCTTGTAACCCAACCTCCGGCCCAGCGAGGCGCCGGCGGCGGTATCGCGAGGGGCAGGCCGAATTGGGGCTTGCTCCAGCCGGCGGCCCGCGTCCGAGGCCGGCTCTTCCCTGGTGGGCGAATACAAAGGCGTCACGTTCATCGCTCATTTTGCCTTCCGTTTACTGGGCGGGCGACTTCCCCGACCTATGCCATAAGCGTAAAGGCTAGATATGACAGGAGTATGCCCCGGTGGTGTCGGGACCACGTCGAAAATGTGACGGAAGTGTGCGCGGCCCTACAGCTCCAGGATGACTACTCCACAG
>DATBTL010000411.1:0-3864 GCA_036559345.1 Chloroflexota bacterium | reverse complement strand
CGACCGGGTACCCGGTCGCGCCCTCTCTCTTATTTGGAGACGATCTCTACCAGGGTAGCCGCGCCCTCATCAGGGACGACGGCGAGGTGCTCGGCCCTGGTGATCCCGCGAAGGTCGTCCGCCATCGCCTCGAGCAGTGGCGCGACGTTCGGCTGCGCTCCGACGACCAGGCGGGCCAGAGAAGCGCCCACGCTCAGGTTCCGTTCCGCCTTCCACCGCCGAACCGCCTCCACCACCGCGCGCATCGCCGTGCCGGCCCGCTCGGCCTCGGAATCCGAGGGATACCGCCGGCTGTCGGGCCAGGGAGCGAGATGAATGGATTGAATACGGTCCAGCGCGGCGAAGTCCCGCAGGTAGATGTCCTCGGTGACGAAGGGGAGGAATGGGGCCAGGAGCTTGAGTACGGCGAGCAGGGTCTCTCGGAGGGTCCAGGCGGCCGATCGGAAGCCACTGTCAGCTTCGTGGCCGGCCAGGCGTGACTTCACCAGTTCGAGATAGATGTCGCAGAAATCGGACCAGAAAAAGCGTTCGACGGCGGCGCGCGCCGCCGCCGGCTCATAGGCGTCCATGGCAATGGTCGCCTGTTCGATGGCCCGTCCCAATTCGTGGCTCAACCAGCGATCACTGAGGCGCCGCGTCGCCGGCTCGCTCATCGCGGTGGGCGCGCGCAGGGCCATGAACCGGGCGGCATTCCAGAGCTTGGTGACTAAACGCTTCCCCTGACGGAAGGCATCCTCGGACATCACCGTGTCGGCGCCCGTGCGGGCACCGGCCGTCCAGTAGCGGACCGCGTCGGCGGAGTGGCGATCGAGCACGGCCAGGGGATCCTCGGCGGCCTTCAGTTTCGATTTGCTCAGTTTCCGGCCCGCCGGATCCTGGGCATGACCCGCGATCATCAGGTGCCGCCACGGCGCTTCCTCGTCGCGGAGCGCGTGGCGCGCGATGGTGTAGAAATCCCAGGTGCGGATAATGTCGTGCGCGTTTGGCCGCACCGACATTGGCGACAAGCATGCCGTCGCATCCTCCTCGGTCATCCCGAGGTCGCGGGCGAACGAGGCGCAGATCAGTGGGGAGAGCGAGGAGGTAGCCCAGGTGTCCATGACATCCGGATCGGGGCGGAAGGTTTCTCCCCCACAGGCGGGGCAAGGGGCAGGCGGGGCGCTGGTGGTGGGGTCCAGGGGCAGATCCTCCACCCGAGCCAAGATGGGCGTGCCACATTGTTCGCAATACCAGACCGGGAAGGGGACGCCGTAATAGCGCTGGCGCGAAATACACCAGTCCCAGGCCAGCCCCCGCACCCAACTCTCATAGCGGGCCCGCATGTAGTCCGGGTGCCAGGCAATCCTCCGTCCGGCCTCAAGCAAGTGCTCTCGGCGCGAGAGAAGCTCGATGAACCATTGGTCGGCCACCTGAAACTCCACCGGCGTACCGCAGCGCTCATGCACCCCCACCGAGTGGCTCATCTGGCGCCGCTCGGTCAGCAGTCCCGCCGCGTCAAGATCGGCGATCGCGCGAACCCGCGCCGCCGGAATGCTCAAGCCGGCATAGGAGCCCGCGAGGTCGGTCATCCTCCCCTCGGCGGTGATCGCGACGCGCAATGGCAGGCGGTGCTCGCGCCACCAGCGCACATCGGTCGCGTCGCCGAAGGTACAGCACATGACGGCCCCGGTCCCCTTTTCTGGTTGCGCTTCCCGGTCGGCCAGCACTGGCACTGCCTGGCCGAACAGTGGGGTCAACGCGGAGGCCCCGATCAGATCCGCGTAGCGGGGATCGTCGGGATGGACGAAGACGGCGCCACAGGCCGCCAGCAGCTCGGGCCGGGTGGTGGCGATGGGGATGACCCTGCCATCCGAGGTGGTGAAGCGGATGGTGACGAAGGAAGAGGCCACGTCCTCCCTGTCCTCCACATCCGCCTGGGCCAGCGCGGTGGCGCACTCCGGGCACCATAGCGTGGGCGCCTGCCGGCGAGTGACCAGGCATCGGGCGTACAGATCGAGGAAGTCGGCCTGCACCAGACGGCGACAGCGATCGTCGATCGTGCTGTAGCGGAGTCGCCAGTCCACGCTCAATCCCAACCGCTTCCAGAAGTGCTCGAACTGGTCCTCAACCTCCGCCGACCGGGCCAGACAGGCGCGGATGAAGGCTTCGCGACCGATGGCGCGGGCGCTGATCCCGATGCTCTGCTCGGTGAACCGCTCGGTGGGCAGGCCATTATCGTCAAAGCCGAACGGGTAGAATATCCGCTCACCACGCATCCTGTGATAACGGATCACGATGTCGGCCTGCGTATAGGAGAAGACGTGACCAATGTGGATGTGCCCGGAGACCGTGGGCGGGGGAGTGTCCACGCTGAAGATGGGGCCGGCCGCCTGGGGGTCGCACTGGTAGATCCCCAACTCCGCCCAACGCGCTTGCAGCCGGGATTCGGCCTCTTGAAACTGGTAGCGGTCCTCCGTGGTCATGGTGGTTCCTCCGATGGACCCGCGTGGGCATGCCCACGCGGGTCCCGCCGTCCCGACCGGCGGGATGACGCGAAAACACGAGGCCCTCCCCATCTCAAAGGACGGGGAGGGCCTCCGTGGTACCACCTCTAATTTGGCGGACGGCGCACGCGCGCGGCCATCCACCCTCGTTACGCCGCGCTAACGGGCGGCTACCGGGGTCTGTCGGGACCATTTCCGGCCCACGAGTACCCAGCCTGGGCGAGCGACCTTCGTGGGCTTCCCGACTCAGAGGCTTACAGCCGCCGACCTCTGTCTCTGGAGAATCGGGTACCACCCCTACTCTTCTCGCCGAACCGATTCGTATGTGGTTACGCGAGAGTGTACCTGGCGCGGGCGGCACGGATCAATCGAGATCGTCCACTCCGCGCTCGGCCAACAGTTGCTTCAAGCGGGCCACCTCCGCCTCCGCGCGCTCGCGGAGTTCGTGCTCCTGGAGTAAGCGTCTCTCCTGCCCGGCCAGTTCCGATTCGCGATGCATCAGTTCCTCCTCGAATTCGCCTTCCCGATGCATGCGTCGCCCATCTCGCGTGTAGACTGTCGCCCAGATCCCTTCGAGAGCAATAGCTATCGGTAGCTGCTCGCTCTGCCAACGGTTGTCGGCGTCCGGAAGCCACGGCTGATAGACGCCATCCCGCAGTCGCCAGGCGCGGATCCCTTCGGGGAGCATGGTGTACGTTGGGTCGATGGTGAGGTATTCTTGAATCCCGGCCCGCGCGTAGCTGTATCCCTTGCCGCGCGCGAGATCCAGGTCCGCCTCGTAGGTAGATTCGCTCAGAACCTCGACCACCAGCACCGGCGGCCCATCCTCGGCAAGGCTGAATGAGCCTCGGTACAGATCCATGGGCTTGGCAAAGATAAACAAATCGGGATAGGTACGGTAGAGTGAACCATCCGGCCGCCTACAGCCGAGAAAGATCAGTTGGGTCTCCACCGTCCAGGGAACCGGCTTCTCATCCGTCTTGTAGAGCCTCGACGCCCCGACGATCCCGACACGCACATGGACGATCGTCGCCTGGTGCAGGGAAATCCCCAAGATACTCTCCTCGGTGTCGTCAGGCGGCCACACATCCGTGGCGCCTTGCGTTCGCGATTGGGTGAATGGAATGCTTGCCATCGTCGTGCCTCCCTTCTCCCATTGTAGCGCGTGGCCACGACGCCACCACCGCGGATCCGCATGTGGGGTGCCTCGGGTTGGTGGGGATGAGGTTGATACCATACAGGGGCGCGGGTCTCCAGGCCCGCTGGGCGTGACCAGCCGCCCGCGGCAACGGTGCTACTCAGGTGACGAACCATGGGCGAACCAAGCGGGCCTGGAGACCCGCGCCCCTGAAGCCGGGAGCACCCGCGTCCCTGCATGGCG
>DATBTL010000410.1:0-1736 GCA_036559345.1 Chloroflexota bacterium | reverse complement strand
CTGGATCGGACGGTGGACGCGCCTCCCCTCTACCGGCAAATCCACGATGGGGTGGAGGCGGCCGTGCTCGGCGGTTCGCTCGGACAGGGCATGCGGTTGCCGCCTGAACGAACCCTGGCCACCGCCCTGGGGGTGAATCGGAGCACGGTGATGCAGGCGTATCAGGAGTTGGCGGCGACCGGACTGGTGGAAGGCCGGCCCGGTCGAGGCACGGTGGTCACGGCCCCGTACCGCGACCTCGACCCAGATTCCCCCGGTAGCCCTGGTCCACCTCCCGATCTCTCGTGGTTGCTGTCGCTCCCCCCATTTGGGCAAGGAAGTCTTGGCCCAGACCCAAGCCTCCTCCGTGACTTAGCGGCCATGAGCGCACGTCCCGAGATCATATCCCTGGCCGCTGGGGCGCCGGGTCCGGACCTTATTCCCTCTCAGCTTATCCAGACCGCGCTCGAGGAGGGCCTCCGCCTTCACGGTCCGGCTGTCATGTCTTACGGCCCGGTAGAAGGGCTGCCCTTGCTCCGCCAAGCCCTGGCGGAACGGCTGCGGGGACGCGGCCTGACGGTTGAGGAGGACGAAATTCTCGTCCTTTCGGGGGCTACTCAGGGGATGGCCCTGGCGGCTCAGACCCTGATCGAACGCGGGGATACCGTCGTGATCGAGGCTCCTACCTATATTGGTGTCTTGCAAACCTTCGCGGCCGCCGGCGCGCGCCTTCTGCCCATCCCGGTCGATGAGCACGGGATGCGCGTCGACCTGCTCGCTACGCTTCTTGGCCGGGTACGGCCGCGGCTGATCGTCGTCCAGCCGAACTTGCATAATCCCACGAACGCCACCATGTCGCCCGATCGGCGCGAACGATTGCTGGGGTTGGCGAGAAGGCACGGAATACCCATTCTGGAGGACGAAGCGTATGCCGAACTCTGGTTTCAAGGTGATGGACCACCACCCTTAAAGAGCCTTGACCGGGATGGGCTGGTGCTGTACCTTGGCACCGCTTCCAAGAGCGTGGCGCCGGGGCTGCGGATCGGCTGGCTGGCCGCGCCGGCGCCGGTCATCGCTCGGCTCACTCTCGCCAAACAGTTCGCCGATCTTCAGTCGAATGGCCTGGCCCAGGTGGCCCTGTCCCGGATGCTTCTGGATGGCGCCTACGACCGGCATCTCGCCAGGGTCCGGCTCGCCTATCGCGAGCGTTGGCTCGCGCTCTCGGGCGCGGTGTCAGCCCTCCCCGGAGTGCGGATCGCGCCCGGTTCGCTGGGCGGCTTCTACCTGTGGTGTGGATTGCCGTTCGGGATGAGTAGCCGCATGGTGGCGCTGGCCGCCGCGCGGGCCGGGGTCGCCGTGGTAGCGGGCGAGGCATTTTACCCACCCGAGGGACCGGGTCCCGTGGATGGTCGGTCGCGCCTCCGTCTCAGTTGGGCAAGCCATCCGCCCGCCAGGCTGGCCGAGGGCGTGGCGCGGCTGGCCCCCATCCTGAAGGAGTCGGTTGTCCAGGGGACTGAAGGTCGGACTTCGTCCCTCCCCGTAGTCTAAGGCAGAGATACTGTTGGTATAGTGGGGCACATGACGCCGGCGATGCCTTATTCCTGGGAGCTCGAGCATCTTGCCCGCCTCGTTGCCGACGACGAAGCGGGCAAGATGCTCGCGCTCCCAGGAATAAGGCATCGCCGGCGTCATATGCCCCACTATACCAACAGTATCTCTGCCTTAGACTACGGGGAGGGACGAAGTCCGACCTTCAG
>DATBTL010000409.1:0-4878 GCA_036559345.1 Chloroflexota bacterium | reverse complement strand
TGCGGTCGCTCGCCTTGCAGTTTTCCGCTCTTCCGCCCCGTGAAGGTCTGTTGGCGCTGCTGGAGAACGTGGCTCTGGTGGCGGACACGGACAAGCTTCCCGACGCACCCGACGTGGCCGACGATGACAGGGCCCTGAACCGGGTGACCCTGATCACCCTTCACGCGGCAAAGGGCCTGGAATACCCGGTAGTGGCGATGACCGGCATGGAGGAGGGCCTGTTCCCTCACAGCCGGAGCGTGCTGGACCCGCGCCAGTTGGAAGAGGAGCGGCGCCTGGCCTACGTGGGAATTACCCGCGCCCGCACGCATCTCTACCTGGTCAACGCGCGGCGGCGCACGGTCTTTGGTAACGAGCAGAATAATCCTCCCTCCCGGTTTCTCAGCGAGATTCCCGAGCATCTGGTCTCGCTGGCCGGGGCGGGGTCGCGCCGGTTTATTCCCCCGCGGGCCAATGAATGGAACCGCTCGGAACCGCCATCGGTAGCCGCGCGGCCCACCGTCACCTTCGTGGAAGGCGAGCAGGTGCGGCATAATGTCTTTGGCCTGGGCACGATTCTCAAGGCGGACGCGGATGGAAAGCCGGGAATCGTCCTGGTGCGTTTCAAGGACGGGCGGGGAAAACCGGTCGAAAAGACATTGGATACCGCCTTTGCCAAACTTGAGGCTCTATGAGCGCGCGCTATGTGATGGTGACCGACTTCGACGGCACGGCGGCGGAGGCGGACGTGCAGCAGGCTATTCTGGACGCCCTGGCCGACCGCGAGGACTGGCGCCGCATCAATAAGGTCTGGACGGCGGGTGACATGACCACGGCGCAACGGGCACGGGCCCAGTGGGCGCTGATCAAGGGAGGAGAGCGGGAGGTAGCGGCGGTGCTCGACGGTCTGCGGCTCGACCCCGGCTTCCCCGCATTCGCCGAGCTGTGCCAGACACGGGGCTTTCCCCTCTATATCGTCAGTGATGGCTTTGACTTCTACATCGAGCCCTTGCTCCAGCGCGCTGGATTGAGCCACCTGCCAACCTTCGCGAACTCGCTCCGCTATGAGGATAATGTTCCACGGATGGACTTCCTCCTGCAGCGATCGCCCGACCAATATTACGGGAACGACAAGACATTCGTGATCGAGCAAGTGCGCGAGCCGGATAGTGTCGTGGTCTTTATCGGTGATGGGTACTCGGATCGGGCGGCGGCACACGCGGCGGATTTGGTTTTCGCCAAGGATCACCTGGCCGACTATTGCCGGGAGCAGGCGCTCCCCTTCGAGCCGTTCCGCACCTTTGATGACATTCGTACCTATTTTGAGCAACGGTAACCAGAAGCCTGGATACTTAATCCGGGGAGAGACAGGAGTGAGGCATGGCGGTGCGGGGTATTCGAGGCGCCACCACGGTGGAACGCAACGATGCCGGCTTAATTCACGAGGCCACCAGGGAACTCCTGCTGGCCCTGATCGAGAGGAACCAGATCGACCAGGCCTATATCGCTTCAGCCTGGTTCACTCTCACCCCCGATCTCACCGCGGCCTTCCCCGCCTACGCGGGCCGCCAGTTGGGTTGGATCGACGTGCCGCTCATTTGCGCGTGTGAGATTCCGGTCCCCGGCGCCCTTGCCCGCGTCATTCGCGTGCTCCTCCACTACAATACCGACCTCCCTCAATCCGCCATACACCATGTCTATCTCCGCGGAGCCGTCGTGCTCCGGCAAGACCTCGTGGAGCGATTTGGAGCCGCCCCCGCCGAGTGAGGGTGACCACCCAGGAGGGGGATGCGTGGAAGGGTCTTGGTGGGCTATGCTAGAGCTACCAACACCAACTGTTCCACCAGGGGAGCGCATGAACTTGATCTCGCCCCAGCCGCTTGGACCTACCGGCGCCTCGCTCTCCGTGGCCGAGGCCGCGTCGGCACTACGGATCAGTCCCGAGGAGGTATTGCGGCACATTCGCGCGGGCGACTTGCCCCACCTGCGCCTGCAGGGCCAGGACGGGATTGAGTTTCGCGTGTTGCCGGGGGATGTGACTGCCTTGCGCGATCGACTGGCGCCCGAGGCGGCGCCCGTCGCGGAGCAGCACCGAGGAGAAGAGCACGCCGTCCGGCAAGAGAGCGGAGCCCAGACTGCCCTCACGGTGGAGGTGCTCAGTGAGACCCTGGCGGCCGCGCTCGTCCCGCTTCTGGCCCAGCAGAAGGAACTGCAAGGCGAGACCGCGCGTTTAAGGGAGATGGTAACGATGCAGGCGGAGCGCATCGCGGAGCTGGAGGCCGCCGCCGCGGTGGACGAGGCCCCCAGTCCCGAGGAGGGGGAGCGACCGCCAGGCCCTACCGTGAGCGCGGCGCCAGAGGGAATGGAGGAGCTTGGATCGCAACTCCGGGCCTTGCGCGAGGAGCTTGCCCTGTTGCGTGAGCGGCGCCAACAGGTGGACGACGGGGCTTTCCAGCAGGCATGGCGGAAGGTACAGCGGCGTCCGTGGTGGGCCGATCTGCTGGACTAACGACTGAGTGACGGTTTGATGACAGCGCCGTTCTCACCCTACACTGTCATGCATGCCCACACGCCGATTCCTCTCCTTCTTGTCATCCTCTCGGATCGTTGAGCCACCGCCGGCCCCTGTTGCCTTGCCGCGGCTCGATCGATGGGCAAGCGTGTGCGTATGGGTGATGGCCTGCCTCTACGTCATGGTATTTTGCGCCATCTCCTTCCGCCGCTTTGATGCCTTCCTCATGCACTCCCTCGATATGGGGAACATGGAGCAGGCGATCTGGAATACCTTTCACGGGCATCCGTTTCACTTCACCAACATGCGCCAGCATCTGCGGGTCGAGGCGTTCGGCACCGATACTCGGCTTTCATTCCATGTAGAGCCGATCTTGTTGCCTCTGTCGTTGATCGAGATTGCCAACGCGGGACCAAAGGCCCTGCTGCTCCTGCAAACCCTCGTCCTCGCCTCCGGGGCGTTCGCCGCGCAGCGCCTGGCGCATCGGCATTTGGGGCCAAGCCGGCTGGCACAGGTAGCGTTTCCGGCGGCGTACCTCTTGTTTCCCGCCTTACAGGCAGCGAATCTCTACGAATTTCATCCGGTCACCCTGGCTGCCCCATTCCTGTTCTGGGCCCTGGACTTCGCGGACCTGGGGCGGCCTGCCCCCTTTATCTTGTTCGGGCTGGCCGCGCTCGGCACCAAGGAGGAAATCGGACTGGTAGTGGCGCTCATGGCGCTCTGGAGCATCCGCCGGGGGATGCCGACGCGCGTTGCCCTGGTGATGGCGGTCGTCTGCACGGCGTGGTCCCTGATCGCGGTCCTAGCGATCGTGCCGGCCGCGCAACGGCACGAGCACAGCACGGTCACCTCAAGCCCCTATCTGACTCGCTATTTGAACCGCGGCCTCACGGCGCCGGGGCAATATGTTCATGTTACGGTTGGAGACGTGGCGCGGTACTGGTTATCCCACCCAAAGGAACTGGCGGACAACGTGCTCGGCGCCCCCAAGCGGGGCTATGTGCAACGCTTATTGGCCCCAGCGGCGTATCTCTCCTTGCTCAGCCCCCTAACTCTCTTGATCAGCCTGCCTAGCTTCCTCCTGATAATATTCTCCACGGACCAGCACATGTATGGCGGCGTCGGTCACTATTCGGCCGAGTTCGTGGGCATCGTGGTGGGCTCGGCTATTCTTGGCCTGGCCTGGCTTGCCTCTTACCTGGACGCGCGGGGCATCGCGCGGCAGCGGGTGATTATGATTGGGAGCATCTTCCTTCTCCTGGTCAGTGTGGCCAATACCCGTGTCAACGGCTTCACCCCTGGAGCCGCGACGTATGAATGGCCGCCGATTTCCGCCCATGTCCGTCTTACCGACCAGATGTTGGCCCTGATCCCAGCCAATGCGCCGGTTTCGGCCCAGGACACCTTGAATCCTCATCTCAGTGATCGGGCGGGGATTTACCTCTTTCCCGACACCACCGATGCCCAGTATGTCGCCCTGGATGTGTCGGCCAACCCCATCCCCAGTTCGCCGGACAGCCAATACCGCATCGTGCGGACCATGCTGGCCTCTCGACGATGGGACGTTCTGTTCGCCAACGATGGGCTGCTCTTGCTCCGGCGCCGCGCCGGGCCATCGGCCACGGCGCCTGCGCTCCCGTCCGCCTTCTACACCTTCGCGCTTGAGGCCCATCCCGCCATAGAATTTCCCCTCCGGGTGGTGGCATCGGATGGACTGGAACTTGTGGGCTACACGATCAGCCGTCGTGAGACCGTAAATCTGCGCATGCCCGACGTGGTGTTGACCATGTACTGGCGCGCTACCCGAACCGTCACCGAGGAGATCAGTTTCCCTACCACGGTCACGAACGAGAAGGGCCAGCTCAACGAACTTTCGGGCCAGAACGCGAGCGCGGTCGATTGGTTGCCCGTCGATCGCTGGCGACCTGGCCAGACCATAGCGGTAACCACCGTGAACATGGGCGTCTCGGCTACCTTGCCGGGCACGGCGCGAGTTTGCCTGGGGGTGACGAACGGAAATCCAGGCCAGGTGAAGGCTAACGCCGCCCTTCCCTTGCGGATCGAGCAGTCATCTCAGGCGAGCGGTAGGGTGCAACTCCAATGGGGTGGACGGGCCCTCTGCGTGGGGACCGTGCCGGTCACCTTCTAACCAACCGCACTTCCAGAGCCCGGACGGAGCAGTTTGTGCCAGGAACTATGGGGATTCTGGCTAAAATAGCTCAGAAGGGGGGTGCATCTGGGGCCATGTGATCGTATACTGCGGAAGACACAATCCGCTTGCGGAGGCCCCAGCATGGTGCGAGGGGCGCGGCGGCATGAAAGGAACACACAGTGGCACGGACATCACGAGTCGCGCTCGCGGCGTTGACCGCGCTTGGTCTGGCGCC
>DATBTL010000408.1:0-2886 GCA_036559345.1 Chloroflexota bacterium | reverse complement strand
TCGGGATCTGGGGCGAGGAATGGGTGACCGGCAAGAGCGCCTCAAGCGACATTTCCTCGCGTAAAATGACCTTACCTGTAGTCCTGGCTCTGGAATATGGCACCGCCGAACAGCGCGGCGCGCTGCGCGCTCGTTACGGCGATCCTCCCACGGATTCGGATGATGAGCAGGTTGTACGCGCGCTCCTGGCGAGCGCGGGCGCGGACTCGCGAACCACGGATCAGGAGGCCGCGCACTGGGAGGCTGGTTTACGTGCCCTGGCGGCGCTCGATCTGAACCCCGACTGGGAAGCGCGGCTTCGAGCCTTCGCCGCCGGCTTCGTCGCGCGGTCCGCATGATGGTTGCCGAGCCATCCTCTTGAAACAACGTGGAGTGACCGCAGCCGGTTTGGGAACCGCGGTTGCCGCCGCCGGCTATCGGCGAGGGGCGCTCAGCCGTTCCGGCGCCATCGGGGCCGCCATGGTTGGCGCGGTCACCTATGGCGCCGGATCCTGGCGCTGGAGCGCTCCGCTCCTGGCCTTCTTCGCCGGCTCCAGCGTCCTTTCCCGCCTTGAACGTGGTAGCAAGGGCGGCCAGTCGATCGCCGCCATGACCGAACGAGGCTCCCGCCGCGATCTGGCCCAGGTATTGGCCAATGGCGGGGCGGGCACTATCGTGGCGCTGGGCCAGATCGTCTCGCCTCACCCGCGGCTGGCCTGGGCTTTCGCGGGCGCGTACGCCGCCGCCAACAGCGACACCTGGGCCACCGAGATCGGGGCGCTCAGTCCGACCCCACCCCGAATGATGCTCAGTGGCCGAGCGGTCCCACCGGGCACGTCGGGTGCCGTCACCCCGATTGGCCTCGCGGGCGCCGTGACCGGCAGCGCGCTCATTGGGATCGTGGCCGCGAGTTCACTTAAAGGGCCGAATCCCGCGCGGTGCGCGCTCGCGGTCACCCTGGCCGGAATGGCGGGCTCCCTGGCTGACAGCCTGGCCGGCGCCACAATCCAGGCAGGGTATCGCTGCCCTGCCTGCCACGAGCCGACCGAGCGTCGGGTACACGGGTGCGGGACGCCTACCATTTTGGCCCGTGGATATGCCTGGTGTGACAATGAACGAGTGAACGCTCTCTGCACGGCTATAGGGGCGGCGGTTGCCGTGGGACTGGCCCCCAAGGGGTAGTGTAGCCGGCTTATCCCTACTTCTTAGCGGGCAGCGTCTTGAGGAAGTTCAGCGCGTCGTCCAGCGTACGAACCGGCACCAATGTCATCCCATGCCCGACCACCTTTTTGGCGTCGGTGTAGTTGCCGCCATCGACCGGGGCGAAGAAGTAGTTCGCATGGGCCCACTCGGCGCCAATTACCTTTTGCTTGATTCCTCCGATGGCTCCCACGGTGCCGTCCAGAGCAATTGTCCCCGTGCCGGCGATACTGTAGCCTTTCGTGAGGTCGGTGGGGGACAGGCGCTCTAGTAAGCCAAGAGTAAACATCAGGCCCGCCGAGGGACCACCGATGTTGCCGGCGTTAATCTTCATGTCAATCGGCAGTTTCGAGGGGAACTGTTGGGCCAGCCCCTGCTGGATGGTCACCCCGAGGACGGCTGGGTGCGGCGCGGTCGGCGATCGGGTAGTCACGGCGTGTACGGTGAGGGTCTTGTCGCCTCGCCGCAGAGTGATCCGGAACACCGTGCCGGCGGGGCGGCCGGTGATCAAACTGCTCAATTGTTCGGTAGTGGCGACCTTCGTGCCATTCACGCCCACGATCACGTCGCCCGCCTTGAGCACCTTGGTGTCCTTGCTGAAGGACGCGACTTGCTCGATCACCACACCCGTATCGCACAGGTTGTAGCCGAGATGGCAGAGCGCCACCAGCTCCGCCGTCTGTTCGCTGCTCAACATCAGCTGGACATTCTGTTGCTGGTATTGCGAGGCCGAGAACGAGGGCGGCTCTGGCTCCAAGGAGGCATCGGGATTGAGGCGCGCGAAGAGTTCCTCAAGCAAATTGGAATCAGGCTCGGCCACGAAGGTGAAGAGGAATTGCCCTCTTCCCCCCGCTGAGGGATGGCCCGCCACGTACAGATGCGGGTTGACCGCCTCTGCCGTGGCAGGCAAGTAGATCAAGTATTTACTGGGGATCTTCCAGAGGGCAATCATCGCCAGTAGCAGCACAATGGCCACGATACTGAGGATATTGACGATCCGTTCCACCCGCGGAGGGATGCGGAATCCGATCCGCCATCTTCGGTTCGCTGTCGTGGCCATGGTGGCGCGTTCCCGAACTCGGGACCGCTATTTGTGCTCCCTTTGCTCTTTCTCGTGCTGGTGGACCTGCGCCACCTGCTGAGCCACGTGAGCCGGCGCCTCCTCGTAGCCCAGTACTTGCATGGTATAGCTTGCGCGCCCTTGTGTCAGCGACCTCAGGGTGGTGGCATAGCGGAACATCTCGGCCATCGGCACATGGGCGGCGATTTGGGTCATTCCCTCACCGGTCGGATCCATCCCCAGGATTCGCGCCCGATGGGCGTTCAGGTCACCAACCACATCTCCCATATACTCATTCGGCACGTCCACCCTTACGTCCATGATTGGCTCCAGGAGCACCGGTCGCGCCTTCTCGCAGGCGGCATGGAAGCCAATCGCCGCCGCCGTCTTGAAGGCCATTTCCGAGGAGTCAACCGCGTGGAAGGAGCCATCATAGAGGGTGACTCGGATATCCACCACGGGGCTGCCGGTGAGGATACCGGCATGAAGCGCCTCTTGAATCCCTTTGTCCACCGCCGGGATAAACTGCCGCGGCACCGATCCGCCCACTACCTTGTCCGCGAACTCATAGCCGCTTCCGCGGGGAAGTGGTCCCACCTCGAGCCACACATCGCCGAACTGTCCGTGGCCGCCGGTCTGCCGCTTGT
>DATBTL010000407.1:0-6026 GCA_036559345.1 Chloroflexota bacterium | reverse complement strand
GCGTAATCAAGATACGCCTCGCGCATCTCGCTTTCGATCTGCACCTCGCGCACGCTGCCGAAGTCCGCTACCATGCAGTGGCGCCTTTCCTGTATTGCCGTGGGTTCAATGGGACACGACGGGGTCGAGTAGATACTACCGAGGGGTAAAAGAGCGGGTGATTCGCGGAGCGCGTGCCCATCCGCGCGGGGTTCCGCCGGTCGTCACCCGTTATCATTTCACTACTTATTATAGTGTCTATTCAGAGTCACGGTCAATCAACTATCAAGGTTTACTTTCCATAATCACAATGGTATGATCAGGGCAAATGCTGCTTCAGGGCTTTAACGATTTACCGACCCAATGTCCGTCCTGCACCGGCCCATTGGCAATCACCCGCCTCACCTGTCCCGCCTGCGGCACGGAGGTCGGCGGGGCCTTTTCCCTGGGCCGGCTGGCCGGCCTGCGGGAGCCCCATGCTTCCCTCTTGGAACTGTTTCTCAGGGTGCGGGGGAATGTGAAGAAAATGGAACGGACCCTGGGGTTGTCGTACCCAACCGTTCGCGCTCGTTTAGAGGAGGCGCTCGCCGCGGCCGGGCTAGAGGAGGATGAGCCCCTCGCCCCCATGGCCCGGCCCGAGCCGGAGCTTTCCCATCGCCGGACGGCCATTCTGGCCAGTCTGGAGCACGGTGAGATCACCCCCAGAGAGGCGGCGGACCGCCTCCGCGATCTGCAAGACGGCAAGGCTGGCTGAGCCGGAGCCGGCCCACGTCGCGGCGAGCGGAAGTCGCCCTGATTTCCGCTCGCCGCGCAAGCGGTCCAACTCCGCCTGTAAGCGCGCGATATCCTCCTCCCGCTGGGCCAGCAACCGGCGCTCCTCGGCGAGCATACGGCGGCGCTCCCCGTGTGAAGGGATAAGCCGTCCTCCGCGGTTGTACACTCGCGGCAGTGCGTGCTCGGCGGCGAATCCTACTCCCAGCGCGCGGCTCCAGAAGCGGCCCTGGGCATCAGGCTCCCAGGCTTGATAGGCGCCTCCGACACGCAGCCAGCCGCGGAACTGCTCCGTCATGAACTCTCCCAGCGGATCGAAGAGCAAGATTTCCTCGATCCCCAGGGCGCGATAGCCCGCCCCCTTCCTTTTGGTCGAGACTTCCCGCCTAGTCCACGATGAAGCTGGTTTTCGCGGTCAGCCGGCGGATAAACCCGGCCAGGAGGGCCACCGTATGGTCAAGGTCGCTAGTGGACAGGATTTCAACCGGCGTGTGCATATAGCGGAGTGAGACGCTGACCACCCCGGTGGCCACGCCCTGGTGGGCCACCTGAATGGCCCAGGCATCGGTACCGGTCTCCCCTCCCGCCGGATCGATCTGGAAAGGGATCCCTTCCTCCTTCGCCGTGCGGGTGAGCAAGTCGTAGACGACGGGATTGGCATTCGGACCGCGGGTAATCTGTGGCCCCTTGCCGAGCACTGTATGACCGCGGTGCTTATCCTCGGGATCGAGGTCGGGATGGTCGAGTGAGAATCCGACGTCAATGGCAATCGCCACGTCTGGCTTGATCCGTTCGGCGCTGGTGATCGCGCCCCGGTATCCCACCTCCTCCTGGCTGGTGGCCACGGCATACACCGCTGCTTCCAGGGGGCCCGAGGCCACGGCTCGCGCCGCCTCCGCCACGACATAGGCACCGACCCGGTTATCGAAAGCCTTTGCCACCAGCAGGTCGCCTTGCAGGCGCTCCAGTTGGGCGGCAAACGTAATCGGATCGCCAACGCTCACCACTGCCTCGGCGCCGGCCCGATCGGGTACCCCGATGTCGATCCAGAGCTTCTTCAGCTCGACCGGATCTTTCCGTTCCTCGCTTCGCATGAGATGGACCGGCTTGCGCCCCAGGACGCCAAGCACGGGCCCGGCCGCCCCATGAATGTAGACCCTCTGAGCCACCAGAACGCTTGGATCGTGGCCACCAATCGGGACGAAATGGATAAATCCTTCATCGCTGATGAAGCTCACCATGAGGCCGATCTCATCGATGTGGCCGGCCAGCATGACCCGGGGGGAGCCAGATGGATTGACCACGGCGGTGACACTGCCATGGTTGTCGGTGGACACCTCGGCCGCGAACGAGGCCACCGATGCCCGCCATATGGCCCGTGGAGCCGCCTCGAAGCCCGAGGGACCATGCGCCCCCGTGAGATCCTGTAAAAAGCTAAACTGCCTGTCGTCCATCCGTCGCCACGCCCTTTCCGCGCATTCATGCAGGTACGCTTCAGTGTAGCGTGGGCGGAGTGGTTGGCGAAGCCTCCCGGCGGATGGCCGCCGCTTACTCGGCCCGTAGGGCAGAGGATGCCTGTATCCGATCCCGAACCATGACACCGAGTGGGAAGCGCCGCCGATCCGTGGTCAGCCCCGCAGCGCTATGATCGCCGCGAACCGGCCCGTGCGCCCATGGTCTCCGCGATGAGAAAAGAACCGATCTCGGTGACAGACCGTGCATATCGCGTGGTGTTCGATGTGCGCGGGCGCGAGACCGGCGGCGGTGAGTTGCCCGCGCGCGGCGGCCCAGAGATCGACGTGCCGCCCATGGATATAGGGCGCGAACCAGGGCGGCAGTTCGTGCTCGGGATTACTGAACCGCGCGCAACAGGGGCCCAGACCGGGACCGATCCCGGCCAGCAGGCGATCCGGACGGCTCCCGAACTCCCGACCCATGGCCGCCGCCGTGGCAGTCAAGACGCCCGCCGCCTGACCACGCCATCCCGCGTGCGCGAGTCCGATTGCCGGCGTATCGGGATCATAGAGGAGGACTTGCAGGCAATCCGCCGCCGTGATTAGCAAGCCTATCCCCGGCTTGGCGGTGATTAGGGCATCCACATCCTCGACTAGCACGCTTCCATCGGGCAGCGGCTTCGGTTCGGCATGCTCTACCCGAGCCACCATAGCCCCATGGACCAATCCAGCACAGACGATTCTCTCCGCGGTCAGCCCAAGCGCGGCGGCGCAGCGGGCCCGATTCTCCGCCACCGCTCCCAGATCGTCACCCACGCTGTAGGACACATTCAATGAATCCAGTGGTAGCGCGCTCACTCCGCCCATGCGCGTGAACACCGCGTGCGCCAGCCGATCGCCGTATGCCTCCAGCAGCGCGAAACGGAGCGCGGGCGGATGCGGGCCGACCGCGACAGTTGGGCCGTCGGGAAGGTTGGTACCTAAAGACACCGCCGATCAGAGCCCTAACCGGTCGTAGACCTCGGGATTGACCGTGTGCGCGGCCCGCCGCCCCTCCAGAATGGCCATCAGATTCTCCACCGCCAGCATACCCATGCGGGTACGAGTTTCTAGCGAGGCGCTTGCCGCGTGGGGGGCCAGGACCACGTTGTCCAGTTTCGCCAAACCAGGGGCCAAAACAGGCTCGTGCTCGTACACATCCAGGCCGGCGCCGGCGATCAGCCCAGACCGCAGCGCCTCCACCAGGGCCGCTTCGTCCACCAAGGGCCCCCGGGCCGAATTGATCAGAAAGGCGGTTTTCCGCATCTGTTCCAGTTGCGGGGCGCCAATTAAATGGTGGGTCTCGGGCATATAGGGAGCGTGGACGGAGACGAAATCCGCCTGGGCCAGCAATTCCTCCAGGGACACCCGCTCCAGGCCGAGTTCCGCCGCCTGGTCGGCGGGAGCCGGATGAACGTCGGAGTAGAGGACCCGCATGGAGAAACCGCGCGCTCTCCGGGCCATCGCCAAGCCGATCCGGCCCGCCCCCACCAGTCCCAGCGTCTTCCCATGAATATCGGCGCCGATCATCAGAAGCGGTGCCCACTCCTTGTACTTCCCGGCTCGGATGTACCGATCTCCCTCCACCACGCGCCGAGCCACCGCCATCAACAACGCGAACGCGAAATCGGCGGTGGTTTCGGTCAGGACGCCGGGTGTATTGGTGACTGGAATGTTCCGCTCGGTGGCGGCAAGAACATCCACATTGTTGAAACCGACCGCGTAGTTACTGACCACCTTGAGCCGAGGCTGAATGTCCAGTACCTCGGAGTCGATGGTGTCGGTAAGAAGGCACAAGAGCCCATCCATTCCGGTTGTCGCGGCGATTAACTCGGCCTTGGAGAGGACGCGGCTCTCCGAATTGGCGGTGAGAGCGCATCGTTCGCGGAGACTGGTCATGACGGCGGGTGGTAGTTCGCGGCTGAGGAATACTCGAGGTTTTGCCACGGTTAGCGCCCTCCCCGCGACTCGCCCAGCCACCGGCCCATGCGGGCCAGTGCCTCCTGAATGTTCTCCACCGAATTGGCATAGGAGAGGCGCAGGTATCCCTCGCCGCCGGCCCCGAATGACGACCCAGCCAGGGTGGCCACCCCTGCCTCGTCCAGTAAGCGGCTCGCCAGATCCCTGGTGGTAAAACCAGTGGCGGTAATGTTAGGAAAGGCGTAGAAGGCGCCCTTGGGCATGGCGCATCGCACGCCTGGCAGCGCGTTGAGACCGGCCACGATCACGTCGCGGCGGCGCAAGAACTCGGCGCGCATTCGTTCCACCGGCGTCTGGTCGCCGGTGATCGCCTCGACACCCGCCCATTGGGTAAAGGCGGCCGTGCAGGAATTGGAATTGGTCATCAACCGGCTGATATGAGGCACCAGGTCGACAGGCATCACTCCATAGCCCAGACGCCAACCAGTCATGGCGTATGTTTTGGAAAAGCCGTCGAGAAGAATGGTCCGCTCGCCCATGCCGGGCAAACCGGCGATGCTATGGTGCTCGCCTTCATACAGCAGGCGGGAGTAGATTTCATCGGCGAAGACCATAAGGTCGTGCTCGACCGCTACCTCAGCGATTTGGACGAGATCCTCGGGCTCAAGGACCCCACCGGTGGGGTTGGCCGGAGAGTTAATGATGATCATTTTAGTGCGTGGGGTAACGGCGCGCCGCAAGCCCTCGATATCGAGGCGGAAGGCATTGCTCTCGGGGAGGGCCACCGGTACCACGGTACCGCCCGCGTAGCGAATCATCGACTCGTAGATCGGAAAGCCGGGATCCGGACAGATAACCTCGTCCCCATGGTCCACCAGGGCCAGCAGGGCGAAAAAAAGGATTGGCTTCGCTCCGGGTGTGACCACCACCTGGTCTGGCGACACGTTCAGCCCGCGAGTACGTTGCATCTCCGCCGCCACGGCCTGGCGAAGAGGAGCGATGCCCGGCGAGGGTGTATAATGAGTATGGCCGTCCCGGAGCGCGCGAACCCCCGCCTCCACCACTGACTCCGGCGTGGCGAAGTCCGGTTCGCCAATTTCGAGATGGATAACGCTCCGCCCACGGGCCTCCAGGGCCTGAGCGCGGGCCAGCACCTCAAAGGCGGTTTCAGTGCCCAGGCGGCTCATCCGCGTGGCGAGCCGTGCGGCGATTGGGCTTGACTGTGAGGTATAGGTGCTTCCTGCCACTGGCGTGTGCTCCTTCATCGCAGCTACGAGCCGACCGGCTTGCCCGCGCCACGAACCCTCTCAACACAGCACGGGGCGCGGCAGCCACGAGCACGCCGATGGGCCGGCGTTGCCTCGGCATGAAAGTGTAACAGACGGGGACGCCGGAGTGCGGATCTCCATACCGCCCACCGGACTATACTCAGCATCACACCCGCGCTAAGCCAGGAGGAACTACTCTCGTGCCCGTCCGCAAGCCCAGTCGATTCCTCTCCTCGCTGCTGATCCTGCTCGCCCTCCTTCCGGGGATTCTGGCCATTGTTCTGGTCAGTAGCCATACGGTACCCGCCGCGGCCCCGGCCCTTCCCATTCCGCGCCTCGCGAGCACCCCCGCGCCCGCCCTTCCCAAGCGCGCGCCAACTGCCGGACCCGTGCCCACCAACCGAGCATGGCACTCAACGAACCTCCGTCTGCTGACCGATGCGCTCGTGGTCGATCCATCCCACCCCACAACCTCGATCGCGGGGACTGTCCAGGGCCTCTGGAAGTCGGACGACAGCGGCGCCACCTGGAAACCCCTGCCTGGCTACCCTCCCACCAGCGCCGTGCTCGCGCTCGCGGTCGGGGGCAATCCCCG
>DATBTL010000406.1:0-3290 GCA_036559345.1 Chloroflexota bacterium | reverse complement strand
CCCTCACCTATAGCGCCGCGTCCCCCGGTCAGTCCCTCCGTCTCGCCTTCACCCTGCTCAACAATTACGGCGCCGGCACCATCTCCCTTGCCGCCGCCACTCTTCCCTGATCAGGATCCAGGGACCGGACGCCACATCCCTCGCTGTGAATTCGGCGCCATGGGTGACTTTTCCCCTGAAACTGCTGTACGATCCAAGCTGGCTCGGCGGTCCGAGTACGTGAGAGGGTCGCGACGCTGGCATTGCCCGCGCGAAGGTTGCCTGGGCTTGAGCAGGAATGGGGTTACGGATGCGCGGGCACCCAGTGTTTTTACGACTTGTACATGCCATGGTCGCGGTTACCACCCTGGCTACCATGGTGGTGAGTAGGACTCAACCCGCCCATGTGGCGGCGGCACGGGTCGGCGCGGCGATGCCGTCCAGCGGTGCCTCCGCCAAAATACAGATAGCCGCCCCTGGCAGCCCGACAACGCTCTACCGCGTACGGGCAACTCCGGCGGGCGATGTCGTGGAAATCTCCACCGATAGCGGGGCAAGCTGGACACAGGTGCTGGCGCCAACCCGCGCCCAGCGCCAAGCCGGAGTGCGTCCCAGCCTGGCTGGGTCGGCGCCTTCCTGTCAGCCCGCGAACTACGGACACGTTAACACCCTGGCGGCGAGCGACTCTGGGACCGGTACGCTCTTCATCGGCACCGAGGGGTCGCCGGGGAGTTATCTTGATGGCGGTTGCTCAAGTGCCGATGGCGGTGTGTACGCGAGTGTCGGCGGTCAAGCCGCGGGCCGATTGGGCACGGACGGTCTTCCCTATGCCCAGGATGCGGTGCGCCGGACTATTCGCGCCTATGACGTTGACTCGTTGGTCGCAGACCCAAGCAATTCAGGTGTTATTTATGTACATGCCTCCCAGGGTACGGGACCGGGCTCCCCGCCGGCGGGGCTCTATAAGTCGGTCGATAACGGGGGTCATTGGACGGAGATTGATCGTGGCCTGCGCCCAAGCGAGACCATTATCAACTCCGCCGGGATCGCGGTACCAGTCTACGATGCCGGAACCCTGACGGTCGACCAGGCGAACCCGCGCTCTCTGACCTTCACCAACGATACGGGCGTCTTTACAAGCACTGACGGTGGCGACTCATGGGTGTCACCTGGTGGGGGGATTGCCCTGCTGCCCGTGGCCTCGCCGACCGCGCCCCCGACTCCAACGCTTGCCCCTGTCGGTGGCGTGCCCGCGCGCGCCCAGTTGGTATCGTCGGCGGCCCAAATGCCGGCCGGATGGGCCTGGAGCCAACTCAGTCCCACCACCTCTCCGCCGCCAGGACGTCAGGACGCGGCGATGGCGTGGGATTCGGCGGATCGGCTGGCTTTTGTCTTCGGTGGCGTCGATAGCACCGGCGCCCACCCGCTCCGTGACCTTTGGGCCTACTCTCCGGCGGCAAACGCATGGACCGCGCGCGCGGTTGGGCCAAGCGCGCGATTCGGGGCGTCCGCTGCCTGGGATTCCGCTGACCAGCTCCTGCTGGTCTATGGCGGCCAGACTGGTTCGGGAAGCGGCGCGCTCTACTCGGGTGACCTATGGGCCTACCGGCCGGCAGCCAATTCGTGGAGCCTGCTGAGCGGATCGGGCGCCCCGAACACTCCGGCGCCGCGCTCACACGCGGTAACGGTCTGGGATGCGAACGCGAACCGGCTCCTGATCTTTTCAGGGGAGGTGTCCGAGAGCCCATTTCAAGGGACGAACGACGTGTGGTCTTTCACTCCCACCGGGGGTGGCGCCGGAGGTTTCTGGACCCAACTCAGCGCCAATAATTCGGCCTGCACTGTTACGTGCCCCTTACCCCGTTACGCGGCGGAGGGGGCCTGGGATACCAGTGGCGGCGTCCTTCGCGTGTTCGGGGGGCAAAACGCGGCGCAAAGTGTCCTGAGCGACTCCTGGAACTGGGTTCCATCCGGGAACTCCGGCGCCTGGGTGGTAGAGAACAGTCCAAGCCAACCAGCGGGGCGGGCCGAATCCGCCGTGGGATATGATGCTCAACATGGGGCGATGGTGGTCGGGCCTGGGCTCAGTCTGGCCAATGGGAATGTGAATGATGCTTGGGCCAATCTCCCAAGCCAGGGTGGCTGGCAGCCGCTCCCCATCGCCGCGTCACCCTCCCCACCAACCCGTCATCTTGCTCAATGGGTGTGGGATGACGCTGATGGTGCATTTCTCCTATTTGGCGGACGAGTTCCCGGGACCTCAGGGGCCAATGATCTCTGGGCCCTCGCGCCAGGAGGCCCTGTACCGGCGCCGACCGCGCAACCCACCATACCGGTGTCCGCCGGACTGGACGAGGGTTGGGCGGTCGATAACAACCAGAATCCCCTGGTGACCCCAGAGCAAATCGCCGCTACCACGAACGCTGGGGCCAGGATGGTCCGGGTGAATTTCAGGCTCGGAAATGCCGCTGATTGGACGAACTCCGCCCTTTTGGCCGCCTATGACACGGTGGTAAACAACTACCTCGCGGCCGGCGTTCGGGTGGAGGGGCTGATCACTAATGAGGCAACTCATGGATCACAGACCGATTGGACGGCGAACAATCGCGAGGTCAGCGGCGGCAACGGCGACAATCCCTACATCACCACCGCGTATGTTCAAGGCGCGGTCAAGCCGTTATTGGCGCACTTTTCCAATCGAGTGACAGTCTGGGAGTTATGGAATGAGCCGAATGCCTACCAGTCATGTAACGGCGCCGCCTGCTCCGGCGGATCATTCATCTACCCTTCTAACTTCGCCGCGCTGTTAGTTGATTCCTACATGGCAATCAAGGATCCGGCGCCGATCGGCATGGGGCTCTCCGGGATGACCATCGTGTCGGGTGGTCTGCTTGGCCACAGTATCGGCGGCGCTCTGACCAGTACGAACGCGGGCGCGGCGTATCTCAAAAATACCTTCACCATGGGAATCAGCACCGTCGGCTCCTGGGCAGCCTTCGCCTCTACGCACGGCGGACGTTATCCGCTCGACGCGATCGGACAACACCTCTATGTAGATCAGAACCTGCTGACTACCACGACCGATCTTGCGACCTATTACGGATGGGTGCGAGGCGCGGCGGCGGGGTTCGAGACCCCACAGCCCACATATCTCACTGAAGGCGCCTGGAGCACCGTCAACCTCCCGCAAAGCATCCAGGCAGCCAACCTCGACCTCCTCTTCGGCGCCAGCAGGTCCACGGGCTATGTTCCCGCTCTGACCTGGTTTGAACTTCAGGACGTACCGCAGAACAATCTGTATTTCGGGCTCA
>DATBTL010000405.1:0-11545 GCA_036559345.1 Chloroflexota bacterium | reverse complement strand
ATGCTTTGGCCGGGCTGGTCCACACAGACGAGCGGCGATGGTCCTGGGCCGATCCTCAACCGGATGCACAAATATGTGGTCTCGACCACGCTCAGGACAGCGCCCTGGAAGGAATCCACCATCATCTCAGGAAATGTGGTGGAAGAAATCACCAAACTGAAACAGCAGCCGGGCAAAGACATTATTATCGATGGCAGTGCGAGCCTGGTCCAATCGCTGATGGGAACGGATCTGATCGATGAGTATCGGTTCTTAGTCCAGCCCTTCATCATGGGAAGGGGAAGGCGGTTTTTCCCGGACGGGACGCCTCCGACGAAGCTAAGGCTTGTCGAAAGCAAAGCGCTGAGTTTTGGTTCCCTTGCTCTTGCCTACCAGCCTGCCAACAAATAACCGCTTGGTTTGGCGCAGCATACCCGACTATCGATATTTTGAGGTTTCAAGCCACGATGGACATGTTGAATATGCGACGCACATCCGGACACGCCGCGGCCGGTTGACGATGGCGTCTCAGCCTCCAACGGTGATCCGAAGTTCCATTGACGCTGGGAATTTGAGTTGGCGAGTCGGTAATTACTCCTCGATTCGAAGGAGTTTTGTGGATGGTTGGAACGTGACTCCATCAATCCGCTGTTCCGGCAGTTGCACGGGATAGAGACGGACGTTGGCGACGTGGTCGCGCTGCTTTTGCATTGAGACGTAAAGCCAATACTGCTGCTTCACGGCGTCGCTCTTTCCCTTGTCGTAACCAGAGGCCCGTGTTCTTCTGGCCGCGCCGCTCGAAATCATAGACCCCATCGGGGCCGGTGACGACTCCCAGATCGTGATCTTCAACGAAAAGCCCTATGCGGGTGCCGAGACGCGCGGCGAGCATCGTTGGCTCGGCCGGGCTTCCCGCCATGCGGACAAGCACCCCTTCTACTACTTCATACTGCCATCCATCGTCCGGCAGGCGAAGCAATTCTTCCACGGTACACGGGCCGGCGCCCCGGACCACCTCGGCCCACGGCGCCACGGCTCCAGAGGGATACGCATGTGCTTCCATGCCGTCATCATCCCATTATTTGGCGGCTGTTTCAAGGGGGCAAGCCATAAATCGGACGGATCGGTCCGATCCGTCCGATCCGTCCGATGGGCCTATTCGAGGATTGCTTCCGCCTCGATCTCGACCATGAGCGCGGGGTCGATCAAGGCCGCCACCTGCACCATGGTGGCCGCCGGGCGGATGGCGGCGAAGCGCTCACCGTGGGCACGTCCAATCTCCTCCCACCGACTGACGTCGGTCACGAAGATGCGTGTCCGCACCACGTCCCGCATGGAGGCGCCGGCCTGCGCGAGGGCGCTCTCAATGATCTCCAGAATGCGTACCGTCTGGGCGTAGGGATCGCCGGGCGCGAACGGCTTCCCCTCGGCGTCCACCGCCGTAGTGCCCGCTACCTGGATGATGTTTCCCACCCGCACCGCTCGGCTATAGCCGACCACCGCCTCCCAGGAGGCGCCGCTGGAAATGTTCCGGCGCACCGACGATTTCCCTTCCTACCTCCGAAAACCCGCCGCGGCTCCGACCAGCGCGTTATGCGCCTTGTTCAGCCGAGCCATCATCAGTTCCGCCTCCGCGCGCAGTTCAGGTGGTCCCTCGATGAAACGATCTGGATGCCAGACCCGCGAGAGGAGGCGGTAGCGGCGGCGAATGTCATCGGGGCCGGAGCCGGGTCGGAGTCCCAGCACCACCCAGGGACTGTCGGCGATCTGGGGCTGAGGCGCCGTCTGTGCGGCGGGCTGGTGCTGTCTCCGCATCCGCTCCAACCGCTCGCGCTCCCTGGCCACCTGGTCCCGCAGCCAGCGCAACTCGGCGCGGGCCGCCTCGATCCCTTCCTGCACCGCCTCGATATCCTCTTGCTGTTCGGCGGTGGGCCCTTTCGCGGTTCTCTCGGTGGCGGTGGCAGGCGGCGACGTATCCTTCCGACGCGATCCACGCCACTGCGAGGCCATGCCAACCACCATGGTGAGCAAAAGCCCTATCGCCACCAGGACCACCGCCGTCTCGCCGCTCATCGTTCGCCATTTCACTCGTCGGGCATCACTTGAGTATCGCATAGTCGGGGGGTGGTGGGGTTTGATTACGGGCGAAAATATGGTACTGCTCCCGGAAGTCTAACCATCGTATCCTTGCATGGCAAGCATGTGTATGAAGGAGGGAGAGGTGTCCGAACAAGATGCGCAACCGCGCATGGTTCGCTTCCCCGAGGATTTCTCGATGGGCCAAGTGACCGTGGAAGTGCGGGAGGGCGACGACTGGCGGTGGCTGGAGTGGATGCCCGCACGCGGGGACGTCGCCGTACCTGTCGGTTGCAGATTGAGCCTGCACTGGGGGCGATTGGAACAGGATGGTCTGTCCTCGCTCGAAGCTCTTGGTTCAGACGATTTATACGCTTTTAGCACCCACAAGTTCTGGCGCGGCCCCGCGAATGAACTGGCGCACCTCAGCCGTCTCACCGGCTTACGGAAGCTGTCACTTGGATATGAGATGTTTTATCTCACGGCGGAAGGGGCGACTCATTTGGAAGGACTATGCAATCTGGAACAGCTTTCCGTGGGTGCCACTGACGATGAAGCCCTGGGCCACGTTCGACATCTGTCCGCGCTCAAGCGATTTGGTCCGAGTGGAATCAGGGTCACTGATGCCGGCCTTCCGTACCTGGCTCAGTTGCGAAACCTGGAGGCGTTGTATCTGTCGGATACCGGGATCACGGACGCGGGACTTCCGTATTTGGCTCAGCTGCGAAACCTGGAGACGCTGCACCTGGCCGAGACTAAGATCACTGGCTCCGGCTTATTCCACCTTGCCGATTTACCCAAGCTGACTGAGTTGGATCTCAGTTCCACCAAAGTGACCGGGGAGCGGCTTGTGGGAATACCCGGGATGGCCCGATTGCGCGGCCTAAACCTGTACGGCACGCATCTCACCAGCCGTTCCCTTCAATTTTTGACTCGGTTGAGCGAGTTGCGCGCGCTGGATCTGGATGATACGCGATTGGAGGGGGCCGCATTACGGAATCTGGTCGGTTTGAGCGAACTGGAATCCCTTTCCGCCTCGAACAATCGGATTGATAATCGTTCGCTGCCTGCGGTAGGCGCCCTGTACAACTTGCGTCGGCTCCGTCTGAACAATACCCGGATAGATCTGGCAGGATTGCAAGCGCTGGGGGATCTTACCGCAATGGAAGCCCTTGCGATTTCAAGAACCGGCATCAACGACAACTCCCTGGAGGGGCTTGTGGGAATGCGAAACTTAAAATCGCTATGGCTCAGTGATACGGCTATCCTCGGGGAAGGTTTAAGCCACCTGGCAGGGCATTCGGCATTGAATGATCTCTGGTTAGATCACACGGCATTGGAGGATTCGAGTCTAGTATATTTGCGTGCTCTGCCAGGTCTACGCCATCTGATCTTGAGTGATACACGGATCTCCGATGCTGGTTTGCCGCACCTGACGGCACTCGCCTCGCTTGGGTATCTGGCATTGCACAATACGGCAGTCACCGGAGCAGGCGTGGCTACCTTGCGGCAGGCACTCCCGAACTGCAAAATTGGAGTTGGGACGACACGACAGTAGTGGATAGGAGCCAGGCGATACACCAATCAAGGAACAGCCCGATCACCTAATCCGCAGACCTATGGTTGTCGCTTCGGCACCAAGCTTCTCAAGTCCACCCCTTCGTCGGCCAGCTTGGCGGCGTCCACTGGTGTACCGGCGGCGATCAGTTTGCGGGAGGCCATGCTGTCGCGGGGCGTGTTGAAGCAGAGAGCGGCGACCAATACCCCGTCGCGCAGGTAGAAATGGGTGAACTTACGGGCTTCCAGGCTGCCGCGCCGCACTTCCTCCTCGCCGCCGGCGCGGTGGCCCAGCACCTGGAGCCCGTGCTCGTATTGATCGGACCAGAAGTAGAGGACGGGCGCGAAAGGTTCCAGATTCCCCAACATGGACTTCGCCGCCGCCTTCCCCTGCTGCTCCGCGTTGTCCCAGTGCTCCACCCTGAGATGCCGGCCAAGGGTCGGGTGCAGCCAGTGGGCCACGTCGCCGGCCGCGTAGATGTCGGGCAGATTGGTGCGGGAGAACTGGTCGGTAATCACCCCGTTGTCGAGCGCCAGACCGGATCCTTCCAGGTACTCGGTATCAGGGACCACCCCGATCCCCACGAGCACCAAGTCGGCGGGGATCCGTTCACCGGTGGTCAGTTCTGCTTCCTCCACCCGGTCGGTTCCATGGAAGGCGGCGACTCCGGTTCGCAGGCGGAGATCGACCCCCTGATCGCTATGGATGGCGGCGAAGAGATCGCCAAGTTCGGTCCCCAGGGCGCGCTCCATGGGGGCGGCCAGCGGTTCCACCATGGTCACGGCGAGGCCGCGCTTCCGGCAAGCGGCCGCCACCTCGGCCCCGATAAACCCGGCCCCGACGATCAGCACTCGTGGGGAGCCGGCCATGGCATCGGCCAGAACCTGGGCGTCGGCCAGGGTGCGGAGGGTGACAATACCGGGGAGATCGGCGCCGGGGACGGAAAGCAGGCGGGGACGGACCCCGGTGGCGATCAGCAGCTTGTCATAACTCAGGCTGCTGCCATCGCTCAGTTCCACCCGGTGCTCCGAAGGCACGATCCGGGTCGCGCGCACGCCCAGGCGTAGTTCGATGTTCTGTTCTCGATAGTGCTCGGCGGCCCGCAGATAGGTCTGGTCGGCCGTGGTATCGCCCAGGAGGATGCCCTTGGATAGCGGGGGCCGTTCATAGGGGCGGTGTGGCTCGGCCCCCACCAGGATCACGCGGCCGGTGAAACCCTCGTGGCGCAAGGTCTCGGCCGCCCGGCCGCCCGTCTGACCGGCTCCCAAGATCACAAAGGTGGGGGTGCCCACGAATTTTCCCTTCGGTGTCGAGTTCTTTCAATGCACATAATGAGCAAGTACCGAATCGTCGGGTGTTGCTGGCTAGCATACCCCGTTTTGGGCGGCGCCGTGGGAATTGGACGCGCCTGGATATGTGTTCTCCGTACTCTCTGTGTTTCCGTGCTTCAGGAGAGGCGTTCAACGGTGTGGCACGAGAGGATGATCGGTGGGCGAAGACGAGGCCAGACGTTCCGCTCTGGTATCCTAGAGCATGGTGGGGCGCCGCACGGGAGGGATGACGCAGTGGCCACGATTCTGATCACGGGGGCTACCGGCTATATTGGTCGGCATCTGGTGGCCCGTCTGGTCGCGCGAGGCGAGCATCCCCGGTGCCTGACGCGGCCCGGAGCCGGGAAGCGCGTCCTTCCGGATGGGGCGGAACCGGTCACGGGCGACCTCGGGAATCGGGCGAGCCTGGCGGCGGCGGCGGAGGGCGCGACCACCATCGTGCATCTGGCCGCCGTGGTGGCGAACCTCAAGGAAACCAAGGCGGTGAGCTACCGTGGCGTCAACGACGAGGGGACGGCCAACCTGGTCCGCGCGGGTGGCCATGCGGGAGTGGCCCACTTCATGCATCTTGGCGGTCTCAACACGGTTCCCGGCCGGGCCACTTCGTATATTCGGACTCGTTACAACGGCGAACAGCAGGTGAGGACCGGTGGCATTCCCTACAGCATCCTGCAGCCTTCCATCCTCTTCGGCGATGGATCCCAGTTCTTCACTACGCTGGCTGATCTGGCCCGGCGGGCCCCGTTCCTGCCCGTGCCGGGGAACGGAAAATTGCGCTTCCAGCCGATCTGGGTCGAGGATGTGGTGACTTGCCTTGTCGCTCTCCTTGACGAGGGCGGGCGGAACGAGACCGTGGGAGTTGGCGGCCCGGCATATTATACATACGACCAGTTACTGGATCTGATCTGCGCCAAGATCGGGAAGCGCCGCGCCAAACTTCATGTGCCGCTCCCCCTGGTGACTCCCGCCGCCGCCGTCATGGAGCGGCTTCTGCCCCATCCCCCGGTTACCGTGGCGGCCCTGGAGCTGTTCGGGAGCGGCGATAACATAACTGCCCTCGACGCGGTGCCGGCCCGTTTCGGGTTTCAGCCGCGTTCGCTGGAAGAGCACCTGCGCGTCCAGGGATTCTGAGTGAACCACGGTGGGCCTTGGGAGCGCGCTTCCCTTCCCGGCGCCCCTTCAGGTTGGCGGCGAGGCATAGGGGCCGCTCAGGGGGAGGCGGAGGGTGACCGTGGTGCCGGCTCCCTGCTTACTGGCTATCCCTATCGTGCCTCCGTGTTGCTCCACGATGCGCCTCGCTCCGACCAGCCCGATTCCCGACCCGGCGATCCGTCCAACCACGTTGGTCGCTCGGTAAAACTGTTCAAAAATATGGGGTAGGGCCTCCTCGGGGATGCCGATTCCCTTGTCCCGCACGGTCAAGACCGCCCACACCGTGCCGGGGCGTGACGGCCCATCCTGGACCGTCGTGCTCAGATTGATCGTGACTGGACCCCCTTGGGGACTGAACTTGATCGCGTTCGAGAGAAGATTATCGATCACGCGCTCGATGCGGCTGGCGTCGCAGAGAACCACGATTGCCGGTTGTGCCGCGTGCAGTCGAACCGCGTGCTGCTCGGTGGTCTGCCAGTAGACCTTCACGAGCCGCTCGGTGAGCGCGACCAAATCGACGGGCGCCAGCTCCAGGGTGAGGGGACGCGCCATTTGCAGGCGCGTGATATCCACCAACTCGGCCAGCATCCGGGTCATCTGCTGGGCGCTTCCGCGGATCGTTTCCAGGCCCCGGCGGAGCCGGGCCGCATCCGCCCCTTGCATGTGCTCGACTCGTTGGTGCATCATCTGGGCCATACCGCTAATCGCCGTGATCGGATTCTTGAGATCATGGGAGATCGTGGTTAGAAACTCGTCCTTTTGGTAGTCAAGATCCTTGAGCGGGGAGATATCCTGGAAGACGGCCACGGATCCCCTGATCGCCCCAGAGGAGTCACGGAGAGGGGCGCAATTGAGCAGAATGGGAATATCGCGTCCGGTGGTCAGATTCCGAATCTGCAATTGGTTCCCGTGGACATCCTCCCCCAGCAGCAGGGAACGCCACAGCGGCAACTCACCGGCCGGATACGGGGTGCCGTCATCACGGCGAACATTGAGGCGGGCGTATATTTCATCGTTCTCGCGGGGCATGGGGCGATTGGTGGCGTCGATTCCCAAAAGGCTGATCGCCGCCCGGTTCGCGAGCGTGAACCATCCCGCCATATTGCTGATCAGCACTCCCTCGGGCAACACGTCGAGCACGGCGCGGAGGCTCTCGTGCACGGGGTCCACCGGACTGAGAGCAGGCGCCTCCTGGGGCGCGGATCGACGCTTCCGGCCCGTGGAGGGACGTCTGGCGGCGCGCTCAAGCTCGCTCAAGCATACACTTATGGCCGAGCGAATCTCGATGGGCCAGGTGTCCAGCGGTCCCAGCGGTGTATGGCTCCAATCGACCACCCGCATGCGGGACTCCAGTTCACCGGGAGCCAGGGAAGCGATTTTGGCGGGGGCGGGAGCCCGTGGAATCTCGGAATCGTCTGGGGACGGCTTTTCCGCCGCGTCCTGGCGCATGTCACCGCCCTTCAAGGGTCGAACCTCGCGATAATCAGTCCTGGCTCCGGATGCTGAACCCGCCACCTCCCTTCAAGGGCCTTACCCGGATTATTGGCGCTTGAGGAAGTGGCGTCCATCCCCCAGTTGGGTCAGCCATTTGGGTCAGCCATATTCGTCCATGCGCGAGCCTGGGCGGCGGGCCAATAGCGGCCGCGGCGCGGGGCCAGAGGCAGCAGGCGGCGACAGAGCCAGGCGATCGCGTGGAGGGCGAGTCGGTGCCTCCGGGTCCAGGGCAGGTTGTAGGCACGGCGGATCGCGGGGGGTAACAGGCCGATCGCCGGGAGGGCGGAGATCCAGACCATTGGGCGGGTAAACCACGGCCACGCGGGGCGAACGATCTCCTGAACCAGCCGCCTTCCGGTCGAACCCACCGCGATATCACCGGAAGCGAGCATATTCTCCAGATAGTGGTCGAGATCGCTGGTGTTCCGCGGCAAGAGTTCCTCGGGGGTTCCGAGGAGGATGCCGAGCGGACGCGCGTCGATCATGAACTGGTCGTATTCCTCGGCGGAAAGCGGCCCGACGAACAGCTCATAGGCCCGCGGCAGCACATACAACAGCGAGGCGAGCACCCACAGAAGGAGGCTTGGGTCGAGCGCGTTATAGGGTGTGCCGGCGGGACAGCCAGGAGTAGAGGACTCGGTGGTCCCATTCACCCTGCCGTGAAGCGTGTTCACCAGGCGGGCGGCGCGGGCCACCTCAGCCGGGTTGCCGAAGTTGAGGGCCTGCATGACCCGGATCGTCCGCGACAGGCGCTCAAACCTGGCCATCGGGGTGTCGAGGAACCGGCTGTGCTGGGCCACCCCGGCCGCCACTTGCGGATGGGCGAGCTGCATCAGAATGGCGGCGCCCCAGCCCAGGAGCACCACTCGCTCACGATTGACGCGCTGAAGTACGCTGAGATCGTTCAGGGGGCGCCGAGCCGGCCGTAGGCGGCCGTCGGTCACTGAGCGGCCAGAACCGGGACCGCGCCGAACCGCCGCTCTCGATGATGATATTCCCGTACAGCCTCCCCCAGATCCTCGGCGGTGAAATCGGGCCAGAGCCGGGTGCTGAAGATCATCTCGGCGTAGGCGCACTCCCACAGGAGAAAATCGCTCAATCGTTGCTCTCCTCCCGTACGGACCAGCAGATCGACATCGGGCGCCGGCCCTCCAGCCTGGCACGCCTCGCCCAGCAGGGCCGAGAAACGGGCGAAGGTGGGATTGTCTCCGGCGGCCACCCGGCGGGCCGCGTCGACGATTGACTGGCGGGCGGAGTAGTTGATCGCGATCCGGAGATCCAGAAGCCGCCCGTGAGCGGTGGCGGACTCGGCATTGGCCATCGCGGAGAGCAACGCGGGCGACATCCCCTCGCGGCGGCCAATCACCCGCAAGCGCACGTTCTGCTCCAGACAGGTGGTAATCTCGGCCCTGAGATAGACTTGCAAGAGCCGCATCAGGGCCCGCACTTCCTGTGGAGGCCGCTGCCAGTTGTCGGCCGAGAAAGCAAAGAGGGTAAGGGTACCGATCCCAAGCCGGGGCGCCGCCTCGATCACCCCGCGGGCCGCCCGCGCCCCCGCCCGATGGCCGGCGCTCCGCGGCCGCCCGCGGCGCACGGCCCAACGGCCATTCCCATCCATGATGATCGCCACATGCAACCCGGGCGGGCTGAGGAATGGTAAATCTCTTTGTAGCATAAAGCGGATCTCCAAAAAAAGAAGAGGCGGACTAGCGGTGGCGAGTGGCGTGGATCAACGCCTCCATGTGGTCGAGGTAGCGATCCAGCGCGTGCCGTCCACGCTCGGTCAACGAGAACTCGGTACGTGGAATGCGTCCATCGAAGAACTTGTGCATCCGGATGTAGCCCGCTTCCTCCAGCTTCCCCGCGTGGACGCTGAGATTGCCGTCGGTGGTCCCGAGCAGTTTCTTCAACTCGGTGAAGCTGAGCGAGGCGTTGACCGCCAGGGCGCTGACCATGCCCAGGCGGATCCGCTCATGGATAATCCGATCGAAGTCGGGAGCGGGACTGGATGCCGGGCGCGGCTCCGTCTTCGGATCGGGTTCCCAGGGCGGGGGACTGATGCGCGCGTTTGCTTTAGCCACCATACCTCCGGGCGATGATCAGGCCGAAGAGAATTTCCAGGCCGCCGAAGCCGGCCGCCAGGCACCAGTTGCCCCAGGCCTGCGGCCCCAGGAGGGCCAGGGAGCCCACCAGCATAAAGCTCAGGCCGAGCACCGGGACAATCCGCACCGAGAAGGCGCCGCCGTTCATCACCCCCGCCCCGAACAGGAGGAGCCAGACGCCGGGGAGAAAATGAATCAGGCCGGCGCGCGCTAACTCAATGGTCAGCAAAAGTCCGACGAGCATGGGAGGGGATAAACTGAGGACGAACCGGCGGCCGGGCCGGGAGAAAACCGGCACCCCCACTCTCCGCGCTTTGCGGCTCATGGCGACCAAGGCCACCACGAGGGCGATTCCCGCCTCGACCAGCCAGACCGCCAGCCAGCGCCGAGGAGTGGGCTGGGCGGCCGCCAGGGGGGTGGCAATCAGGGCCGAGCAGCCCAGCACCACCAGGCCCCAGCCCGGTACGGCCGTGAACGAGGTGGCCCGCTCCATGGTGTCGCGTATGTAACGAAGGTTGTCCATCGCGCGCGCGTGGAGCGCGGGCGGCTCGGTCGGTAACGGGCGGAGAGGGTGCTGTGCGGCCATGGAGCGATCATAGGGCAGGCGCTTCCACGTCGTCAAGTACTTTGCGCCACAAAGTCCTCGGTCTGACCTCTGATCCTGCGCTTGAAAGCGCAGGATCCCTCCTGTCAGCTCACGGCCACGCTCACTGGGGCCTCCAGGCCGAATGCCTTGCTGGCCGCGCCGACGATTGTCTCGCCAATGGCCAGCGACGAGGTGGCGGCCGGGGATGGGGCGTTCCGCACATGGATAATGTTCCTGGCGTTCAGAATGGAAAAATCATCGACCAGGGAGCCATCGGCGGCGAGAGCCTGGGCCCGCACGCCGGAGGGGCCAAAAATCACATCATCACCGGTGACTTCGGGGACATACGCCTGCATGGCCGCCACGAAGGCGCTCTTGCTATAGTCGCGATACATCTCGGCCGTCCCCATCCGCCAGTACTTGAGGGCGAGATGGCGGAAGCCGCTGTAGGTCAGTACCTCAAGCAGATCCTTGGGGTTCAGATCGAAGCGGCTGTACCCTTCGCGGGCGAAGGCCAGCACCGCGTTGGGGCCGGCCCACACCTGCCCGTCCATGCGGATGGTGAAATGCACCCCCAGGAAGGGGAAGGCGGGATCGGGGACCGGGTAAATCAGCGATTTGCACAGATACGCCTTCTCCGGCTTGAGCGTATAGTAGTCGCCGCGGAAGGGGACAATGCGGAGGTTGTCGGGCGCGCCAGTCTTCCGGGCCAGCCGATCCGACTGCAGGCCGGCGCAGGTAATGAGGTATTTGGCCTCCATGTCACCGCCGGTGGTCTCCAGGACCACGGGACTGCCCTTGATGATGTCCGTGACCTCATGGTCGGTGAGGATCACTCCCCCTTTTTCCCGGACCAGGCGGGCGTAGGTTTCCGCCACCCGCACGTAGTCAATCACGCCGGTGTTCGGCGAATAGAGCGCCTGAATGCCGGCCGCGTGCGGCTCCAGTTCGCGCAGCCGTTCGGGTCCGATCATCTCCACCCCAGGCACTCCATTGCTCAGCCCACGCTGATACAACTCCTGCAAACGGGGCAATTCGCCTTCGTTGAGGGCCACGATCACCTTGCCGCACAGCTTGTAGGGGATATCGTGCTCGTCGCAAAAGCGCAGCAACGCCTGTTTACCGCGGACGCAGAGGGTCGCCTTGAGGGAACCTGGCTTGTAGTAGAGACCAGAGTGCAGGACACCGCTGTTGTGTCCGGATTGGTGAGTGGCGATCCGATCCTCTTTCTCAAGGATCGCCACTTTCAGGTGTGGGTATTGTACCA
>DATBTL010000404.1:0-18462 GCA_036559345.1 Chloroflexota bacterium | reverse complement strand
GGGTAGATCCACCAAGCCTCCGGGGAGGAAGAGAATGACCGCCAGCAGAATCAGCCCGTTGACCACGGTTCGGTAGCCATTCAGTCCGCGAAGCCATTCGGGCAACGCGGTGATCAGGATGGCGCCGAGGGGACTGCCGATCGTGGTCAAGCTCCCGCCCACCACCACGTAGGTCAACGCCGCCAGGGCGGTATCGAAACCAAAGGTCTGGGGGTCGATGTAGTAGTGGAGGCGGGCATAGAGGACGCCCATCAGCCCGGCCAGCGCCCCGCTGAGGGCGAACGCGCCCAACTTGAAGGCGATCGTATCGATTCCTAGGCTACGCGCCGCTTCCTCGTCCAGACGGATGGCGGCCAGGCTCCGGCCCAGAGCCGATCCTTCCAGGCGCCAGAGAAGGAAGCACAGCACAACCAGGACGGCATAGATCTGCCAGGTCGTGGTCGCGGCGGGGATGGAGATCCCGTTGCCGGCCCCGCCGGGGGTCCAGGTGTTGAAAAAGATCTGTACGATGGCGACGAAGCCCACGGTACAGATAGCCAGGTAGACGCCTCGGAGGCGGAGCAAGGGCAGTCCCAGGATGAAAGCCACTCCAGCCGCCAGCAGGGCGCCCGCCGCCATTTGCAGGGGAAAGGGGACGCCGGTATTGTTGCTGAGCAGGGCGGCCGTATAGGCGCCGATCGCCATATAGGCGGGACTGGCCAGGGAGAGCAGGCCGCAGGCAAGCATTACGTACACGCTGAGCGCCAGGATGGCGTTGAGCCCGCTGTCGTTGATCAGGTTGTTATTGCTGGCATACCAGGTGTTGAGCGCGTCACCCAGGCCGCTCATCGGTCCTAAACCACCCGAGAGCCACGGCGGCCCAGGATGCCCGATGGGCGGACGATCAGGATCAGGAACAGCAGGCCAAAGGCGATCGCGTCGGTGTAGCTGGAGCCAATTTCGGTGATCCCAATGGTCTCGCTGGTAGCCAGGGCCAGCGCCCCAAGCATCACGCCTGGGATACTATCCATGCCGCCGACCACGATTACCGCCAACCCCCGCAATTGGACCGAGCCGCCCATGTTGAAGCTGATCGAATCCTGCAGCTCCAGGCCGTAAAAGATTCCCGCCAGGGCGCCCAGGGCGGAGGCGAGAAAAAAGGTAATCGCCACGGTGCGGGCCACGTTGATCCCCAACAATTGCGCGGCCAGTCGGTTCGCCGCCACGGCTCGGATCGCCTTGCCCAGGGTGCTGTAACGGAGCCAGACCGTAAGTCCAATCATCAACAGCACCGTGAGGGCGATCACCAACAGATCCACCGGCTGCACCACGGCGCTCCCAATCGTGATCGGGGTTTGAGGGAAGACACTGGTGGGGAAACTATAAGCGCCCGGCCCGAATAGGCCAAGGGAAATATTCTCGAACACGATGCCGGCGGCGATCGTACTGATCAAGGGGGTGAGGAAGTCGCTTCCTCGGGCCTGCAAAGGGGCGACAGCCACCAGGTCCAGCACCACTCCCACCGCCCCGCCCACCAGCATCCCAAGGGGGATCGCCAGCAGCAGTGGCCAATGCCAGCCGAGCACCGCCTGCACGGCGGTAAAGGCGCCCAGCATGAAGATGGCCCCGTGCGCAAGGTTGAGAATATCCAGCACCCCAAACACCAGGGCATAACCCATGGCGAACAAGGCGTAGATCGATGCATTGATCAGGGTGTTGAATACCTGTTGCAGCATGTTTTCCTGGCCGGAAGTTCGAGTAGGGCGCGGCGGTTCGATGCCGCGCCCTACTCGATCCACTCGGTGTTAGGTGTATTGGACGAATTGCCCATGTTGGATGATCTGGACCGTCCCCAGCTCACCCGCGTCCCGGGTCGCCGTGAAGGAGAAGGTGCCCTTGGCTCCCGTAACCACGGGTACGTTCTTCAGCTTGGCCAGGGCAGCGCGGAGGGCCGAGCGGTCGCTGGTGGTGTTCGCCGCCTTGATCCCGTCCGCCATGATATTCACCCCATCGTATGCCTGGGCCGCGAACTGGTCGGGCGCCTTCCCATACCGGGCCCTATAGGCGCTGATAAAGTGCTGGTTAATCGCGGATTTCCCACTGGGGAACCAGGCCGTCCCCTCGATCGCCCCCTCGGCGTTGGCCCCGGCACCGGCGATCACGGCTGGGGAATTGAAGCCGTTGCCGCCGATGAAACGCACCGACATGGGAATACCGAGTTGCCGTCCCTGGTTGAGGATCAGCACCGCCTCGGGAGCCAGGGCGCCGACCAGAATGGCGTCCGGCTGCGCGCCCTTGATCTTGGTGAGCTGCACCTTGAAGTTCTTGTCGCCGGTGGCGAAGGTCTCCGTATCGACCACGGTGAGGTGGAACTGCTTGGCCACGGCGGCGAACACCGCGTTGTCACCGATCGTGAAGGCGTTATCATTGCCATACAGGATGGCTACTTTCTTGAAATGGAGATGCGAGAGGGCGGTCTTGATGGTCAGGGGAATTACGTCACCCTCGCCGAGCGACATGCGGAAGATATAACTTCCCATCTTACTGATTCCGGCCGCCGTGTTGGAGGTGGCGATCACCGGCACCCCAGCGTTCTGGGCGATCGGGTCGGCCACGAATGCCTCGCTGCTCAGGGTGGGCCCGATAATCCCGATTACATGGTTACTGTTGATCATTTGCTGGTAGAGATTGACCACCTGGGACTTGCTGGTGGCGGAATCACCGATGATCAAATTGAGATGGTTGCCGTGAATGCCGCCGGCCTTATTAATCTGATCCGCCGCTAACTGAGCCCCGTTCCGGATCGAGACCCCATACACGCTGGAGGCGCCGGTGACATCGGCCACCAGGCCCACGCTCACCGTACCGCCAGCGTGCGAGACCAGTGCCGGCTGGCTCACGGCGGTTAGGCATGCCGTTACCCCAAGCGCCACCGCGGCGCCCCGAATATGGCGGAAGTTCATCCTCTCACCTTTCCTTTCGCGTCTCTGCTACAAATGGCCGGTATACACCGGCATAGACCATGCCCGGACCGGGCTGCCGAAATCGTACCATACAGGCCCCAGGTTACGGATAGGTCGCCAAAAGTTTATTCAATCGATCTAGCCAGATAATCTGGCACGGTGTACGCTTGTACTACCAAACTGGGATCCGCCTATGGGGACATACGAGGGATGCAAGGGGATGCACCGATGAGCGCGCCCATGATCGGCCACGATGCTTTTTGTCCAGAGTGCGGTAGCGCCCGCCTACCCGGCGCCGGCTTCTGCATGCAATGCCGTCATAAATATGATCGGCCGCTGGCCTCGCCCGCCGCCCGCAAGGGTACGTTCCTCAAGCGAGTGCGCCCAGTGAACATACGCGGCGCCAACAGCGATCTGTTCTATGTCATCCTCGCTTCCCTCCTGGCGGTCGTGCTCTCGCATCTGCCGATCCTGGACGTTCTGGCCTACCCCTTCAAGTTGTTCGGGACGTTCGTCCATGAGTGGTCGCATGCCATCGTCGCGACTGCCACCGGTGGACAGGTCACTGAGTTGCAGATCAATTCTGACTTCTCCGGCGAGACCTACACCCGAGGCGGCTGGCTCCTGCTCATTGCCAGTGCCGGATACACTGGCGCCGCGATTTGGGGAGCGTTACTCCTCCTCACGCCCACCCGCTTCTCCAATCGGATTTTGGGGGCCATTGGCGCCGTGTCACTCCTCATGCCTATCGTGGGCGGGATCTCCTTTGGCACCCAGTTCACCGCCAACACCTGGGTGTGGGCGGCCGTCTTCGGCGGTGTCTCGCTGCTAGTTGGCTTGCGAGGATCGCCTCGGATCGCGCGGTTGTTCCACCAGTTCGTGGCGGTGGAGTTGTGTTTTACCACCCTCGATTCGATCCGCTATCTTATCTGGCTATCGGGCAATTGTACGACTAGCTCACCCGTCTGCCAGTCCGACGCAACGAACGCGGCCAGCTACACCCACGTTGGTTCGCTGTTTTGGTCTATCCTGTGGGGCCTTATCGCGGTGACGGCGATTGGCCTTGCCGCCTGGCGGGTAGTGCGCCGTTCGGTGGCGTAGGGATGGCTGAAGAGGACGAGCGCTCCGCGCCGCCCGGTCCTGGTCTGCGCGATCCGGCGTATCAAAGCCTGTGCGGCTTCTATGCTACCTTTCCCGATGGTCAGGCATGGACGCCGCGGCTTGGTGACTGGGTGGCCTTGCCGCCAAGTACGGAGCCAATGCTGGTCCTTCGCTACGACGCCGAGGAGAGGCACGTGTATCTGGCGGCCGGTCCGGATCCCGTGGCCCGCGCTAACTGTGTGTGGTTGCCGACCCTCGATCAACTCCGCGTCCGCATCCTGAAGCATTTTGGCGCCACCGGCTTTTTTTCCTCCAACTTCAAGGATTCAACCTATTGGTACACCGGGCAGATGCTGGGGATGACGGTCACGGGAATGCAGCCACTGGCCGAGGGGACGACCCCGGAGGAGGCCGCCCTGAAAGCCTTGCTCATGCGGCACCAGTGGTAGGCGCCGTGCCGCGTAGCCGCAAGCGTTCGGCCTGAGCAGGCAACCCCAGTGGCCCGCCGTACCGCGATCAAGCGTTTCCCCTTTTATACCGACGCGGCGCGCGGCGCTCTCAATACCCTCCCCGCCCGAGCCGCCGAGATCGCCGTGGCGCGCATTACCGGCAGCGTGGACAAAGCGAATCAGTTGACTCCCACGTTCCTCCCCAAGCGCGAAAAAGAGCGCTCCGCCCGATTTCGTTCGGTGCGCAGAGCCATGCAGCAGGGCGTTGAACTACCCCCGATTCAGGTCTACGCTCTGGGACGTGATTATTACGTGATCGATGGTCACCATCGGGTGGCGGCGGCTATCGCCAGCGGCGTTCGTTATCTGGATGCCGAGGTTCTTGAATGTATCGTGCCCGAACGGAGCGAGGCGGATCGACTGGCGAACGCGCGCATGCGATTCGAGCGCCGGACGGGTCTGACTCGCCTGGCCTGTTCGCGGGCGGACTACTATGATCGTTTCCTGGCCGAGATCCTTGCCTATCGTGACAACCTGCGCCGCCAACACCCTGATGTCACCACTCGTGAGGCCGCGCAGCGCTGGTATCGTGAATGCTTCGTCCCGATCGCCGAGCCGCTCGACCTTGGCGCCACGGCGGAAGCTTTCCCTGGCCGGACGGTCACCGACCTGTATCTGGCGGTGGAGGATCATCGGGCCTACCTCCAGGACGTGACCAAGGCCCCCGTGACCCTGCAGGAGGCGGTGGCCGACCTCCAGAAACAACATCCACGTCCTCTGACCACTCGTGTCCTACGTCCTCTCCACCGACACGCGCGCCGGGCTGTCTGGAGGGTGACGGGTGGGCCACCCCTGTGAAAATTCTGGTCGTATCCGATCATGAGGAGAAGCAACTCTATGACTATTTCGATCCAGACCGCTGGGTGGGGCAGGTGGATCTGGCGATATCCTGTGGCGACCTACGCGCGGATTACCTGTCCTATCTGGTGACCGTGCTCCGGGTGCCGCTCCTCTACGTGGCGGGAAACCATGACGGGCGCTACCGCACCCGTCCGCCTGACGGCTGTGACAATATTGATGGCAAGCTGGTGCGGATCGGCGGCCTCCGGATCGCGGGACTGGCCGGCTGCTATCGCTATACCAGCGAGGATGACGACCTTCAGTTCAGCGAGGGGAGTATCCGTCGCCGGGTACGCCGGATGGGCCTCGCGGTATGGCGGGCCGGTGGGTTGGATCTGATGGTGTCCCATGCCGCTCCCTTGCGCTGCCCCCTTACCCCGCGTTTCTGTCCCAGGCCGGCCGGGCTGGGACTGCCCTGCATTCATCCCGAGTTGCCGGACCATCCCGAGATCTGCCCGGAGGCCATCGATCCCTGTCACCGGGGAGTGCCGGCCTACAATCACGCGATCGCTCAATGGAAACCTCGGTTCTGGCTTCATGGACACAACCACATTGAGTATGGGCGGGTTCCGCGGTTGTGGTGGATTGGCCAAACGCAGGTGATCAACGGCGATGGCCACGTCGTCCTCGACCTGGACCAACCAGTGACTCGGGAGCGGGGCTCCATGGTGGTGGGGATGTGACGCACCAACCGGGAGATGGCGAAGGCTACGGCTCCAGACGATAGCCGACTCCGCGGACGGTCCTGATGTGCCGTGGGTTGGCTGGATCATCCTCGATCTTTTCGCGCAGCCACCGGACATGCACGTCCACGGTCCGGCTATCGCCCGCGAACCCATAGCCCCAGACCTTATCCAGGAGAACCTCGCGGGAGATCACCTTGCCCGCGTTAGCCCGGAGGTACTCGAGCAGATCGTATTCCTTGAGGGTAAGGCCGATCTCCTTGCCTTCCCGAAAAACCCGGCGGCTATCACGTTCGACACTGATCCGCCCAAATTGCACTCGGTCGAGCGCGGGCTTCGGGCCGGCATGGGGCATCTCCGCCCGCCGCAGTTGCGCTTTCACGCGGGCCAGCAGCTCGCGGAGGCGGAATGGCTTGGCCAGATAATCATCGGCCCCCATCTCCAGACCCAGAACGGTATCGGTCTCTCCACTCTTGGCGGTCAGCATGAGGATGGGGACCGAGGAATCACGGCGTAGAGTGCGGCACACTTCCAGGCCATCAAGCCGGGGGAGCATGATGTCGAGGATCACCAGGTCGGGGTTGGCCTGCCGGGCCTGCTCCAGTGCCTGCATCCCGTCGGCGGCGGTAACCACCAGGTAGCCTTCCTTGCCGAGGTTATAGCGGATCGCTTCCAGGAGCGTGGGGTCATCCTCCACCAGCAAAATAGTGCGCGCGGCCGTTTCCGGTGGGTTGATCACGGAGTTTACTGCCCTTCCTCGTAGGTTCACGCGGTAGTGTACCAAGCCAGGTCGCTAGACTGCGTGGCAATCCGGGGCTTCGCGGATTCCCCGTTTTTGGTAGCATAGCGAAGCAGGGAGAGTGAACCAACCATGAGTAGCCGGATGCCCGATCCCACGCGCCAGCGCGTCAGGGAAGACCTCTTGATGATTTTGCTGTGCGCGATTACCAGTGCTTGGCTTCTTGCCAGTCCTCTCGTCCCGGTAGTCAGTGATGGGATGACCCTCTTCTTCGGGGCCAGTCTCGTCCTCACCCTGGTGCTGGCGGCAATAGGGGTGAAGCTGAATCACCTGGCCGCGCGCCATGCCCACATCTCGCTTGGCCGGGGCAAGCGCCGCTAATGGCCTCCGTCGAGGATTTTGAACCAGTCACCTTGGACTTACACTTTCTCGGTCAACCTGGGGTCATCGCGTCGTATGTGCTCCGCGGTGAGGGTGAGGCGGCGCTGATCGAGACCGGTCCGGGCAGCACCGTGCCGGTGTTGCTTGACGCGCTGGCTCAGGTGGGGGTAAAGGTCGAGGAGATCCACCATCTCCTGGTGACTCACGTCCATCTCGATCATGCCGGGGGCGCCGGTCTCTTGCTCCAGCACTTCCCCAACGCGGTGCTCTATGCCCACGAGGTTGGGGCGCCCCATCTGATCGATCCCAGCCGCCTGGTGTCCAGCGCCACCCGCATCTATGGGAGTCTGATGGGTCGCCTGTGGGGAGAAATCCTACCCGTGCCTTCCGACCGGCTGATCCGTTTGACCGATCGGCAGCGGCTACGAGTGGCGGGGCGGACGCTCGATGTCCTCTTTACTCCGGGCCATGCCAAGCACCACGCGGCGTTCCGCGACCTGGGGACGGGGGCGATATACGCGGGGGACGCGGCGGGCTCGCGCCTGAAGGGTTGCACCTACGTCCGGCCCCTCACCCCACCGCCCGATCTCGACCTGGAGGACTGGGACCGGAGCCTCGACCTCATCGCCTCCTTCAATCCGCCGGCGTTGTATCTCACTCACTTTGGCCGCCATGAGGGCGTGCCGGAGCATCTGGCCGAATTGCGATCCCATCTGCGGCAATGGGAGAGCTTGGTGTTGGCGGCCATGCGCGCCGGCCAGGATCGATCGGCGATTGCCACGATGTTGCAACGATCCGGTGACGAGGAGCTTCTAACGCGCCAGGCGGACGCGGAGACGATCGCCCGGTACGAGTCCACCAGCGCGTACACCATGAACGTAGCCGGATACGATCGCTATCTCCGCCGGCGCTACCCCGATCTGCCGGTGCCCGAGACCAGCCGGTGAGCGGAGAATGTCATCTCGGCGAGGTTGTCCCGTGGGGAGCTAGGAAACCGTATGATATACTGCCAACACCAGCGTCGATATTCATTGCCGCCGGACAGGGCGCTAGGTTGGCTGAGTGGGCCGCGGCCGTTCAACTCCTCGGCGGAGTATCCTGATTGAAAATCGCATTACTGAAGTTTGGCCCTCTCGGCATTCACTGGTACGGGCTTGTGATTGCCGCCGCCCTGGTGATCGGGCTGGTCGTGTCCGCGTTCATGGCCCGCTTGCGGGAGGAGCCCTTGGAGCCGCTGGGCGGCATTCTCCTCCTGGGATTGTTGGCCGGGATCATTGGCGCCCGTGTCTGGTACTTCGTCCTCCGCCGCGACTTTTATGCACCCGACCCCGGGCGGGTTTTCGCGGTCTGGCAGGGCGGATTGGCCTGGCATGGCGCCTTGCTCGGAGGGGTGATGGCGGCGGCCATCTACACCTGGAACCGAGAAATCGGCTTCTGGACCTGGGCCGACATCTGTGCTCCTGGGCTGATTCTCAGCCAGGCGATCGGGCGCGTCGGCGATTTGATGAACCATCAGGCATTCGGCACTCCATCACACGGATTATGGGCGGTCACCATCCCAGCAGCTAATCGACCGCCCCAATATGCCGCCTACAGCACCTTCACCAATACGGCCGGTTACGAGGCGGTGTGGGATCTGCTCGTGTTCGGCGTGCTGGTGGGGCTCACCATGTTGCAGCTTCGGCGCTCTCGGTATCTCCCGGTGGGAAGTATCTTTCTTGCCTACCTGGTTCTCTATTCGGTGGCCCGCTTCCCGCTGGAAGGGCTCCGCGTCGATAGCCTGTGGGTCATGAATATGCGAGTGGCGCAAGTGGCCAGCGTGGTCCTGATTGTGATCGGTGGGTTGACCTATGCCTTCCAACTTCTGCGCGGCGACCAGATTCCCGTGGCCGCTCCTACCGCGGCCGCTCCGGTGTTCCAGAACGCCATTGCCCCTGGTGAGGCATACCTGCGGCCCAGTGAAGCCTATTTAATCGCTGCCACCAGGGCGGCCCATGCGCGCCAGACCAGCGAGTTGCCGGCGCTCACCGCGGCCGGCAATGGGCATGGCGTGAACGGGCATGAGGAGGCCGCCCATTCCTCCGACACCGCCGTGCTTGCCAAGCCGGACGTGCTGGTAGAGGAGAAGTGACCATGCGCTTGACCGTATTGGGGGCCAGCCCGGCTTGCCAAAACGCCGATGGCGCGTGCTCGGGCTATCTGCTGGAACAGGATGACACGGCGATCATGCTGGATTGCGGGCCAGGCACGTTCGCTCGGTTGCAACGGTATGCGCGGCCAGAAGCGGTGCGCGCGGTGATCATTTCCCACATGCACGCCGATCACACCCTGGATCTTATGCAATATCGCTATTACCTTGACTTCCTTCGTGACTTGCGGCCCGAGGTTCCGCGCCCCCAGCTGTATTTGCCTCCCACCGGACACCAGCGCTTGCTTGGGGTGAGCGCCATGCAAGATCCCTCCGAGGCGTTCTTCAGTACTATGTTCGATCTGAGCGAATATGATCCAGTGCTGCCGCTAACCATCGGCCCCCTGTCGCTTCGTTTCGTGCCGGTCGTGCATATCCCACACACCTACGCCATGCGGGTGAGCGGGGGCGGCGAGTTCGCCTATTCCGCGGATAGCGGGCCGTGCGCGGGCTTGCTCGATGTGGCTCGGGATAGCGACCTATTTCTCTGTGAGTGCTCCAACGAAGAGCACTCGACCTATCCTTTCCATCTCACCCCGGCCCAGGCCGGCGCCTACGCCACCGATGCGGGCGCCCATCGCCTCTTGCTTACCCATCGCTGGCGTCTGCTGGGGGAGGAAGCTACTCTGGCGCAAGCCAGGGCGACCTATGCCGGCCCCCTGGATATTGCCCAGGAGGATCTGCGGGTTACGATCGGATCGTGAGCCAGATCCCCGCGAGGACGATGGCCCCGCCGCCCGCGCTGGTGGCCGGCGGTGGCTCGCTCAGGAGCAGCCAGGCCAGGAGGGATGCGCCCACTGGTTCCCCCAGGAAGCTGATCGATACCGCCGCCGCCGGCAGGTAGCGCAGGGTCCAGTTGTACAGCAGGTGGCCGCCCAGGGTGCAGACCACCGCCAGGGCCAGGAAATCCAGCAGATCGCGCGGTCCGACGGCCTCCAGGGATTGGCTGAAGGCCATCGCCAGCCCGGCCAGGATAGCGGCGCACAGGGCGTAGACGGGGACGCTATAGGCAACGTTATCCAGGCGCTGCCGGGCTCCCCGCCCGATCACCAGGTAGCCGGCGAACACCACCGCTCCCAGGGTGGCCAATCCGTCTCCCAGGAGGGCATGGCCACCAAGACGAAAGTCCCCGCCCGCGATCACGGCGCTGCCAATCAAGGTCAGGGCGATCCCCGCTACGGCGCGGCGGCTGGGGCGTTCCCCCAATAGGATCGCGCCGGCCGCGGCCACCAGGGCCGGATGGATGCTGACAAACAGCACCGAGCTTGCCACGCTGGTATAGGAAAGCGAGGCGGTCCAGAAGGCAAAGTGGAGGGCCAGGAGCAATCCCGAGAGGGCAGTCAGGAGGCGTGACTTCGCGTCCAGGGCGCGGATCCGCGTCATATGGGATCGACGAAGAAAGGGCAGGAGGAGGAGGGTAGTGATCACCATCCGGTAGGCGGCAATCACCAGGGCGGGCACATGGCTGTCCTTGATCAGGATAGCGGAGAAGGACACGGCTATAGTGGCCGCCAACAGACCGAAATAGGGATTGATCGGCGCGGCCGAGAGATCCGGGGACACCGGCCCGCGCGTAGTATCGGGCGCGGGGGGGCTCACGGAAGAGGCTCCCGAGTCCCAAAGAGGGCAAATTCGATGAGGCGCTCGGCGCCCGCTACCATGGCAGGATATGGGCGCTGTCGGCGGGACGTGGGCCTGAATGGCGGAGGAGCAAGCGGCATGAAGGAACTACGAGTCCGGCGCTTTAATCGCACGCAGCGCGCCCTGCACTGGAGTCATTCAATCACGTTCCTCCTATTGCTGGCTACGGGGCTGGTCCTCTTGGTGCCCCAAATAGGCGGCCTGGTGGGGCACCACCTGATTGTCCTCCAGTATCACGAGTATATCTCGATCTTTTACATCACCGGACCACTGCTGTGGCTCATTTTAGGAGATCGGATGTCGCTCTTGCGCGATCTCAAATCCTTCGATGAGTGGGACGAGGATGACATGGCCTGGCTGAAGGAGTCGGCGATGCGCGGCCCCTCGGCACACGATCTGCCGCCGCAAGGCCGCTTCAATGCCGGGCAGAAGTTGAATGGCATCCTCACCCTGGCGGCCACCGTGGGCTTCGTGGTGACCGGACTGATCATGTGGCACCCACCGTGGTTTACCCGCTGGGCGCCCTCGTTCCTGTTCAGCGACTCGGTGAGCAACAATGCCGTGTTTCTGCATCAGGTGCTGACGTATGTCAGCATTCCCCTGGTCCTGGGCCACATCTACCTGGCCGCGATTGCCCGCGCCACCCGGCCGGCCTTGCGTACGATTATCGACGGCACCGTCCCCATGTCCTACGCTCGCGAACATCACCCCAAGTGGGCGGCGGAACTTGAGGCGACACAGGCACCCGAGGTGAGCACGGAGATTGGCTAGGATGTGATTCCCTGTAGGGGCACCCCTCGTGGGTGCCCGGTCGCGGCACGAGGGCACCCACGAGGGGTGCCCCTACAAATGACGGCCGACTTGCGCAAAACTATCCTAATCCCCGGCATCGCCCACCGCGACGGGTCGTGTCTCGTAGCGCGGCTCGAACAGGGGGCAAATCAGCGCCAGATCCCCGGTCCAGATGGTACGCGCCTCGCCGAAGCCCAGGCCGCACACATATCCTTCATCGGATGCGCTCAGGTGTTCGCAGCGAAAACAGTTCTTGGGTTTCTTCTCATCAAGATACGGCATGTGTGTTTCTCCCTGTGGGTGTGCGGATATGAAGTGTAGCGACGAGAGGCGCCCAGGGCAAGCGGGGCGTTCCAGCGGTCGGATCGGGTTACCCACCATGGCAGCGGACAGTCATGGTATAATCGGCAACAGGAGCGGGGAGATGTATCCCCGCGCTAGGCTGTGTCCTGGGGAAGAGCCCTCATGATACCGGCATTTCCGCGCTGAGCCGCGACCGAGGAGCGGCGCCCATCCACCCAATAAGCAAAAGGGGCCGCGACACAACCAATGGCGACACGTTGCCCGAACTGCACCCGTAAAGTCCATATCTGGAGCAATCACAACGGCTTTTGCAGCAAACGCTGCCGGGAAGACTCGCGAAGCGCCTGCCTGAACTGCGGCAAACTTGGGCTCTTCAAGCATGAGCGGTTGGGATGCTGCAGCGATGAGTGCCGTTTTTGGTACGTCACTACCATGCTTGGCTATGACCGTGAGTATCTCCTCACCCCGGCCTGGGATAAAGTGGTATACCATGTGCGCCTGCCGTCCGCCAGTGCCGAGATCTCCTCGCTGCAATTGGATGAACTGGAATATGAGCGGGCCCACGAGACCATTCTTGTCGTGGCGGCCCCGGCCTGGATCGCGCGCCAGAAAGTGCTGGCTGAGTTACCCTACCAACGCTTTGACAACCCAGCCTGGCAGCATCTGCGGTTGGACGGCACCTTGACCGCCGACGAAACCGAACGGTTCCGCCGCATGTGCTATGACGATCCCTTGCTCTACCATAATCTGGGCGAGCATGTCTTCGAGAAGATCCGCGGCCAGGGCGGCACTAGCCCAATCACCCCCTCGACCAGCGCGCAACTCGCCCCCGGTGGGGTGCCGTTGCCGCCCTCGTATCAGGTGTCAACCGGCGGGGTGCCATTCGCGCAGCTATCCGAATCTAACCCGGTCACGCCCGATCTCCCCCTGCTCCCCAGCGTGGGACAGTACGCGACATCGCCTCTCCCGCCGCTTCAACTGACCCAGGTGAGTCAGGCCGGAGCGCAGTTACCGGCCCCCGAGCATTTCGCCGCTCAGATTCGCACCCTGTTCGCCCTGCGTAATTACCAGGTGACCACCGCGAATAGCGATACCGTGGACACGCTTATTTTGACCAAGGCTGGGAAACGCGCCATTGCCCACTACCTCTGGCAAGATGGGATGATCTCCGACGAGCCGGTGCGGCAACTCCTTTCGTTGCTGACTGGTTGGGAAGCTGACCACGGGTACGTGGTGACTAACGGACACTTTACCCTGCAAGCGCAGGATCTCGCCGCCAATCAGCCCATACAGCTCATCGATGGCCCCGAACTCAGCAGCTTGATCAACGGCATGCGTACGGCGCCAGCCGTGAAGAGTTGGGAGCCATCCGCCGGCCAGGAGCATGATGATGCCACCACCTTGTTGAGTGGGGCTACCCGCTCACTCCATGATCAGACGGCGCACCTCGACCTTGAGCCAGTTGGGACCGCGAACGGCCAGGAGCCGGCACAACGAACCCCGCTCGAAGGCAAGGAAGAGACACTGCCCGCCGTTCCTCCGCCCGCCGACTGAGGTGACATAGGGCCTCCGGCTGAGGCCGGGTGTTGCCCCTGGGTTTCCCCGGACGGATCGGTCGAATCGGTCCGAACGGTCCGATCCGTCGTTTCAGGGGACGCGCCCGGCCTCGGCCCCACTCTACCGAGTTAGCCGCCGGATCCGGACCTCGGATTCCAGCCGGGCGACATCCTCCGGTTGGCAGATCCCCGCCCCCACGGTCAGGGTATTCGCGGTCGCCAGAGCCGTGGCGAACCGCAGGGCACGCTCCAGGATATCGGGGCGCTGGGCCGCCCCTTCCAGCGAGCCCGCGCCGGCCGCCGCAAGCAGGGCCGCGCACAGGCCGGCCACGAAGGAATCGCCGGCCCCCACTGTATCCACGGGCTGCACGGTTGGGGGGACCGCTCGCCACGATCCAGCGGGACCGTGCAGCAAGGCGCCCGCCGCGCCCAGGGTAATCGCCAGCATCGTGGGCCTCGGCGCGGGGAGCGCCGCCAAAATACCGGCATCCTCGGGATCAAAGGTTCCACCCCACAACTGGGCTGCCTCATGCTGGTTCGGCTTGGCCAGAAAGGGGCCGGCGGCCAACCCCTCGCGGAGCGCCGGGCCACTGGTATCCAGCGCGCACGGAACGCCGGCCTGGCGGGCAATACCAATCAGGAAGGCGTAGAAGTCGAATGGGACGCCGGCGGGCAGCGAGCCGCTCAAAGCCACCAGCCGCGCGTCGCCAACCCGTTTCCTAAACATATTCAGGAAGGCATCAAGCTCGCGCTCCCCTATTCGAGGGCCCGGCTCATTGATCTCGGAGGCGATTCCGGTTTCCGGATCGACGATCGCCGTGCAGGTGCGTGAATTACCGCTAATCTCGGTTAGTTGGTGATCCATCCCTTCCCGATCCAGGGCAGCGCGAATTGCCTCTCCAGTCGCTCCCCCTGCCAGGCCGAGCGCGAGTACTTCGTGGCCAAGCCCCAACAGGGCCCGCGCCACGTTGAGGCCCTTTCCTCCGCCCAGCGTCAGGGCGCTGTCCACGGTCCGCGATTGGCCGAGCGCAAAGCCAGGGGCGACCAGGGTCCGGTCGAGCGCCGCGTTCAAGGTTACGGTAATAATCACCAGCCCAGCCTTTGCTTATTCACAAGGGCGACCGCGCCGCCAATCCCAGGGTAGCGGATGCACTCTCTCTGGTGCTCCGCGGTACGCTCACGGCAGCCGCACGCTGCCATCAGGGTCGATTTCGGCCAGCCCGTCGCGCGCCAGCGCGGCGACCATCTCGCGCAGCCAGGATAGATCATCGTCCGCGGAACCGGGCTTGATCGCCCGCGCAAGCTCTTCCAGCGAGATCGACTCACCGGTGGCCAGGGTTCGTAAGTAATCCACGACGCGGCCTCGATAATAGCGGCTCGACCCAGCGAATGGCGCCTGTGGCGCGGCGGTATAGGAAGCCGGACGCTCTCGAACAGCGTCCGTGACCTTCCCGGCCGCTTGGCACCAGGGCCGGGCGGGGCAGAGCAGGCATTGAGGACGCCGGGGCAGGCAGATCCGCGCGCCGATATCCATCAGAGCCTGGTTCCAGTCGTAGGCCGCGTGGAGAGGCAGGAGTTGACGCGCGATAGTCCAGAGGGCGCCGGCTGGGGCAGTGGGGCCCTCCGGGCCCATGACAATACGGCCCAGCACCCGGCGCACGTTGGTATCGAGAACCGGCTCGGGGAGCCCGAAGGCGAAGCAGGCAACCGCCCCCGCGGTGTAGGGGCCGATCCCATCAAGGGCCAGGAGCCCCGCCGCCGTCCCGGGGAGTTCGCCCCCATGGCGGGCAACCACCTGTTGGGCGACGCGGTGCAGCCGGATGGCGCGGAGATTGTACCCGAGGCCCTTCCAGGCGCGGATGACCTCCGCCGCCGGAGCGGCGGCCAGGTCGGCGATGGTGGGAAATCGAGTCAGGAACTCGGCGTACTTCGGCAACACCCGATCGACCTGGGTCTGCTGGAGCATCACTTCGGAGACCAGCACCCGGTACGGATCGCGGGTGTGCCGCCAGGGCAGGTCGCGCCCCCGTTCCGCGTACCACCGCAGCACGGCGGCAGGCAAATCGCCGTACTGGGCGTCCATTTGCTGATCAGACAGTTAGCTGCCTCGTCCCAACTCGGCCAGCAGGTGGTCCACCCGATCCTCGGCGGTGCGGATTCTCCGAGAGAGCATGGGGAGGAGAGGCAAGGCCATTTGAGGGTGCGATTCCAATTCTCCCAGAAACTCCCATTTCGAGAGGGTGAGGCAACGGGTGGGCGTCGAGGCCCTCACATCAGCCGTCCGGGGCAAATCATCCAGGAGGGCCATCTCACCAAAGAAATCACCGGCCGTCAATTGGCGCAGCACCTGGTTCCCCCGGAGCACCTCGGCCGTGCCCTCCGCGATGATGTAGAGCCCAAGGCCCGCTTGCCCAGCCTGCACCATCAATTGGCCCGGCGCATACTCTTGCTCCCGAGTCAGCCGGATGAGCGAACGAATATGGCGCTTCTCCAGCCTCTGGAAGAGCGACACGCGCTCAAGCAATTCCTCGACTTCCATAGCGGCGGCTCTCCTTCGGTTTCCCAGGTCAACTGGACGATGACCCCACGATCACACGCAGTATACAAGATACGGCCCACGTATCCAGCGGAGGATTCCGCGTCGCGTAGGACAATCGCCTACCCCTGGCCGAGCCCGAAGCGCGCCATGCGCAATCTCCGTTCTACCGTATCCGCGCCTTCACTGGAGCCAAGCGCCTGATTCACGGCCTGGCGGAACGGACTGTCCGCCGCCGGTGAGAGGGCGTGGACGCCACGGGCGTGCAGGCTGAGCGTCACCTCGGTAAGAACGCGCCGTTCCGAAGGAAGGAGCATGGCAAGCCAGGTAACTCCCGCCGTCATCGCGGTCTCGGGGCCTTTGGTCTCCGGCGTCGCGTAGGCCCGGAGGCGACCGTTCTCCCAGCCCACCAAACCCAATTCCAGGCAACCACGGAGGGTATGGTCCAGGACCACCGATTGAGGCATCAAACCGCCCGCGCCGCGACTGAAATAAAAAGGCGTATGGGGCAAGACGCCAAGTTCACCGGCCAGGAACGCGAGGCACTGCAGATCATCCTCGTCACAAAGATCGGGAATAGCGTTCACCAAGAGCAGTAGGGTTTGCTGAGTTCGTGAGAGTCCCTGTCTCTCCAACGAAAGAGGAAAGGGCGGCGTAAAGGTCTCGACCGGGGAATAGGCGTACACCATGGTCACTCTCCATTCGTACCAGTCGCAAATCTGGGACCGGGGCAAGCCACCCCACGGTCGTTAACGGAGGGAGAGAATCTCCTTTCGCGATCGGCTTAGCCGATAGGCTTTAACACGCCGTTAACAGTATCGCACATGCGGCGTAGCTTTGGGGGGAAAATCTTAACGGTGGAGACCTGAATCCTGTTGGTGGACGCGGAGGCGGGTCGTGAAAACACCGTCGCCGCTCAGCACCCCCCCGCGCGCGAACAGCCGTCCGAATTGCCAGTTGGAGAGCCCCAATTCAGGCCGGTCCAATGCGTATTGACCATCCACCCAGCGGGTAAAGCCATCGCCCACGAACGGGGCGTCTATGGCCCGGAAGAAGTGCTCGTGCGCCGCCGGAGATTCACTGATCAAGGAGGCAACGAAGTGGGGACTGTACTGGTTGAAAAGCTCTATCGCTTCCTCAAGATTGCCTACCAGGGCCAGACTCACTTCGGGGGTCCGCTCCCATTCCCACTCGCGCCCCAGATGCTCCATCGGCAAGATTTCGGCGATTGGTTCGTGGGACAACCCTCCGGCGCGGAGAATCGGCGCCGTGCGCTGAAAGAGATCCGCGGGAAGGAAGGGGAGGGAGTTCGCCGCGGCATGCAGTTTGAAGCCGCTACCCAGTGCGTCTCCCCGCTCCCGCAGGGCTCGCAAGGCGACCGGCGCCAGTTCAGCGGCGCGCGATTCCTCGATCAGCACCACGTTGACGGTGTTACAGACCTTCCGGTCCAGGGAGTGAAAGAGGGCGGCGTGGAGCCGAGCCGGGTCGGCGTGGGCGTCCGCGATCAGCCAGGCGCCGCCGGTCCCATGCAAACTGACTGGTGTCCCGGCCTGCCGCGCGATCTCTCCCAGAAGGGTCACGGCTCGGCCCGAGCCGCGAGCCACCGCCAGGGAGAGCTGGCGGTTGGCGAACAGTGCCCAGCCCGCCGCATGCTCAACCGTGTCCAGCAGGATCACCGCGTCCAGCGGCAGCCCCGCCTCGCTCAGGGCGGGGCGAAGGGCGTGATCGGCGATAGCCCGCGCGGTACCAAGGGCATCGCCGCCGATCCGGAGCACCGCCGTGTTCCCGCCTCGGAGGATGCCGGCGGCATCGGCGAATACGTTCGGCCGCCCCTCGAAGACGAAGCCGATCACCCCCAGGCCGTCCACCACTTGCTCGACCGTCCAGCCCTCATGAGCGATGCTCGAAGTGACCGATCCGCGGGTCGAGGGCATGCGTTCCCAGACCTTTAGCCCCTCGATCATGTCCCGACGCATCCTTGACCCGGCCACCAGACGGACCGTGGAGCGTCCGCGGGCCTGCGCGAGGCGCACATCCTCCTCATTGGCGGCGGCGATCCGCTCCCATATCGGATCGTCGGCCAGACGGGCGGCGAAGCACCCGAAGAACCGGGTGATTGCCGCGTCGTCCACGGCGGCGAGCGCGGAGAAGGCGGCTCGCGCGCGCTCGACCGCCCGGTCGACCACCTCGGCGATCGCGGCGGGAAGGTGCAGCACCTCTCCCGTGCGCCCGACCACCAGCAGCTGGTCCC
>DATBTL010000403.1:0-3475 GCA_036559345.1 Chloroflexota bacterium | reverse complement strand
GTCCGGGCCATCCAGGCAGGGCAGCGACGGATCGCGCGGTGGGGCGCCGCCCATGGGATCGCCGTCCACCAGACCGCCGCCAACTTCGTCTTGCTCAGGCTGGGCGATAGCGCGTCCGCCCAGGGCATGGCGGCGGCGCTGGCCGAGCGGGGGGTGCTGGTGGCCGACCGCTCCGGCGTATTGCCGGGTACCCTCCGAGTCACCGTGGGGGCGCCCCGACATGTGACGGCGCTCTTGAGGGCGCTGCAGGGATGTGTATAGACCAAAACTCCCGTTACTCTTTTCACGCCATGCTCGTTAGCCTGGATGGAACAGCGATTGCTGGGGTCTCCGCTCCATGCCAGGGGCGGAGGTTACGGCCGCCTGGATTAATTTCCTGATCTCTATTATGGTGATGAGCAGGCGCCGGGGCGCGATGGAGTACGGATCATGAATGCGCTGAACTCTCCATGCAGCCGCCGCGGGCTGATGCGGTCCGGTTTGGTGGCCGGGGCCGCGCTGGCCGCGGTCCCATTGGTGACCCGTGCCGCTGGCGGCCACGGTCCCGCCAGGGTCACCCCCATGCCGGATGCCGCCCTGGCGGCCGCCAATCTCGATTTCGCCTTCCGTCTGCAAGGCACGGTGATGGGGAACGGGACGCCAAGCAACCTGCTTCTCTCGCCGCTCAGCGTCTCGATTGCCCTGGCCATGGTACTCAACGGAGCCAGGGGGAGCACGCGCCAGGCCATCGCCTCGGCGCTGGGCCTGAGGGCCATGACCACCGCCGATCTGAACCGTGCCAACAGCGGGCTACTGGCCGGCCTCTCCGCTCGCGACCCCAAAGTGCAACTCGAGATCGCCGATTCACTCTGGCAACGGCAGGATCTGGCCCTGTTGCCGGCCTTTGTCGCGGCGGTCGGAAAGGCATACGGCGCCGTCCCTACCCGCCTCGACTTCAGCGATCCACGGGCGCCGGGAGTGATCAACGCCTGGGTAAGCAAGCATACACATGGGCTGATCGCCAAGATTATCGACCAGATCCCGCCCGAGATGGTGCTGTTCCTGGTCAACGCACTCTACTTCAAGGGCCCCTGGTCGGCGCCGTTCGATCCGAGCGCCACCGCCCCCGGCCCATTCAACCTGCAAGACGGTTCGGCGGTGAAAGTGCCGATGATGACCCAATCGGGGCGGTTCGCCTATACGCGGCAACCCGGCTACCAGGCAATCAGCCTGCCCTATGGGTCCGGGCGGTACGGCATGTATCTCTTCCTGCCCGACCAGAGTTCCAGCTTGCGGGCGTTCCTGTCCGGTCTCACCGCGCGCTCCTGGACGAGCATGATAGCGGGACTCTCCCCGCAACGGGGGACAATGAGCATGCCCAAGTTCAACCTGCACTACACGACCACCCTCAATTCGGCCCTCTCCACCCTGGGGATGGGGATCGCCTTCGACGCCCAACGCGCCGACTTCTCGGCCATGGCCCGTGGGCCCCGACTGGCGATCAGCGAGGTGCGTCATGCCACGGTGATGCAAGTAGACGAGCAGGGGACCAAGGCCGCGGCGGTCACCTCGGTCGGAATTCGGGCCACGGCGATCCAGGTCGACAATTCCTTCACCATGACCATCAACCGGCCCTTCTTCTGCGCCATTCGCGATGAGACGACCGGCACCCTCCTGTTCGTGGCCAGCGTGGCGGATCCGAGGTAGCGAGCACTGCTTTTTGCCCACGTTTTCTCTTCGGTGACAAGGGCTGGAATGCGGCCGTGGTCGGGACGCCTTGAATCACGGAAACACGGAAGGTATGGAAAGCACGGATGACTACCCAGGGAAGAGGGTGAGAGACGAGAAAGCGAGGGTGCGGAAGCGGAGCTGCGCTCTGTGTTCTCCATACCCTCCGTGTCTCCGTGATTCAAAATGATCACCCGTGGCCGTGGTAGACTGATGCCAGGCAAGGAGAACCCGTCATGGCGACCAAAACGCGGATGACCTACGAGGACTTGATGCGCCAGACCGACGAGAGTGTTCGTCATGAACTGGTGCGAGGGGAGATTTTGTGCATGACGCCGCCTAAAGGGAGACACGGGCGGGTCGAGGCTGCCCTTGGCGAGGAAGTGGGGCTCTACCTACACGAGCGGGCCGTGGCCCTCGGATGGCAGAAAGAGCAGGGCCGGTCGCAACGAGATTTGCTGGTGGGCGCCAGCGCGACCGGCGAGTTTGGCATCCGTATCACGCTGCCTGACGATACCGATCAGGTGCGCGGGCTCGATTTCTGTTACCTCAGTCCCGAACAGGTCGCCCGATACGAGGCAGCGGGTTCCGACGAATACTTGCGCGAAGTGCCGGTCCTGGTGGCGGAAGTGATCAGCCCCTCGGAGTCCGCCGATTATATTGCCGAGAAGGTGAATGACTACTTGACCGGAGGCGCCTGTTTGGTCTGGCTCCTATTCCCGCGGACGCGCACCGTGCAGATTTACCAGTCCGACCGCTCCACGCGGATGGTGAGCGGGGACGCACGGCTGGAGGGCGGCGAGGTGCTGCCGGGCTTTTCCGCGCCCCTACGCAGCCTGTTCCCCTAAAGACCTCGGCCGGCGGCGCTCCCGCGCAGCTTGTTCCCCTAACCACTCCGGTCAGCGGCGCACCTGGAAGATCGCCCGATCCGGGAGGCGGATCGCGGTGAGCACCCCGCTGTGATGGGCATGGGTGTTGATCCCGATTTTGTTGGGACGCAGCAGGGGCTCCGGCACCTCCCAGTGGCCGAAGACCACAGGCTTCTCCCATTGGTACTCGGTTTCCAGGAAGCTGCCGGCCCCGTAGAGTTTTTGCAAGGGCGGCGTGCCATCGAAGGGCCGGCCCGGCAAGACGCCCGCGTGGACGTAGAAGGCGAACTGGTCCTCGAAGTCGATGCGCGTGCGCGCCATCCAATGGCCCACATCGCTCGGGGGACGGCCGCCGAAGTCGCGCCAGGTTTTGCGGGCGCCGCCAATCTCGGGCGGCCCCGGCATGAAGTCTGTTCCCGTCCAGCGGTCCAACCAGGCATCCTCATGATTGCCGCGGAGGAACACGACCGGCCGCCGTTGCTCCAACTCGCGGAGGGTGGCGATGGTGGCGGCGGAATCCTCGCCGCCGTCCACGTAGTCGCCGAGGAAGATGAGGGTGTCCTGGTCGCGGACGGGCAGGGCTGCCAGCATTTTGCGGAGCAAGGTGACTTCGCCATGGAGATCACCGACTGCATAGGTGAAGGGGCCGGCCGGCGTCTCCGGTGGCGATATGGACTGTTGCATGAGTATCGTTCCCTTGGGTGCTGTACGCGGGCTCGCGTCCCGCCTCTCTTTCTTCCAGTGTAGACGGGCAAAGCGATCCGTGACAGCAGGGTGCCGGGGAAGCGCGAAGAACCGGCCGGCGCCATGGCGCTGGCCGGTTCTTCAAGAAGTCTCTCTACGTGATCGGGTGTGGGCTACTGATCAGACGCCGCAGAGGATCGGTGGGCAGATGATCG
>DATBTL010000402.1:0-6198 GCA_036559345.1 Chloroflexota bacterium | reverse complement strand
CCAGACCCATCGATCGTGCTCGCAATCCGCGAACTCTTGCAGGAGGTCGGCGGTCTGCTCATTGGCGAGGTGGCCCCGATCCCCGGAGATCCGCCGCTTCAGGAGCTCGGAATAACCGGAGTTGGCGGCCAGCCGGCCCCGGTCGTGATTGGCCTCGATCACCGTAAGGTGAGTCTGGCGGAGCGCCTCGCGGACGTGCCGCGAGCAGTGGCCGAGGTCGGTGGCGATCCCCACCCGCCAGGTCCCCAGTTCGATGCGGTAGCCCACCGGATCAGCCGCGTCGTGGGGCACGGGAAAGGCATGGACCTCGAATGGGCCGATAGTCACGCTGCCGCCGGCGGCAACCGGGTTGGTGGGAGTACGTGCATTCAAGCGCAGCGCGTTCAGGGTGCCGCGGGTGCCGACCAGCGCGGCGCCGGTTTTCCGGGCCAGCACATCGGCGCCCACGCAATGATCTCCATGCTCATGGGTGAGCAGAATGCCGCAAAGAGGGGCATGATAGGCGGCGTGGCGGGCCAGCAATTCCTGGAGAGCCCGCGCGCTCAATCCAGCATCCACCAACAGGGAGCCGGCGGCACACTCGATCAGCAGGGCATTGGCCGAGCTGCCGCTGGCCAGCGCCTTCACCCGGAGTCCCGAATCGGGGCTAGTCATGGGCCGCTCGAACCCGCCGAAGGGCCAGATTGAGCAGCGGATGATAGACGCGCTCGAAGGCGCCCGCATAGTGGACGGCCTCGCCGCCGAATCCCGCCTTGAAGCGGCTTATCCCGGCCAGGGGATCGGCTGGATCATCACTCCCCGCGATTCCGAACAGATCATAGCGGACGGCGCCTCGCTCTTTTGCCCAGCGCATTGCTTCCGCTTGCAGCACATGATTTGGCATCAGATTCCGCCCGGCGTCACCCGAAGCCCCATAGAGATAGGTCGCTTCACGGGCAAAGCGATGGACCATGATTCCAGCCAGCAGCGTCCCTTCGTGCTCGGCCAGGAGCAGCACCGTATCACCATTCTCTCGCGTCGATTCCCAAAAGTGGCGATAATAATCGAGTCCCCGAACTGTAAAGCCATCGCGGGCGCTGGTGGTTTCCAGCAGACCATACCATGCCTGAAGGTCGCCGGGGGTCGATGCCTGCCGCACTTGCACTCCGTGCTTGAGGGCCAATCGCGTGTTGGAACGCCATTTGGGTTTCTGGCGGGCGGTAACTTCCTCCAGGGACGGGGAAATATCAATCACTCGGGTAGCGCCATGCTGTACGCCCTTGGTCGGGCGCAGTTGATACTGGGCCAATCGGCTGGCCAGACCCGGCTCGTCGGGGATTGGTAGCTCCCAGGTGATGCTGATCGCCCGGTAGCGGCGGGCGAGGCGATCGAGCGCGCCCGCCATGGCGGCTAACGCCGCGTCGTCGTGGTAGTCCAGGAGCGGGCCTCGGGGAAGATACCCCACAGTAAATGGGCTGTACGGGAGACGGCGGAAGAGCACCTGGGCCACGGCCGGAGGGGTGTCGCGACCGGAGGGCAGCAGGAGCCGGGCAGGCGCCCAGCCAAAATGCTGCTTGAACCGGCCCCAGGCCCAGGACTGAAGAAAGCCGCCTTGTCGGTGGGCCGAGACCAGGGAATCCCAACGACGCCGGTCCCACGCTAGTTCCACGGGGTCCGAGTGGGCCCAGTCAGCGCGTTCCCCCGTCGATCTATATCGTGCCTTCGATTCAACCATGGCGGAGTACTACCAAGTGCTGTGTATGCATGGAGAGTAGTATACCCGGCCCGCGGACGGTGAACCCCTCATATCCACAATCGCGGATTTTTGTAAACCCCTTCACACGTAGCCTTTTTTGGGATACACTGCCAGTGGAGATTGGCGCCTGACAGGTGTGAGCCGCATCGAGATGTAGATCCGGTGCCGAGCCACAAACCGATAGGTGTTTCGTTTGTGGCGAGCCGGGAAATGCCCCAAGAGGACGGCCACCAGGATCTCCCAGCCCTGACAGCCAGTCAATGAAGGCGAGCAGGTGGGTTCTCCGCGACAACGGTGACCGCCGCATGGAGCGTGCTAGCCCTGATGATCTGGTGTCATGCCGGACAAACGGTGGATGACGAGTGATCCGCGGGCTGGCTTGTACATAGCACAGGCAACGGCCACGCGGGAGGTTGGAACAACCGCGCATCGGGATCTCAGTGGCCACCGGTGTGGCCGCGATTGGAGTTGGATCCATCACGCACGGCGCCGATAGCCTGCCCGACCAGAGCATTTTGGCGGGATGCCTGGTGTCCGGCAGGCGGCCTGGGCCCTCGCGCCTTCCATGGCTCACGGGTTAAGGTTGACCGTGGTTTCGCGAGGCATGGCGACCAGGATCCGCCGAAGTTCTACGAAATACAAGAATAATCGTGAGCGCCGGTCACTCGGGTGATTCCGAGTTGCCGCCCCAGCTGCACGGCACATACGAACCAGAGAGGTGGGGAGTAGTGAACCAGGCGAGAGCAGTCCGCGATGAAAGGATGCAACGGGTAAGGTATGACAAAGGCACGACTCTTGAGCGACGATGAGGTCGCCGTTCCGCGCCCGGCGCGCAAGCGCGCCGCCAAGGCGCCCCAGCTAACCAGCGAGTCCACTCCGACCATGGATTCTCCTCCGAGTGCCGCGAACCCACCAGCGTCCACGCGGGCGAAAACGCGGTCAAGATCGTCCGTTGCCGCTCCGGTAGCGAACGAAACCCAGGCTCCAGCAATCACCTCCGATCCGGCGCCGCTTCCGGCCAAGACGCCCCGCGTGGCCCGTTCTCGTAAGGTTGCCCCAGCCGCGGATTTCCCCACCAGCGAGCCCGCGTTTCCGGCTCCCACTCCGGTCACCGCCGCGGCTCCCGCGGACGACGCGCCCGCTGCTCGGTCGCCGCGCCGCGTGGTTCGGCGGGCTGCCCCCGCGGAACCACGGGCGACTACCGCGGATCCGGTCGCGGTACCTCCCGTGATACAACAGGTAGCGGCAACTCCTGCACCGGAGGCGGTGCCGGTAGCCGCGGTGGCGGCAGCGCCCGCGTCCGATCATCTTGACCGGCCAGTGCCGGCATCGCGTCGGACTCGTTCGTCCGCCAAGCCTGCTCTATCGGGATCTGCCGGACCCGCCGCGTCCGATGTCCGTGGCTCGACGACGGCCAATGGCGAGAGTTCCGGCGCCGCCTCATCCTCCGGTTTGAGCGAGTCGGCGGTACACGCGCCGGCCGTGGCCGAATCAGTGGTTACTCCCGACCCTTCAACGGTAGGGACGAATGGCGCCTCGGCCCCTTCCGAACCGGCGCCCGCGTTCGCCAACCGCCCCCGAACTGGGTCGCATCCCAGTACGTTCCAACCACGGACCGGACAGCCCCCGCGTGGACCCGGCGGCCAGCCCAGGCAGCCATTCGTGCCACGCAACCAACAGGGATCGCCAGCCCAGGGTCAGGCCCCGAATGATGGCCAAGGGGACGTACGTGGCCGCCGGAGACGGCGGAGACGCGGCCGCGGCATGCAGGGTGGACTCGTGACCCCTAACGGCGGCGGAGCGCCAATGGCCCCGCCCCCTTCGGCACCCGTCTATGAAGAGCGCCCACAGCCGCATGAGTTTATCCCCGCCCCGCGGATGCCGGTGTTCGAGGTGCAAGGCATTTTGGATGCCTTGCCCAATGGCGAGGCATTCCTGCGTGAGGATAACCTCCGCGTCCGGTCGGATGACCCGCTCGTGAGCGTGCGCGACATGCGTCGCTTCGATTTGCGGAACGGCGACAGCGTGATCATGGAGGCTCGTCCGGGACGGGGCCGCGGCCCGGTTTTGGTGGAGCGGGTTGTCAGTATCAACGATGAACCATACGATGAGCAGAAGAGGCGCCCGCGGTTCGAGGATCTCACTCCCGTCTATCCCGATCGGATGATCAAGCTCGAAACCGGTCAGCTTCCCATCACTACCCGCATGCTGGATATGATCGCCCCGGTGGGATTTGGCCAGCGGGCCCTGATTGTGTCCCCGCCCAAGGCCGGCAAGACGACCATCCTCAAACATATTGGTCAGGGGGTGATCACCAATTATCCCGATGCCAAGCTGATCCTCTGTCTGGTGGGCGAGCGGCCAGAGGAGGTGACCGATCTCAGAATGTCGCTTCCCAAGGCGATCATGTTCGCCTCCAGCTTTGACGAGGAGGTGGAGCGGCACGGTCACCTGGCCGAAATGGCGCTGGAACGAGCAAAACGGCTGGCGGAGCAGGGGAAAGACGTGGTAGTGCTGTTGGACAGCGTGACCCGTCTGGCTCGTGCCTATAATCTTGGCCCCAGCAGCGGGGGCAGCCGCACCTTGTCCGGCGGCATGGACGCCAACGCGCTGACTACCGCGCGCCGCATCTTTGGCGCCGCCCGCGCTATTGAACAGGGCGGGAGCCTGACGATCATCGCGACCTGCCTGATCGATACGGGCAGCCGCCTTGATGACGTGGTCTACGAGGAATTCAAGGGTACCGGCAACATGGAGTTGCATCTGGATCGAGGGTTATCCGAGAAGCGCATCTTTCCCGCCATCGATATTACCCGCTCCAGTACCCGCAAGGAGGAGTTGTTGCTCGATCCCAGTACCTTACAGTGGGTTGTGCTCCTTCGGAGGCGTCTGGCCAGTACGCAATCCGGTCCCGCGACCGAGCAGTTCATCGATCGGCTGAGTAAGACTCCCAGTAATAAGGTCTTTCTGGAGTTGCTTAGCCGCGCCCAATCGTAGGGAATCTGACAATCTCGGACGATCACGTGAGCGCCATCCGCGCCGCGTGATCGTCCGCCGGCCTTTGGGTTGCCGCTTCACTGCCATTGTCGCGGAAAGCGGATGGGGCTGCCTAACTGGGCATCAGCAGACGATGTTTGTCGTGTACCGGCTCCCCCGAGCGGATTAGGTGCAGCAGTTCGGCCCGCCGCGGCATCTCGCCAATCGCCACCGCGCCCACCAGGGCGTCGCGATCAAAGAGCAACTTGAAGTGGGTTTGCTGATCGATAGTGGTGCTGCTGAGCGCCGCGTACCCATCGTCCGCCACTGGCACCCGGCCCACGACCCGCATTTTCGTGTGGAACATGGTGCTCGTATAGACGGAAGGTTCCTCGAATGGCACGCCCTCGCCCAGCATATTGCGGGCCGCTAATCGCCCCTGGGTGGTAGCGCTGTCCCAGGTACCCATCACCTCGCGCTCACCGGTCAGCAAATTGGTCGCTTCCGCCACGTCACCGGCGGTATAGATGGCCTCGTCGTCGGTGCGAAGATACTGATCAGCGATCACGCCCACGTTCACCCTTACCTGGGTGTCCCGCAAGAACTCGGTGTTATAGTCAAAGCCCAGGCCACAGCAAAGGAGGTCGGCGTCTACCCGTTCACCCCTGGCCGTGGTGACCGCGATCAGCTTGCCGTCCTCGGCATGCGCCTCAACCACCCGATCCCCGGTCATCATGCGCACTCCGTGTTGGCGGGCGATCGCGTTGACCACCGCGCCACCCTCCTCGTCCAGGATCCGATGGAGGAATCGGGGGCCGCGCATGATCCAACTGACCGCAAGCCCGCGCTCGCAGAGCGCTTCAGCTAGTTCGTAAGCGATGTAACTGCCGCCAAAGACAACCGCCCGGCCGGCGCGCGAGGCATGCTCGATGATGGCCTTGGTGTCGTCAAGGGTTTGAAAGTTGTAGATACCGCTGGTTCCGATGGCACCCGGTACGTCAGGGAAGCGGGGACGCCCGCCGGTGGCCACCAGGAGCCTATCGTACGGGAAGAGCTTGCCGGCCTCGGTATAGACTACCTTTTCCCGTGCGTCCACGGCGTTGACCACCGTCTCCAGGAAAAGTTGAATACCTTTGTCCGCGTGGATCTCGACGGTCCGCATCAACACTTTGCGTTCCAGGGCCTTCCCTTTGAGGAAGGGCGGGAGCGCCACTCGGTTATAGAGCGGATAGGGTTCCAATCCGATCAGGGTCACATCGCTGGTTGGGTCCAGTTTGCGCAAAGTTTCGGCGCAGATCGTGCCGGCCACCCCATTGCCAATGATCACATGGCGCATGCCGGTAAGCGAGTCAAGCATTCGGCCTCCTGCTCTATCCGATACTAGTATGCCAAAAGTCGCGCGATCCAGTATGGCGCCTTCCTCGGAAGACACACGAAAGCCGCCCTGCCAGGCTGGCCGCTGACCCTGGTGCTCGCGTGCATGGCCA
>DATBTL010000401.1:0-7858 GCA_036559345.1 Chloroflexota bacterium | reverse complement strand
AAACCTGGTGCAGTTGGATGACCGTTCGATGCAGCGGGTACTCCGGGATGTCGATAGCCGCGACCTGGCCCTTGGGCTCCGGGGCGGCAACAGCAGTGTCCGGGACAAGGTGTTCGCCAATATGTCGGCGCGGGCCGCCGCCAACGTGCGGGAGGAGATCGAGTCCAGCCCGCCAGTCCGCCTCCGGACTATCGAGGAGGCGCAGCAGCGGATCGTCGACATCGTGCGCCGCCTCGAGGAGCAGGAAGAGATTACCGTGTCCCGCGGAGGCGACGATGTGCTTGTCTAGGCCAGGTGTGGCTCGATGAGCCGCGTCTTGGGGCGCCCCGATCCGGCGGGAGACCGCAATCCCCTTCCCCGTTCCTGGCGGGGCGCGACCCTTGAGCAGCATGAGTCCGCCGAGACACGGGCCGAATCGGCCCGGATGATCTTCGAGGCACGGGTCCGGTCGCGCGCCTTGCTCGCGGAGGCCAAAGCCGGGGCCGCCGGGGCAATCGAGGAGGAGGCGCGGCAGGCGCGGGCCCGCGGCTATGCCGAGGGGCTGGAAATCGCGCGCCGGGAACAGCAAGGAGTCACCCAGCGATTGGCCGATCTGGTGAGCGCCGCCGAAATCGCTCACACCGAAAACGCGCGCCAACTGGACCAGGTTGCCCTCACCCTGGCCCTCGCCCTGGCCCGTCTGGTCGTCCGGCGCGAATTAACCGCCGTTCCCGAGACCCTCCTGGAGGTGGCGCGCGGCGCCCTGGGGGAAATGGCCCTGGATGCCGAGGTGACCTTCCGCGTGCATCCCGGCGACGTGCCCCTGCTCCGTAACCGCTTGCCTGAGCTGGGGATTGGCTCCCTCCTGGCGGTGGCCGTGGTGGGCGATCCGGCGCTCCCTTCCGGCTCCTGCGTGATCCGCAGCGGGCCCGGCCAGGTAGATGCCTCGGTGGATACCCAATTGGTACGGGCCGAGCGGTTGCTGCGGGACCAGATCAGTGTCGAGTAGCCTCCTCCAGCATAGCGTGCTGCCGCATCTGACCGAGCTGGCGCCGGCCCTCCGCCTGTGCGCCCGCACCGGGACGGTACGGGCGGCGATCGGGCTGACCATCGAGGTGGAGGGCCTGACCTGCGCGATCGGCGAGCAAGTCTCGGTGGAGGCTGGGAATGGGCGGCCCCACGTCCTCTGCCAGGTAGTGGGATTCCGCGACAGCCGGGCCATCCTCATGCCGTTCGGCGATCCGGGCGGGATCGCCGCCGGCGGCAAGGCGCGCGCCGCCGGCCACGCGACCCAGGTGACGGTGGGCGACGGCCTCCTGGGCCGCGTCCTCGATGGCCTGGGACGGCCCCTGGATGACGGCCCTCCCTTGCATGGGTATAGAACCGGGATCGATTCCGCGGGCGGAACCGCGCACCCGCTCCGCCGCCTGCCAATCACCCAGGCGCTGACCACCGGGGTCCGGGTGCTTGATGGCTTCCTGACCTGCGGACGGGGCCAACGCCTGGGCATTTTCGCGGGCAGCGGGGTGGGGAAGAGCACCTTCATGAGCATGATTGCCCGCAATAGCGACAGCGACATTAATGTAATCGCGCTGATTGGCGAGCGCGGGCGCGAGGTGCGGGAGTTCATCGACCACAACCTGGGGCCGGAAGGGTTGGCCCGCTCAGTGGTGATCGTGGCCACCTCCGATCAGTCGGCGCTTCTGCGCCGGACCGCCGCCTGGGTGGCCGCCACGGTGGCCGAATACTTCCGCGACCGGGGGCGTCATGTGCTGTTCATGATGGATTCGGTGACCCGCTTCGCCATGGCGCAGCGGGAGATTGGCCTGGCGGTAGGCGAGCCGCCCACCACTCGCGGCTACACCCCTTCCGTGTTCTCGCTCCTCCCCCTCTTGCTCGAACGGGCGGGCTGCGGCGAGGCAGGGACGATCACCGGCTACTACACGGTGCTGGTGGAGGGCGACGACATGAACGAACCGATTACCGACGCGGTCCGCGGCACCCTGGATGGGCATATCGTGCTCTCCCGCGAATTAGCGGCCGGCAACCACTACCCTTCGGTGGATGTGGCGGCGAGCATCTCCCGCCTGATGACCCGCCTGGTCGCCCCCGAGCATCTCGCCTTCGCGGCCCGGATTCGCCGCTGGATGGCGGCCTACCATGGGGCGCGCGACCTGCTGGAGATCGGCGCCTATGTGACCGGGACCAATCCCGACGTGGACGTGGCGGTGAGCCGGATGCCGCAAATCCTCACCTTCCTGCGCCAGGGGATCAATGAGGTAAGCGCCGGAGCGGATACCCTCCGCGGCCTTGAGGCCCTGGTTCGATGAGCAAGAAATTCACTTTTAGCCTGGACGCGGCGCTCCGCCAACGCACGCGGGCGGAACAGGGGGCTCGGATGGCCCATGCCCAGGCGGTCCAGGCCGGACAAGCGGCCCAAGCGGCCCTGGATGCGTTGCGCGCGAGCGTGGCGGAGGGACGGCACGAGATGGCGCGATCCGGCGCTCCCATGGACATGGTGGGCCGCATGCATCAACTGCTCTATCTCGACCAGGCCGATCTTCAGGCGCGGCGCCAGGAGCAAGTGGTGGCCCAACACATGGCCGCGGTGACCGAGGCCCAGCAGGCGCTGCTGCATGCGGCCACCCGCCGGCGCGCGCTGGAGCGGCTCCGCGAGCGGCGGCTGGAGAACTATACGGCGGCGGAGCAGTCGAACATAGACAAGGAATTGGACGAACGAACCACCATGCGCTATGCGCGCGTGAAAGTATAAGAGAGGGGCCCAAAGACTATCATGCGGATTCCATCGATCACCCCGGCGCCCCGTCCTATCGTCTCCAATGCTCCACCTCCGCCGCAAGGGGGAGGGGGGAGCGTGGTCCCCTTCAACGCCCCCAGCGCGGCCTCCTTCGCCTCTACCCTCGGCGCCCTGACCCAGCAGAACGCTAACGCGGGTCAGAGCGCCGCGAGCGGGGCCGGACCAAATACCGTCCCTACCGGAGTGACCTTCACCCCGCCCGCCGCCGGCGGATCCACCTTTCCGGGAAGCGCCGGGGGAAGCACGCTCGCTTCCGGTCTTGGGGCGACCGGATCGTCCGGCCTTACCTCGCTGATCCAGGGACTGGGCGCCGGATCCTCGCCGTTGCAAAATCTCTCCTCTGGTGGCATGATCCCCATGGAATTGGTCCTTGTCCCCCTTCAGGGGGGCCAGGCCGCGTCGGGCCTCTCCGCTCTGCTCGGCGGCCAGGGGGGCACCGGCGGCGCCACGCTTCAGATGCCGTTCCAGGGCCAGGGCGCCCTCACGCAGGGTTTTGGCCCCACCTCCTTCTCGGCCGAGCCGGCCTACGACGGCTATAGTCACTTCCATACGGGCCTCGATTTCGGAGTTCCCGTGGGTACGCCGATCGACGCCGCCGGAGCCGGGAAGGTGGTAGCGGCGGGCTGGGACAGCACGGGCTACGGCAACCGAGTGATCATCGATCATGGAAACGGCCGCCTCACCCTCTATGGGCACCTGGACAAGATTACCGTCCATGCCGGCGACCAGGTAGCGGCCGGGCAACCGATTGGCCTCTCTGGTTCGACCGGGAACAGTACCGGCCCCCACCTGCACTTTGGGCTCCAGGTAAACGGGCAATGGGTGGATCCCACCACCGCGCTCACCGGAGGAACCGGCGCCCCGGCATCCACCCTGCTCCAGGGGATGGGCGGAGGCGGCCTCACCGCGGCGGGACTCGGGATGTCGAGCAACCTAAGCGGGGGCATCCCAGTGGGATTGGTCATGCTCCCCTCCACCAGCCTGGCGAACTCATACACCGCCGCCCCTGCAACCTCCGGCCCCTTGACCGACCCGGCGCTCGGCGGCCTGATCACCCAGGCGGCGCAAGCCTCCGGAGTCCCGAGCAGCCTGGTGGCGGCGGTGGTGCAGACCGAGTCAGGAGGGAACACGCAAGCGGTATCGACCGCCGGGGCCAAGGGCCTGATGCAATTGATGGACGGCACGGCGGCCGAGTTCGGGGTGACCAATGCCTTCGATCCCCAGCAGAATCTCAGCGCGGGCACCCAGTATCTCAAGAGCCTGCTCCAGAAGTACCAGGGGAACGAACAACTGGCGGTCGCCGCCTACAACGCCGGATCCGGGGCCGTGGACCACTACGGCGGCGTCCCTCCGTACGCGGAGACCCAACAGTACGTGCAAAAGGTGCTCTCGCTGCAGCGGCAGTATGGCGGCGCCACGAGTTGAAAGTCCAGGAGACCGGGGCCGTGATCCCCGGAGCAAACACGGGAGGATAGGAAACATGAGCTTCGATCTCTTCAACGATGCCACCACCCAGGGCCTGGAGTATTCGCTCAACAGCCTCAGTCTGCGCCAGCAGGTGCTGGCCAATAACGTGGCCAACTCACAAACTCCCGGTTTCACCGCTCAGGACGTGAACTTCGAGAATCAACTGAGCAACGTCTTGAATGGCCAGAACTCGGTCACACCGGATGCCGCCGGATCGGTCGTGGACTCGCCGGACCTTACCTCGCGGCTCGATGGAAACACGGTCAGCATGGAAAGTCAGATGTCCAAGGAGTCACAGACGAACCTGCTCTATAACGCGCTCACCCAACTGACCACGGACCGTTTCGCCATCCTCAAAACCGCGATCGCCTGATAGATCGGGGAAAGGAGGTCCGTATGCTAGTGGCATCGATGGCGGCGCCCACCCAAAAGGCGGCGCCCCAGGCGGGCGCGGGGGGCGGGGAACCGGCGGCGAGCGGAGGAAGCCACTCGAACGATCAGCCGTCGTTTGACACCGTGCTGGCGCACGAGGAGCACACCTCGGCGGCTCCAGCCCCCACGGCATCGGCGACGCCAACGACCGCCCAAGCCGCTAAACCGGACGAGGCGAAGAAACCGGCGGACGGAGTCGCGCGGGCGATACCGGGGCCGGCGGCGCTTCTTGCCGCCCTCCTGGCCGCTGTTGCCCAGCCGACTGCCTCGCCGCCGGCGGTGATCCCGCCCGCGGGGAGTCCGGACGGCGGTTCCGCCGCCCATGGGATCGCGAAACCCGAGAAACCGGGCCTCGCCGGCGGGGCGGCCCTGCCGCTCCTTGCCGGTGCCCTGAACGCGCTGGTTTCCGGTCGACCAGATCGGTCGGATCGGTCGGATCGGACCGATCCGACCGATCGGTCAGGGCAACTGGCGGCCCCCCTGGATGCGCCGGTTGGCGGCGGAAGCGCGAAGTCCGCCCCCCCTGTTGGCGTCCCCGCACTTGCCGCTGCTTCCAGCGGCTCTGTGCTCGCCTCTCAGGTGGCGGCTCCGCCAAGCCAAGCCGCCGCTAGCGGCGTCGCGGCCGCCGATCCCTCGCCGCGCGGCAAGGTAAGCGCCCTGGCCCCAGCCATCGCCGCGGGAACGGACAGCCGGCACGCTGGGAATCAGATCGTGAGTCAAGGTAGCGAAACACTGCCTCAGATCGGGCTCGACGCAACCCCGCGCACCGCGAAGGGCGTGGAGGCGGCGCTGCATGCGCTTCTGGCCGCCGGTACGGACAAGACTGCCGGGGACGGACGGAACGCCGGCGGTATGGCTAAAACAGCTAGCGACGCCGGACCGATCACCGGCGCCGGCGCCGGCATTGCGGTAACGGGGCCGCTGGCAAAGCACGAGGATGCCGGTCCCCGGACGCCCGCGCTGAACCGGGCGCCGTTCCAGCCGGAAGCGGCTCCGCTCACGGCCGCGCCTTTGACGAATCTTGATGCCGCGAGTCTGGCCCGGCCGGCGGTCGCGGCGGGACTTGCGGCAACCGCCTCCCCGGCGGACCAGAGAGCGGGGCGGCGAATCCCACGGGTGAATGACAACAACCACGCCGGGCCGGCCCCTCTGGTTGGGGCCGCCGTGGTGGAGTCCGCGGTCCGCGGCGATACCCAACCAGGGGAAGCCGCCGCTCACCGAACCAGCCAACCGGAGGCCCCGCGGCTGGGGGCGGCGAATGGTGGAGACCCCTCCGCGGAGGTTGCTCGCCGAACCAGCCAATCGGAGTCCGCGCGGGCCATCATCCAGCCCCAGTCCACGCACGCGAGCGAGGCGCGGATCGCACCCTCGGCCAGTCCGACTCCGGCCCCGTTCACCCTCTCCTGGAGTGTTCAGTCCCGGCCCCATACGGCCGAGACTCATCCGATACCAGTCGAGCCCGGGAGAGTCGCCCCTAACCCGACAGTAGCCGTCCAGGACCACCACTCCTCGGCCACCGGGCCTCGCCGAGAATCGGAGGGATCGACTGTCCAGAGTTGGGTCAATGGGGCCATCTCCGCGCCCGCGACCCAGTCGGCGGCCGGGGCGCCGCCGACTGCGGTCAGTCAGACCGGCGCCATGTACCAGCCGATTGCCCAGGGTGTGCTCGTCCGCCAGGCATCGCTTCAGGTGGTTGGGGCCGCCGCGAGCTTCAAGGTCGTGCTCCATCCCCGATCACTGGGCGAGGTAACGGTCCATGTTACACGGGTCCAGGAGGGTCTGCAAGTGACGATCACGCCCCAGCAACTCTCCACGCAAACCCTCCTGAACAAGCATTTGCCGGATTTGCTGGGCACTCTCAGGACCGGCCAGGATCTGGCGGTGCAAGCCCAGGTAGTAGCTCCGCACGGTACCGCTCCCGTCCCGCTCGGTACCCCGGATGCGGCGGCGGCGGGCCAGAGCGGCCTCAACTTCTCAGCCAATGGGAGCGGCCAACCGTTCACCGGCGGCCAGGGAGGGGGGGAGCAGCAAGCGTGGGCGGGCACGGTGAATGCGCTGCTCCGGGAGCCGGTCCGCATCAGTATTCCCGACCGACCGGCGGTAAGGGCCACGACAACCCGCCTGGTCGGCAATCCGCGCATCGACGTACAAGCCTGAGTGAAAGCCAGGAGAGAAGATAAATTATGAGCAGTCCAATCAATGGAATCGGCGCCGCCAGCCCATGGCTCACCTCCGCCGGCCCGGCAGCCACGCATCCCGGCCAGAGCGGGCCCAGCTTCGCCCAGGTAGCGGCGGCGGCCGGTCTCCCGGCGGCGGGGAGCGGTTCGGGCGGGGTCGGCGGCAGCGGAACACCCGGCGCCGGGGGTACTGGGGCGGGCGGTATCGGCGGCACAGGGACGCCTGGCACTGGCGTAGGCGGGACTAATCCGGGCTCCTCGGGAACGGCGGCGGGCACGGCCGGCTCTTCCACCCCGGGGGCCGGATCAGCGGCGGGAAGCAACCCGCTCGGGCAGACTGGAGGGTTGCCTGGTACGGGCGGCACGGGCTCAACCACGGGCAGTACAACCAGTGGAACCATCGCCGACCTCTCGGGCACCGACACCTTCCTCAAGCTTCTGGTGGCCCAGTTGAAGAATCAGGATCCCACCTCGCCGATGGATAGCCAGTCCTTCGTCACCGAACTGGCCCAGTTCAACACCGTCGAGCAGATGCTCAACCTGAAGGCGGCCATGACCACGCAGACCACGACCCAACAAGCCAACGAAGGGATTGGCATGCTTGGCCGCGCGGTCACCTACGTCATGCCGGGCATAGGCGGAAACCATCCAACGACCGGCCAGGGCACGGTGAGCGGGGTAAGTCTGGGAGGCGGCGTGGTGACTCTACAAATCGGAGCCCGGCAGGTGCCGCTCAGTCAAGTGACCGCCGTGGGGGGATCAGGAGGATGAGTTTTGGTCCCCAGTTTGGGTGAATCGGGGGCTCGCGGCTATTACTGAAACAGACGACCTACGTTCAACCCCCTCGTGATCGCACCAGGAAAGTGACAATAGGAGAGAATCGATGCCTTTGAACAGCATGGCGGACGCCCTGAGCGGCTTGCAAGCCAACCAGGAGTTCATGAACGTGGTCGGCAATAACATCGCCAACGTGAACACCACTGGG
>DATBTL010000400.1:0-3457 GCA_036559345.1 Chloroflexota bacterium | reverse complement strand
GGGATGCCCCAGACCCAGTTTGAGAGCCCCGTACCCGCCCATCGAAAGGCCGCCGATCGCCCGCGCCCCCCGGCGGGCATCGGTCTGAAAGGTTTGGTCAATAGTGGTCATCAGATCCCGGACAATCGCCGTTTCATAGGCGTCTCCACCAGGCGCGTCGGAATAATAGCCGCGCCCTCCATCCGGCATCACGATCATGAAGGGGGATGCCTCCGCGTACCTTTCAAGACTGGTGTTGCGGGTCCAGGCCGTATGGTCGTCGGACAGCCCATGAAGGAGATAGAAGGTGGGGAACGGGCCCGGACGACCCTCGGGAAGAATCAGGGTCGCGGCGGTCATGTTTTCCAGCGCCGCGCTGTAGTAGCGAAGTTCACAGAGAGCCACGACTAGTTCGCCCTTCGCAGGGCGAGAACACGGCGGGCCGCCTCCACGATCGCCCGGTCGACGAACCGCCCATCGGGCAGCGCGAAGGCACCGCTGCCAGCGTCCTCGGCCCGCTCCAGTTGCTCGATCAAGGCCCGTGCCTTCTCCAGTTCCTCCGCGGTGGGAGTGTAGATCTGGTTGACCACCGCGATCTGGGATGGGTGGATGAGGGAGCGCCCGAAGAAGCCCAGCCGCTTCCCCTCCAGGGTGCTGGCGCGGAGCCCGTCCTCATCGCGGATGTGCGGATGGACGCTTTGCGTGGGCGCTGGCAGCCCGGCGGCCCGAGCGGCGATCACGATACGGGATCGGGCGTAGAGGAGGCCCAGGTCACCGGACACCCCCAGGTCGGCGGTCAGGTCGGCCTCGCCCAGACCGATCCCAATCACCCTGGGATGAGCGCGAGCCAGATCGAAGGCATACTCGACCCCGAGCGCGGATTCGATCAGGCACTGGATCCCCGCCGCGCAGCCGAGACGATCCAGATACTCAGCCGCCTGCCGAATCTCGTTGAGCGACTCCGTCTTCGGCAGCCGGACGCCGGACAACCAGGGACTGGCCACCGCCGCCAGATCAGCCTCCGTCAGGCCCGAGGCAATGGCATTGACGCGGACAAACACCGGCTTGGGCGGCTGGCTCCGCAACAGATCGGCCACCTGCTCGCGGGCCGCCTGTTTCCGGTTGGGAGCCACGGCGTCCTCGAGGTCGAACACCACCGCGTCGGCGTCGCTCTGGAGGGCCTTCTCCAAGAGCCGCCGATCGCTGCCCGGCGCATAGAGATAGCTCCGAATTGGAGCGGGAAGGGTGCTCATACGACGCCCTCGCGTTTGAGGCTTTCCAGCCGGGCCGCGTCGATTCCAAGACGACTATAGACCGCCAGGTTGTGCTCGCCCAGCTTGGGGCCGGTCGTGGTGATGGCGCCAGGAGTGTCGGAGAGACGGAACAGCACGTTCTGCATCAAGACCGGCCCCAACTCCGGGTCCGGCACCGCGATCAGCGAGCCCAAGGCCTGGTACTGCGGATCGGCCACCACGTCGGCCACGTCATGGATGGGCGCGGCGGCGGCTTCGGCGGCCTCGAAGGCCGCCAGCACATCGTCGCGGTTCCGCTCGCCAATCCAGCTTCCCACCGCCTCGTCAAGCAGATCGGCATGGGCGGCGCGCCCGCCCCCCGAGGCAAACCACGGCTCCTGGATGAACTCCGGATGACCGACCAGGCGCACCACCCGCTCGGCGATGCTCTGGGCGCTGGTCGAGACCGCGACCCACCTGCCATCAGCAGTGCGATAGGTGTTCCGCGGGGCGTTATTGCTGGAGCGATTCCCGGCCCGCTGCTGGACGATCCCAAGCTGATCGAACACGGTCGGCTGCGCCCCCAGGATGGTCAAAATGGGCTCAATGATCGCCATATCCACCACTTGTCCTCGGCCAGTGCTTTCGCGGGCCCGGAGCGCGACCATGATCGCGAACGCGGTGGCGAGGGCGGCGATCCCGTCCGCCAGCCCGAACGGCGGCAGGGTGGGCGGTCCATCCGGTTGGCCGGTGATGTGGGCGAAGCCGCTCATCGCCTCGGCCTGGGTGCCGAATCCGGGCCGATGCGCGTAGGGACCGAACTGGCCGAAGCCGGTCACCCGCGCCAGCACCAGTGACGGGTTGATCGCCGAAAGCTGGTCGTAGCCGAGCCCCCAACGCTCCAGGGTGCCGGGGCGGAAGTTCTCGATTACCACATCGGCGTCCGCCACCAGTTGGCGGAAGATCTCCTGCCCCGCCGGCGCCCCCAGGTAGAGGGTAATCGCCTGCTTGTTCCGGGCCAGCATTTTCCACCACAGGCCCATGCCGTGCTTGGCGTGCCCGTGGTAGCGGGATGGGTCACCGCGCGGATGCTCGACCTTTAGGATCTCGGCTCCGAAGTCACCGAGAAAGGTAGCGGCGAGCGGCCCCGCGAACAGGGTGGCCACGTCCAGCACCTTGATTCCCCCCAGGGCCGGGCGGTCTACCATCGGCGTCTCCCCTGTCTCGCCTTCACAACTCGCGCGCCGTCAGCACGGTGAAGGCGCGCATCCGGCGGGAAGCCTCCGCGAATTGCCGCAGCTGTAGGGTGTGGGCCAGCTCAGCCAGTTCCGCCGCCAGAGGAGAGAGATCGATCCGGTTCGCTTCGTTGATCCGGGCGATCCAGGACGGGCGAATCACCCGGTCTCCGTGCAGGGCGCCCGCGATAGCCCCGGCCATGCTGGCGATGGAGTCGTTATCGCGACCGTAGTTGGCGCCGCCCAGGACGCTTGCCTCGAAATCACCCCCCGTGACCACCAGGAAACCGAGGGCAATCGGCAACTCCTCGATGCTCCGTTCGCGGCTCGGTTGCCAGTCATCGCGACCGTTCCCCCGATCCCGATACACCTCGGCGGCCCCATCAAAGGACCGCATGGCCTCCCGCAGGGGGCCGATCGCCTGCCGCCAGTCGGAAAAATCGCGCGCCCGCGCGATCACGGCCTCGATGGCGGCGCCGGTCCCCTCGCGGGCCAACGTTCGCGCGGTGTCCATCATCGACTCGATCGTGGCGCCTGGCCTGAGCGCCTCGGCCACGCAGGCCGCCATGACGCCGGCTGCTTCCAGGCCGTAGCTCGTCTGGTGGGCGCTAAAGATCTCGATCGCCTCGCGATAGGCGGCCCGCGGATCGCCGGCGTGTACGATCCCCACCGGCGCCGCGTACATGGCGGCGCCGCAGTTGACCATGTTCCCCACTCCGCCCAGTCTGGGGTCCGCGTTGGCCAGGCGGAGGCGCATCAGCAGCCACTTTTCCGGATAGAACAGCCGCTCGATCAGGGGAGCCTCGCGGCCAAGCTCGGGGATCCAGCGGGGCTGGTCCGCGATCTGGGCCACGATCCCGCGGGCGAAGTGGAAGACATCCAGGTGGTCACCCGCTTCCAGGTAGACGCGGCTGAGCGCCTGGACCATGTGCGTGTCGTCGGTGTAGCGCCCATCCCCCTTGATCGTCGCCGACGGCCCCAGCCAGGGCTCGGCGAAGTCCAGGATGTAGC
>DATBTL010000399.1:0-6056 GCA_036559345.1 Chloroflexota bacterium | reverse complement strand
AGATCTGCACCCCTTCATCTACCGCCAGGGCCGTGTTCTCGCTCCCGAACACCTTGCAGATCGAGGACTCGATGGCGAACTCCTCCAGCCCCGCCACCGGGTTCGGCGCTTTGGCCGCTACCGCGGCCTCCATCAGCGCCGCGGTGCGGTAGACCAGGCTCTCCGCGGCATAGGTGTCCGCCGCCATGTTGGCCAACTTCTGGCGGACCAGCCCGAACTGGGCAATGGCCTTGCCGAAGGCACGGCGTTCTTTGGCGTAGGGCGCGGCCAGGGCCAGGGCGCCGCGGCCACCGCCCACGCCGCCCGCGCCCAGCTTGAGGCGCCCGACATTGAGGATGTTGAAGGCGATCTTGTGCCCCTTCCCGATCTCCCCCAGCACGTTCTCCACCGGGACGCGCACGTTGTCGAAATAGACCGAGCGGGTGGAGGATCCCTTGATCCCCATCTTCTTCTCCTCGGCCCCCAGGCTCACCCCCGGCAAGTTCGCCTCCACGATGAAGGCGGTGAACTTGCTGTCGTCGATCTTGGCGAACACGATCAGGAGATCGGCGAAACCGGCATTCGAAATCCATTGCTTGCCGCCGTTGATCACGTAATGGGTGCCTCCGGCATCCAGGGCGGCGCGGGTCTTGATCGCCATCGCATCGGAGCCGGTGCCGGGCTCGGTCAGGCAATAGGCGCTGACCGTTTCCCCGGATGCCAGACCGGGTAAATACTTCGCCTTCTGGGCGTCGTTGCCGAAGTAGACGATGGGGAGCGATCCGATGGTGGTCTGGGCCCCCAGGGTGACCGAGAACGAGGCGTTGGCGCTCAGCACGTCGGCCAGCATGCTGCTGACCTCCAGGCCCAATTCCAGGCCCCCATAGGCTTCCGGCACGTCGGCGCTCAGCAGGCCCAGGGCGCCCGCTTTCTGGAGGAGGTATCGCTGGAGCGGGATCCCGTTCTCCAGTTCCTGATGCTCGATCGCCGCGCGGCGGGGAACGACCTCGCTATTGATGAAGCCGAGCGCGGTTTGGGCGATCAGCCGATGCTCGTCACTGAGCGATTCAGGAGTGAAAATAGGAGCGGATCCAGCGGGGCTCGTCAGGAAGTCGCAGGTGGTATGGGTGATTGGCGCGGTCGTGGTGGCCATCGGTTACTCCTCCGTGGTATACGGTACGTGTACCGTCTTCGTGGCTCGGAAGCCCGACGCTCGCCCGCCGGATACCGCATCCCTTGGGCGCCGCTTGTGCTGTGCTTGAGTGTATCCCGTTCGTTGAATACTCGTGAGAGGTGCGATTCGCCCGAGTTAGGTGCATCTCGCGTGAGATGCGACCGTGTGAAGGCGCCCTGAAGCACGGAAGCACGGAGGGAATGGCAGACATCTGTGTTTTCCATTCCTTCCGTGTTTCCGTGCTTCAGGAGGGACGCCGTACGGCGTCGGGCACCTATAGGATGATACACTCAGTCATACGGTGGTCCGCGTGGCGCCGCGAACCGCGCGTCGCTTCCCGGCACATCTGCTTGGAGAACCCATGAAAACTGTTGAGGCTGAGGGCATTGTAACTCCCGATGGCCAACTCTCGGTACGGATACCGTTCGCCGTCTCACCCGGTAAGCACCGAGTGGTGGTGGTCATTGATGAGCGGCCCATCCCGCCAAGTGATCGGGCACGGGATGAATTCCCGGTCATTGATGTCGGTGCTTGGCCGGAGCAGCTCTCGCTCCGGCGCCAGGATCTCTATGACGACTCTGGACGCTGAGCCGGTTTTCGTGGACACGGATGTGCTGGTCGCCGCGGGGGTAGGTTCAGCGCCCCTGCATCAGGAAGCGATCCAGACCCTCGAGGGCCTGCGGCAGACTGGTGTTGACCTCTGGATTAGCCGCCAGATTCTCTGTGAGTATGTGGCCGTACTGTCCCGGCCGCGATCATTTCCCCAGCTGGTACCGACCCAGGTTCTGGCTCGGCAAGTGCATCAGTTCGAGCGTTGGTTTCATGTGGCCAACGATACGGCGCGAGTGACCGCGGCGCTCCTGGATCTGATGCAACGGTTTCCCACCAGTGACCGGCAGCTCCGAGATGCCTACGTGGTGGCGACCATGCGATCGCATGGAGTGCCGCGGCTCCTCACCCACAATGTCGGCGATTTTGCCAGGTTCGGCGACAGTATCACCGTGATGCCGCTGGTCGCCGCTTCCTGAAGAGTCGAACTGGGCCGGCTGCCGGTTACCGGGCCGCCCGAGCCCTCACCTCCGGCGCCGCTGCTTCCTGGATCATATGCCCCCGGCGCAAGGTCCGGCAGAGCACGGCGTTGAGGGCGTAGAGAGCGGCGGCAAGCAGGAAGAGCAGGCGGGCCGCCGCGTTCGCCCCATGGCCGGCCCGGACGGCGTCGAACAGGGCGCCGCCCGCGCTCACCCCAAGAATCACCCCAAGGGTCCGGGCCGCGCTCAACATGCTCCCCGCCATGGCGAGGGTGTGCTCGGGCACGCTGCCCAAAACCGCGTTGTTGTTGGGCGCGGTGAACAGGCCGCTTCCGGCGCCGATCCCCAGCATGGCGAGGACTACCAGGGGCCAGATCAGGTTGGCGGCCGAAAGAGCCAGCAGTCCGGCGGCGCCCGCCCCGAGCCCCATCCCCAGGGCGGTGAGCGGCGGCGCTCCCACCCGATCCGACCACTTACCGGCGGCCGGGGCCAGGGCGCCCAAAGCCAGGGCCACCGGGAGAAAAATCAGGCCGATGGCGCCCGCGTTCACCTGCCAACCAGTAGAGAGCCAGAAGGGGATCAGAACGAAAAGGCCGACTGTTACCGCGTTGCTGATCAGGGCCAGCAACAGTCCGGCCCCGTAGGCGGGGATGCGCAGCAAGGTCGGGTCGAACAGCGGGGCCACGCCGCGTTCCGATGTTCCTGCCTCCCAACGCAACAGCCCGCCCACCACGAACAGCCCCAGGGCGGCCAGGACTGGCCAGGACAGGGTAATTCCCCCGAGTTCCAGGTGCGCATGCGCGGCGGTGGCGGAGGCAGTCAACAGAGCGGCGGCGCCTGCCAGGAGGGTGGCTCCAGTAAGGTCCAGTCGGCCGGCGGCGATTCGCGGTCCGTCAGGCGGAAGGTGTCGGAACCCGAGCGCGAATCCGCCCATGCTCAGCGGTATATTCAGCCAGAAAGCGGCTTGCCAACCGAATGTCTGTACCAGTCCGCCGCCAATCGGCGGCCCCAGAAGACCCGAGAGCGCGTAAACCAGGGCCAGCTTCCCCAGCGAGTGGCCGCGCCCCGCCGGCCCATGGCCCGCGGCCAGGGCCAGTCCGGTGCCGGTGAGGAGCGCCCCGCCCAGGGCCTGAACTACCCGGAGGCTGACCAGGATCGGGAGCGACGCGGCCAGGGCGCAGCCAAGGGAGGCCACGCCAAAGAGCGCGAAGCCAGCCAGGAACAGGCGCTTCCGTCCCAGGCGATCCGCCAGGGCGCCCAGGAGCGGGAGCCCGGCGATCCCGGCCGCCAAATAGGCGGTGATCACGAGCTGCACGGCGCTGAGGTTGGCGGCGTGGAAGGCGCGCGACAGGGTCGGGAGAGCCACGTTCATCATCGTACCGTCGAGTTGGGCCAGGAAGATGCCCAGGCCGATAATGAGGAAGACAGGGCGCGAAACCGCGCGGTCCGTCCGCGCCACCAACTACCTCCAAGTCAAAGGGATGCCGCGCCAGATTTCGTGGATGCTTCCTTGAGTATACCGTGCCGGCGCGCTTCGCCCAGTCCGCCCTGACCGCCCGTTCTGGTATCCTGAGGACTATACAGCCTGAAATCTCATTCCGGCGCCGCCCATTCGACCCTTGGCGCGCGCTGTCTTGACCGCGAAGCGCCCCTGGGAGGACCGCCATCATGGAAGCTACTATCGCCCCGACCATGGATCGCACCGACAAAGTGATCATCACCGCGCTACAGGAGGAGTTTCCTCTGGTGTCGCGCCCCTTCGCCGCGATTGGCGAGCCCTATGGGCTGGGGGAGGAGGAGGTGATCGAGCGCCTGCGGGCGATCAAGGGCCAGAATATCGTGCGCCAGATTAGCGCCATTTTCGATACCCGCACCCTGGGCTATAAGAGCAGCCTGGTGGCCATGGCCACCCGCCCCGAGGATGAGTTACATGCCGCGCACACGGTGAATGGGCATCCGGGAGTCAGCCACAATTATAAGCGGGATCATCATTTCAATCTCTGGTTCACGATCGCGGTGCCGCCCGCTTCCTCGTTGGAGGATACGGTGGCGGTGCTGCACCGTGAGGCCCGCGCGGTATCGACCCGCATCCTCCCTACCCTGAAGTTGTTCAAAATCGGCGTCACCCTGGACATGACGGGGGAAGCCGATCCGACCCGCCAATCGGCGCCCGCCTACGGGGAGTTCCGCCGCCTGATCGCGCCGCCGCCGTTGACCGCCGAGGATCTGACCTATATCCGCTTGCTGCAAGAGGATCTGCCCCTGGTATCCCAGCCCTATGCCGAACTCGCGGCCAGTATCGGGCGCACCGAGGCGGATCTCTTTGCCTGGACCAGCGTCGCCATCGAGCGGGGACAACTGCGCCGGATCGCCGCCGTGCTGCATCACAGGAAGGCTGGTTTCAAGGCCAACGGGATGGCGGTCTGGAAGGTGCCGGTGGACCAGGTGGACCAGGTGGGGGACCGGATGGCTCATTTTACCTCGGTCAGCCATTGCTATCAGCGGCCCACCTACGAGGACTGGCCCTATAACGTGTTCAGCATGATCCACGCCCGCACTACCGAGGAGTGCGAACAGGTGGCGGACGCGATCGCCGTGGAGACCGGGATCTCCGAGCGGGCGATGCTCTACAGTTCGACCGAGTTCCGTAAGATCCGTCTCCGCTACTTCACCCCCGAGCTGGACGAGTGGGAAGCGCGGCATTTGGCGGCGACCCCGGCGTAGACTAACGATCCTCCCCAGGAACCGCCCGCGCCAGCACCAGCGCGTATACACGGGCGGCTCCGGCGGCGAGCGCGGCCTCGGCGGCGGCATGGAGGGTGGCGCCGGTGGTGCAGACGTCGTCGATCAGGACGATTGTATGCTCCCGGCAGTGCTTGGGATCGGCGGTGAATGCGTCGCGCAGATTGTGCGCGCGGGCGACGCGGTTCAGCCCGACCTGCGGCGCCGTATGGCGGACCCGGCTCAAGGCCCGGTCGTGCGACCCCACCTCCAGGTGGCGGGCCAGGGCGCGGGCCAGCAGCGCCGATTGGTTGTAGCCGCGGGCCAGCTCGCGCCGCTGGTGGAGGGGCACCGGGACGATCCGAGGCTCGCCCGCCGGAAGGCGCCGCGCCTGGGGGACCATCAGGGCCGCCAGATCCGCCGCCCCGGCCCGCTGTCCCTGATACTTGAAGCTGTGAATGGCCTTCCGCAACGGCCCCTGATAGGGACCGGCGGCCAGCACGAACAGCGGCGCGGGCGCCCGACAGCGGCACACCGGCGTTTCGGGGTCCACCAGGCGGTCACAGGCGGGGCAGAAGGGATCAGGGATCCTCTCGATGTCCCGCAGGCAGGAGGAGCACAGGAAGGCCCCACGACGGCGGCAGGCAAGGCAACGCGGGGGGAAGAGGAAGTTCAGGGGCGCCCTCGGCAGGCGGGGCATGGGCGGTTAACGATCCTCAAGCTCGATCAGGTCGCCCGCCTCGGTGCCGGTGCGGGCGGCCGTGCCCGCCGGCAGCTCAATCACGATCCGGCACTTCCGCACCATCGGACCCAGCCGCCAGGGCTTGATCCCATGCAGGACACGGAGCACCATGCCCTGCTTGTCGGCGTGAATAACGTCCAGGGGAATACGCATGAAAAACATGTGGATCTGACCACCAGGGATCAGTACCAATCCCTCGCCAGACGGAAGATCTTTACAGAACATCAGGCCGCGGAAGCGGGTGAGGATGTTCGTGGCCATCCCCGCGTTCTCCGCCAGGTACCCCCCACGGGTGATATTGCGTATCCGTACCCGACGCATCCGGGCCCCTACTTCGAGCCCAGGCCACTCTGGATTTGGGGCACGATCGGGCCCAGAATGACCACGAAAATAGCGGGGAAAATAAACAGCG